>NZ_SPQM01000181.1 GCF_004570345.1 Blastococcus sp. CT_GayMR20 | reverse complement strand
AGCAGGCCCGCGACAAGGGCCTCGCCGGACACCTCGCCGCGTTGCGCGCCGGTCGCGTGTCGGCCGGTGCGGTGAAGGTGGCCGGGATCGGCGCGGCCGCCGCGGTCTCCGCCGTCCTCACCCGGTCGGGGCGCGGACCCTCCGCCCTGGTCGACGGGGTACTCACCACCGGCCTGGTGGCCGGCACCGCGAACCTGGTCAACCTGCTCGACCTCCGGCCGGGTCGCGCCGGCAAGGTGGCGTCGCTGGCCGCCGCGGCGAGCGTCGGCGGTCCGGCCGGTGGGCTGGTCGCCGGCCCCCTCGGCGCCACGCTCGCCGTGCTGCCCGACGACCTGGGCGAGCGGGTGATGCTCGGCGACGCGGGCGCGAACGCCGTGGGTGCGCTGCTCGGGCTCCGGCTGGCGTCCATCCCCGGACGGGGCCCCCGCGCGGCCCTGCTCGCCGTCGTCGTGGCGCTCACCCTCGCCAGCGAGAGGGTGAGCTTCACGACGGTCATCGAGGCGACGCCCGGCTTGCGCGAACTGGACCGGCTCGGCCGCCTGCCCTCGTGACTGCGCGGAAGGTCGCCCAGGGGGTCGCCGGCGCGGCGGCCCTGATCGCCGTCCTCACCCTGCTCGCCCGGCTGGCCGGGTTCGGCCGCACGCTGGTCTTCACCAACACCGTCGGCGCCGACAGCACGGGGGACACCTACCTCGCGGCCAACAACGTCCCGAACATCGTGTTCGAGGTGGTCGCGGGCGGGGCGCTGGCAGCTCTCGTCGTCCCGATGCTCGCCGGCGGCGTCGCCACCGGCGACCGCGAGCAGGTGCGGCGCACGGCCTCGGCCCTGCTGGGCTGGAGCCTGCTGATCCTGACGCCGCTGGCGGTCCTCGTCGCGGTCTTCGCCGAGCCCATCGCCCGGCTGCTGCTGGGCAACGGGGACGACGCGCAGATCGAGCTCGCCGCCCGTTTCCTGCTCGTCTTCGCCCCGCAGGTGGTCCTCTACGGCATCGGCATCGTGCTCACCGGAGTCCTGCAGGCCCACCGGCGGTTCGCCGGGCCGGCGCTGGCGCCGCTGCTGTCCAGCCTCCTCGTCGCGGGCGCCTACCTGCTGTTCGCGTGGCTCGACGGGAGCCCGGAGGTCGACGACCTGTCGCGGGACGCAGAGCTCGTGCTCGGGGTCGGGACCACCCTGGGCGTGGTGGCGCTCAGCCTGTGCCTGCTCGTGCCGCTGCGGAGGCTGCACCTCGGCCTGCGCCCGTCCCTGCGGTTCCCGGTCGGCGCCGCGCCCCGCGTCCGGCGGCTCGCCCTCGCCGGGGTGCTCACCCTCGCCGGGCAGCAGCTGCTCGCCGCGGTGGCCATCCGGCTGGCCAACGACGGCCCCGACGGCACGCAGGTGGTCTACGCCGCCGGCCTCACCCTCTTCCTCGTGCCGTGGGCCGCGCTGGCGGTGCCGCTGGCCACCTCGGCCTACCCGGGCCTGGCGGAGCGGGCCGACCTCGGCGACGACCCCGGCTACCGCCGCGCGCTGGCACCCGTGACCGTGCTCGTCGTCGCCACGGCCGCCGTGGCCGCCGGGGTGCTGGTCGCAGTGTCCGGCCCGATGGCCCGGGTGTTCCTGGCCGGCGCCCCGTCCTCAGTGGTCGCTGCACTGCGGGACACGATCATCGCCTTCGCGTCGGGGCTCGTGGGCTACGCCCTGGTCGCCGTCCTCACCCGGGCGCTGTACGCGCGGGGTCTCTGGAAGGCGCCCACCGTGTGCGTCGTCGGCGGCTGGCTGCTGGCCGTCGTCGCCGACGTCGTCCTCAGCCAGGTCCTGCCGGCCGACGACCGGGGGCTGGCCCTCGGCGCCGGGCACAGCATCGGCGTCACGGTCGCCGGGCTGTCGCTGCTCGCGGTCGTCGCGCGCACGGCCGGCCCCGGAGCGCTGACCGGTGTCGCCCGGAGCGGCACGGCCGCGCTGGCCGGTGCGGCTCTCGGTGCCGCCGCCGGGCTGCTCACGGCCCGCGCCCTGGACGCCGATCCGGTACCGGACTCGGGCGTACCGGCCGCCGTGGGCGTCGGCGTCCTGGTGAGCGGGATCGCGCTCGTGATGGCACTGACCGTCATGATGGGGACGGCGCGCGGCCCCCTGACCGCCGCTCTCCAGGCGTTGCGCGCGCCCGAACGGCAGGAGGTGCACGGTGGCTGAGCGGTCGCCCCTGCACGGCCGCTCAGTCGTCGAGGTGCTGGCCACGAGCGCGGGCGGGGTCGGCACCCACGTCCGCTCGCTGGTGCCCGCCGTCCGTGCCGCCGGCGCCACCGTGCGCGTCTGCGGTGCCCCCGCCACGGAGGAGCTCTTCGGGTTCCGTGCGGCCGGCGCCGACTTCGTCCCCGTCGGCATCTCCACCGGGCTCGCCCCGCTCGCCGACAGCCGCGCCGTCCTCCAGCTCCGCCGGGCGCTCGCCGGGGCCGATCTCGTCCACGCCCACGGGCTCCGTGCCGGGCTCGTCGCCGCGACCGCGCGCCGGCTGTCGGGGGAGCGGTCCCGCCCGCTCGTCCTCACCCTGCACAACGCGATCCTCGAGGACGCCGGACCGCTGCAGCGCGTGCTGCGGGCAGCCGAGCGGACGACGATCCGCGCCGCCGACATGGTCCTGGCGGTCTCCAGCGACCTGGCCGCCAACGCCCGCAAGGCCGGTGCCCGTGACGTCCGCGTCGTCCCCGCCGTGGCGCCGCCGCGACCGCCGGCGACCCGCACCCGCGCCGAGGTGCGCGAGGAGCTGGGCCTCGACGAGGGGCGGCCGCTCGTCCTCGCCGTCGGGCGGCTGCACCCGCAGAAGGGCTACGACGTCCTCCTGGACGCCGTGGCGACGTGGGAGGCCGACGGCCGGCTGTCCCCCGCGCCCCTGGTCGCGATCGCCGGCGACGGGCCGCTCGAGGAGGAGCTCAGCGAGCGCATCCGTGCCGCCCGCCTCCCCGTCCTGCTGCTCGGCCGGCGGGAGGACGTCGCCGACCTGCTCGGTGCCGCGGACCTGTGCGTCCTGCCGTCGCGGTGGGAGGGCAGCCCGTTCACCGCCCAGGAGGCGCTGCGTGCCGGCACGCCGCTGGTGTCGACCCGCGCCGGGGGCCTGCCCGAACTGCTGGGGTCGGGCGCAGATCTGGTCCCGGTCGGGGACGCCTGGGCACTCGCCGACGCCGTCGTCCGGGTCCTCGCCGATCCCGCGCACGCCGCCGGGCTGGCCGAGGCCGGACGACGGCAGGCGGACAACTGGCCGGACGAGGAGGCCGCCGCGCGCCAGCTCGTCGCCGTCTACCGCGAACTGCTCGGCGCACCCCCAGCCGGTTCCCCATGAGCCGCGGCGTCGTCCTCCTGGTCGTGCTCCTGGGCGTGCTGCTCGGCCTGCCCGCGCAGGCGGGCGCGGCCGACGACGGCGCCGCTACGGCGGCCGACCGGGTGGTCGTGGTCGGCGTGCCCGGCCTGACCTGGACGGACGTCGACCCGCAGGGCACCCCCGAGCTCTGGGCGCTCGCGGGCGACTCCACGATCGGGGCGATGTCCGTGCGAGCCGCCCGCTCGACGACCTGCGTCCTGGACGGCTGGGCCACCCTGGGCGCCGGCAACCGCGCACGCGTCCCCGGGCCCGACGAGGGCCTGCCCCCGGTGCCGCTGCCCACCGTGCCGCTGCCTGAGGACCCGGCCGCGCCGACGATCCCGCCGCCCGCGGACGGCACCGTGCCCGAGCAGCAGGTGGACACCTCGCTGTCCTACTGCGGCCTGCAGGAACGGGCGGCCAAGCTCGCCCTCCAGGAGCCCGAGGCGACGGTGCAGAGGACGGCGGCCGACGAGGGCACCGCCCGGTTCGGCGCCGAGCCCGGCGCCCTGGGCGAGGCCGTCGGGTGCGCCACGGTGTCGGGGCGGGCGGCCACGCTCGCCGCCGCGGCGCCGGGCGTCGCGATCACCCGGGCCGACACCCTGCCCTCCGACCCTGCCCCGCTGGCCCAGGTCCTGTCGGGCTGCCCCCTGGCGCTGGTCACCCTGAACCAGCTCACCGACGCCGGGAGGCCGGGTGCGGAGAAGACCGACGACGGCACCGACCCCGAGCCGCGGGCCGCCGCGCTGCTGCGGATCGACCAGGTGGTCGGGCAGCTCCGCGCCGCCCTGGCCACGATGCCGGGGGAGACGCTGCTCCTCCTCGCCGGCATCTCCGAGGTCAACGACGGCCGACCGCAGCTGCACGTGGGGATGGCATCCGGTCCGGGCTTCACCGCGGACGCGTGGCTGACCTCCGCGAGCACCGGCCGGGCGCCCTTCGGTCAGCTCATCGACGTGGCGCCCACGGCCCTGCAGGCGCTGGGCCTGGAACAGCCGGCCTCGATGAACGGCCAGCCGCTGCACGCCACCGGGGAGCGCCCCGCGCTGGAGAGCGCCGTCACCGACCTCGAGGCCGTCAACACGGCGGCCACGATCCACCACCGCAACACCGGGTTCTTCTTCTGGACGCTCGTGATCGTCTCGGCGGTGGTGGTCAGCCTCGGGATGCTGCTGCTCGGCGGCGTGCCCCGCCTGCCGTCGCGCCCGTCGGCCCTGGGCCGGCGCGCGCTGCGGGTGCTCGCGATCGCCGCGGCAGGGCTTCCGGTCGCCACCTACCTCGCGGGGTTCGTCCCCTGGGAGCGCTCGGGCGTTCCGGCGCTGGCGCTCTCGGCCGCCGTACTGGGTGCCGACCTCGTCGTCCTCGCCGTCGCCCTCGGGGGGCCCTGGCGGCGGCACCGGCTGGGGCCGCCGCTCGCCGTCCTCGCGCTGACGTTCGGGACGCTGGTGGGAGACGTGCTCACCGGATCGCGGCTCGAGCTCAACGGTCTCCTGGGCTACGACGCGATCGTCGCCGGCCGCTTCACCGGCTACGGCAACCTGAGCTTCGGCCTGCTGTCGGTCAGCGCGCTCCTCGTCACCGCCGCGCTCGCCAGCGCCGTGGGCCGCCGGGTCGCGCCCGATCGGGCGCGGGTGGCGACCGGCGGGACGGTCCTGGCGATCGGGGTGGCGACGGTCCTGCTGATCGGGGCACCCGGGCTCGGCCGCGACTTCGGCGGGGTGCTGGCGGCGCTGCCGGGCTTCCTGCTGCTGGCGATGCTGCTGACCCACATCCGGGTGACCGTCGTCCGCCTCGTGGCGATCCTCGCGGCCGCCGTGGTGACGGTCGGCACGCTGGCGTACCTCGACTGGCTGCGGCCGGCCGCCGACCGCACCCACCTCGGCCGCTTCGTCGAGCAGGTGCTCACCGGCGAGGCGTGGACGGTGATCAGCCGCAAGGGCCAGGCCAACCTCGACATCCTGACGCGCAGCCCGCTGGCCTGGATGCTGCCGGTGGCGATCGTGGCGGCCGTCTGGCTGGTCCGCCCCGGCGGGCTCCTGCGAAGCCCGGCAGGCGGCGGCCCGGCGGGTCTGCACGGCGAGGACGTCGCCGTGCTGCGGTCGGGGCTGCTGGCCGGCCTGCTGAGCCTGGTGATCGGCGCGGCGGTGAACGACTCCGGCGTCGCGCTGCCCGCCGCCGCCGCCGCCCTGCTCGTCCCGCTGACCGTGTGGCTGGCCGCGGGCACCCCGAGCGGGGGAACCGGCAAGGGTGGTGTCGAGACGGGAGGAACTCCGCGCTCCGGTCCGGCCGAGGGAGCGGAACGTGTTACGGTCGTATCCCGTGGATCGACCGTCTGGAACACGTGATCACTCCCGGAACGCGGGCCTTCTGCACAACTCCCAGCCCACGAAGTTCGTCTTCGTCACCGGCGGCGTTGTGTCCTCTCTCGGCAAGGGACTGACAGCGAGTTCGCTCGGTGCCCTGCTGTCCAGCCGTGGCCTCCGGGTCACGATGCAGAAGCTCGACCCCTATCTCAACGTCGACCCCGGGACGATGAACCCGTTCCAGCACGGTGAGGTCTTCGTCACCGAGGACGGCGCCGAGACCGACCTCGACATCGGCCACTACGAGCGGTTCCTCGACACCGACCTGTCCGGCCGGGCCAACGTCACGACCGGCCAGGTCTACTCGAACGTGATCGCCAGGGAGCGGCGCGGGGAGTACCTCGGCGACACGGTGCAGGTCATCCCGCACATCACCAACGAGATCAAGTCGCGGATCATGGCCGGCGGCGAGGGGTCGGAGCCGGGGGGCCACGACCGGATAGATGTCGTCATCACCGAGATCGGCGGCACCGTGGGCGACATCGAGTCGCTGCCGTTCCTGGAGGCCGCCCGCCAGGTGCGGCACGAGATCGGCCGGGACAACTGCTTCTTCCTGCACATCTCGCTGGTGCCCTACATCGCGCCGTCCGGTGAGCTGAAGACCAAGCCGACCCAGCACTCCGTCGCCGCCCTGCGCAGCATCGGCATCCAGCCCGACGCGCTGGTCTGCCGCTCGGACCGCGAGATCGGCACCGCCCTCAAGCGCAAGATCAGCCTCATGTGCGACGTCGACGCCGAGGGCGTCATCTCCTGCGCCGACGCACCGTCGATCTACGACATCCCGAAGGTGCTGCACCGGGAGGGCCTGGACGCCTACGTCGTCCGCCGGCTCGGCCTGCCGTTCCGGGACGTCGACTGGACCGTGTGGGGCGACCTCCTCGACCGGGTGCACGCGCCCAAGGAGACGGTGACGATCGCGCTGGTCGGCAAGTACATCGACCTGCCCGACGCCTACCTGTCGGTCACCGAGGCCCTGCGCGCCGGCGGATTCGCCCACCGCAGCCGGGTACAGATCCGCTGGGTGCCGTCGGACGACTGCTCCACCCCGGAGGGTGCGGCGCACGCGCTCGCCGGTGTCGACGGCGTCTGCGTGCCGGGCGGGTTCGGCGTCCGCGGCATCGAGGGCAAGCTCGGGGCGCTGAAGTACACGCGCACCAACGGCATCCCGACGCTGGGCCTGTGCCTGGGGCTGCAGTGCATGGTCATCGAGTACGCCCGCAACGTCGCCGGCCTGGAGAAGGCCAACTCGGCGGAGTTCGACCCCGAGACGCCGGACGCCGTCATCGCGACCATGGCCAGCCAGGTCGACGTCGTCGCCGGTGAGCGCGACCTCGGCGGGACGATGCGGCTGGGCAGCTACCCGGCCAGCCTGCAGAAGGGGTCGGTGGCCGAGGCCGCCTACGGCTCGACCGAGGTCACCGAGCGGCACCGTCACCGCTACGAGGTCGCCAACGCCTACCGGGACCAGCTGAGCGAGGCCGGCCTGGTCTTCTCCGGCACGTCGCCGGACGGGCTGCTGGTCGAGTTCGCCGAGCTGCCCGGTGACCGCCACCCGTTCTACGTGGGCACCCAGGCGCATCCCGAGCTGAAGAGCCGCCCGACGCGCCCCCACCCGCTGTTCGCGGCGTTCGTGCAGGCGGCCATCGACTACCAGGAGTCGGCGCGGCTGCCGTTGGACGAGGGCGAGAAGGTCGGCATCTGATGGCCGACGCGTCGGCACCGCACGAGTACGGCGTGCTCGGCAGCGAGACGGTGTACGACGGGCGGGTCATCTCCCTGCGCCGGGACACCGTCGCGATGCCTGGCGGCGGCGACAGCGTCCGGGAGGTCGTCACGCACCGCGGCGCGGTCGCGATCGTGGCCCTGGACGACGAGGACCGGGTGCTCCTGCTCCGGCAGTACCGCCACCCGTTCGGCCGGCACCTCTGGGAGCTGCCGGCCGGGTTGCGGGACGCCGACGGCGAGCCGCCGCTGGAGACGGCGAAGCGCGAGCTGGCCGAGGAGGCGCTCCTCGCGGCGGACCGCTGGTCGCTGCTGGCGACGATCTACAGCTCGCCCGGCTTCAGCGACGAGGAGGTGTCGATCTACCTGGCCGAGGGCCTCGGCGCCGCCGACCGGCCCGAGGGCTTCACGGTCGAGCACGAGGAGGCGGACATGACGCTGGACCGGGTGCCGCTCGCCGCCGCCGTCCAGCGGGTGTTCGACGGCGAC
>NZ_SPQM01000180.1 GCF_004570345.1 Blastococcus sp. CT_GayMR20 | reverse complement strand
GCGCGCTGGCCGGGCTCGAGGTCACCGGTGCCAGCCGGCACGGCAAGTTCCTCGATCTCGACGTGTCGGGCCTGCACCTCGTCGTCCACCTGGCCCGGGCCGGCTGGCTGCACTGGCGCAACGCCCTGCCCCCCGCCCCGCCCAAGCCGGGAAAGGGGCCGCTGGCCCTGCGCGTGCACCTCGACGACGGCAACGGCTTCGACCTCACCGAGCAGGGCACCCGCAAGGGGCTGGCGGTGTACGTCGTGCGGTCGCCGTCGGAGGTGCCGGGGATCGCGCGGCTCGGGCCCGACGCCCTCGAGGTCGACCAGGAGGGTCTGGCCCGGCTGATGGCCGCCCGCAGCGGGCAGCTCAAGGGCGCCCTCACCGACCAGACCCTGATCTCGGGCATCGGCAACGCCTACTCCGACGAGATCCTGCATGCCGCCAAGCTGTCGCCGTTCAAGATGGCCGACAAGCTCACCGGTGACGAACAGATCCGTCTCTACGAGGCGATCCGGGCGACGCTGACCGACGCGCTCGACCGGCAGGTCGGCCAGAAGGCGGCGACGCTCAAGGGGGAGAAGCGCTCGGGGCTGACCGTGCACGCGCGCACCGGGCTGCCGTGCCCGGTCTGCGGCGACACCGTGCGCGAGGTCAGCTTCGCTGACACGTCGCTGCAGTACTGCCCCACCTGCCAGACGGGTGGCAAGCCGCTGGCCGACCGCCGGATGTCGAAGCTCCTGCGCTGAGGTCAGCTGCCGATCCGCAGGAGGCGCGTCGCGGCCCGCACCAGGAGCGCGCTGCCGGGGCCCTGCGTGTGCACGTGCTCGCCCTCGGGGAGCGAGCCGACCGCCGTCCACCAGTCCTCGAGCGCCGGCGGGTCCAGCACGTCGACCCGCTCACCGGGCCGGGGGACGACGACCTGCGCGCCGGTGCGCTGGGCGGCGGCGAGCAGCCGCTGCACCGGCTCGGCCCAGCGGTGGAAGGCCAGGTTGAACGTGGCCCAGTGGATCGGCAGCAGCACCCGGCCGCCGAGGTCGCCGTGCGCCCGCATCGCCTCCTCCGGGTCCATGTGGATCGCGTGCCACGCGTCGTTGTAGGCGCCGATCGGCAGGAGCGTGAGGTCGAACGGGCCCAGGCGGGCGCCGATGCCGGCGAACGCGGGGGTGTAGCCGGTGTCGCCGCCGAAGAACACCCGGTGCCGCGGGCCGCTGATCGCCCACGAGGCCCACAGCGTGGTGTCGCGGTGGAAGTACCGCCCGGAGAAGTGCCGCGCCTCGGTGCAGGTGAGCGTCAGGTCGCCGATCGTGTGCTCGCCCTCCCAGTCGAGCTCGACGATGCGCTTCTCGGGCACGCCCCACTTGCGCAGGTGCTCGCCGATGCCCAGCGGGACGACGAACGGCGCCGACTGGGTCTCGAGCAGCCCTTCGACGGTCGGCAGGTCGAGGTGGTCGTAGTGGTCGTGCGAGATGAGGACGGCGTCGACCGGTGGCAGCTCCTCGAGCGGGACCGGCGGCTCGTGCAGGCGCGTCGGCCCGAACACCGGAGACGGCGACACCCGGAATCCCCACACCGGGTCGACGAGCACCCGGCGGCCGTCCACCTCGAGCAGGGCGCTGGCGTGGCCGAACCAGGTGACGGCGAGCTCGGCCGCCTCGGCCGGGATCTCCGCGTGCGCGAGGGGGATCGGTGCGCCCGGCAGGCCGACGTGCCGCTCCTCGTGCCACTGCCGCAGCAGCCCGTCACGGGTGTTCGCCGGGGCCAGCGCGGGGGTCTCGAGCGTGTTGTGGAACTTGCCGTCGGAGAAGTGCGGCGAGCCGGCGACGACGGGGCGCAGCCGGCGCCGGTGGGCACCGAGCGCGCGGGGCAGCCCCCAGGCAGCGCGGGCGACGAACCCGGCCGGGCCGGCGAGGGCGGCGACCAGCGCGCCGCGACGGATCAGGGACGACACGGGAGCCAGTGTCCCAGCCGAAGCTGTGCAACCGGGGTGTTCCGGATCGATGTCACACCTGCGAGCGTGTGCCGGACGGTGGCACAGGGGCGGCAGAATCGGCGGTCGTGACCACCGGAGCCGAGCCCGTCGCCGCGGCGCACCCGCTGGCCGACCCGCAGTTCCGGTGGTTCTTCGCGGGGCGGCTGGTGTCGCTGCTGGGCAGCTCGATGGTGTGGGTCGCGCTGACCTTCGCGATCCTCGAGGCCTCGGGCTCCGCCGGTGACCTGGGCATCGTGGTCGCCTCGTACACGGTCCCGCTGGCGCTGTTCCAGCTGTTCGGCGGGGCGGTCGCCGACCGGTTCTCGCGCAGCGCCGTCCTCGTGGTCTCGCACCTGGGCTCCGGGGTCGCCCAGGCGTGCACCGCGACGCTGCTGCTGACCGGCAACTACTCGCTCCTGCCCGTCGCGGTCGTCGCGGCGTTGAACGGCACGCTGCAGGCGATGAGCGGCCCGGCGCTGATCGGGATCGTGCCCGAACTCGTGGCGCGTCCGTCGATCCAGCGCGCCAACTCGCTGCTCAGCGGCACCCGCAACGCCGCGAAGGTCGCCGGTCCCGCGGTCGCGGGCCTCCTCGTCGCCGGGGCAGGCGGCGGCTGGGCCGTCGCGGCGGACGCCGTCGCCTACTTCCTGGCCGCGGCGTTCATGAGCCGGCTGCGGCTTCCCCCACCCGTCCGCGCCGCCGGGGCGACGCTGCTCCGCGACCTGCGCGAGGGGTGGGGGACCTTCCGCTCGCTGACGTGGGTCTGGACCGGATCCGTCGCACTCGCGGTGATCAACTTCCTCCAGGCCGGCATCTGGGGGGTGCTGGGGCCGGTCATCGCGGAGGACTCCTTCGGGGCCGCGGCGTGGGGGTTGGTGCTCAGTGCGAGCGCAGCCGGTCTCCTGGTGAGCTCGGTGGTGATGTACCGGGTCACCTTCGTGCACCTGCTGCGCACCGGGCACGTGCTGCTCGTCCTGGGCGCGGTCCCGCTGGTCCTGCTCGGCCTGGACGTGCCCGTCGCCGTCCTCGTCGTCGGCGCCTTCCTCTCCGGCGCAGGCACGGGCGTCTACGGCGTCGCCTACGAGACGTCGCTGCACGAACACGTCCCGAACGAGTCGCTGGCCCGGGTCGCGTCGATCGACACGCTGGGAGCGTTCGTCACCGTCCCGATGGGTCAGCTGGCGGTGATCCCGGTGGCGGCGGCGTTCGGGGACGCGCGAGTGGCCGTGATCGGCGGCCTGCTCTACGCGCTGGTCGCGGTCGCGGTGCTCGCCGTCCGCCCGGTCCGGGACCTCCGGCACGAGACGGGTAGGACGGGGCCATGAGCGACAGCCGGCCGACGCCGGAACCGGTCGAGGAGGGTGGCGATCCGGCCTGCTGGCTGCGCCGGGTCTGCCCGGACTGCGGTCGGCTGGCCGACGAGGACCCGCCGACCCGGTGCCCTGAGTGCGGGGCCGAGCTCCGGCCGGACTAGGCGGCGAGCTGGCGCCGGCCGACCGCCATGAAGTCGCACAGCGCCTGCCGGAGCGCCACGCCCCGGCCGTCGGCGGGCACGTGCACCTCGTCGCGCCGGTCGAGGGGCAGCCCGCGCACCGCGAGCGTCTCCTGCGACCGGACGTCCTCCGCCAGGATCTGGTGCTGCAGCACCACCTGCGCGGTGACCGCCGCCGGCAGGGGCAGTGGCTGGCCTCCTCCCGAGGACAGCAGCACGCAGACGTAGAGCCGCGTCGAGTCCAGGTCCTCCGGCTGCAGGAGGTACACGATCGTCGTCGTCGCCCCGGAGTCGAGGAACTCCTGGCGCAACCGGAGCTGGAACGGCGCCCGGTAGATGTAGGTCGTGCGCCGCCGCTGGCGGAGCGAGCGGCCGCCGGTCGCGACCTCCGGGTCCAGCGGGTTGTCGCACCACTGCTCCTGCACGCTCGTGAAGCCGCCGCGCTCGAGCGTGATCTCGCCGGGCGCCACCTCGCCGACGTCGGCCGCGCCGATCGTGGTCGCGTGCACGAACGGGCCGTGGGTGGCGTCGAGGAACGTGTCGGCCAGCGGCCCGGCCGGTCCGGGGGAGCGCAGGGGAGGCAGCCAGCCCGGGACGAAGCGGCGGTCCGCCGCCTCCGGTACCTCCAGGTCGGTGTCGGCGGGCTCGTCCGGCGCCAGCCAGATGACGCCGAGCCGCTCGCGGACGCCGTAGGCCGGGGGCTCGGCGCTGACCTCCTCGCCGTCCCGGCGGAGCATCCAGTTGCGCCCGAGCAGCCGGACCTGCAGCCAGCCGCCCCGCCGCAGCTCGCGGGAGAGCGCGACCGGGTGCCAGGCGTGCGCCAGCGACGGCTCCAGGTTGTGGAAGACCGGGCCGGCCGGCTGCGGCGGGACCGGGGCGGCCGCCGGGGCCGGGGGCGTCGCCGGCCGGGGTGGGAGCGTCGCCGTCGTCCGTTCGGGAGCCAGCCAGACCCAGCCGTGGCGCTCCTCGACCGCCCAGGGCAGCGCGAGGTCGGCCCGCGGCGGCGGTGTCCCCGTCGTCCCCAGGGAGGGCACGTCGACGCAGCGGCCGTCGCCGTCGAACCGCCAGCCGTGCGCCGGGCACTGCAGCCGCCCTCCGCTCACCGTGCCGGCCGCCAGGGGCACCAGCCGGTGCGGACAACGGGCCGGGAAGGCGCTGACCTCGCCGCCCGGGCGCAGCCGCACGACGACATAGGCGGACTCGCCGGCGCTGACGGGCACGGGAGTCGTGCCGATGTCGGCGGCGCGGGCGACCGGGAACCAGCCGGTCGGGGCGGTCGGGATCGCGGCCATGGGCCCATTGCACCGGGGTGTGGTTGTGGACTCGTTACGACGGTCGGAAGGTTGTGCAACGCCCGCCGGTCAGCCGGGGCCCGGCTCCGCCCGGCGACGAGGCAGAGGTCGTCGGCCAGCGGGCCGTCGGCGAACTCGGTGACCGCGGCGACCAGCGCGTCGAGCACCTCGGCCGGGGGAGCTCCGCGGTGCTCGTGCAGGATCCGGCGGGCGCGCTCCTCACCGAAGAGCTCGCGGGTGACCCCCGGCCTCCGCCGGACGCTGCGGCCCTCGGTCAGGCCGTCGGTGAACAGCAGGATGCCGTCGCCCGGGGGCAGGGTGCCGCGCCCGACGCCGGCGGCGCGCAGCGCCGTCCCGACGCCCAACGGTGACCCCACGCGGCCGCCCTGCAGGGGCTCGCCGCTGTCCAGCCGCCAGGGGGCGTCGTGGCCGGCGGCGGCCCACAGGATCTCCCGGCCGGGCGGGGGGCAGATCACCAGGCAGACGGCGGTCACGAACCGGGCGCCGTCCTCGGCCTGCTCCACCAGCGCGGCGTTCGCGAGCTGCAGCAGCTGCACCGGATCGTCGGTGAAGCGGGCGAAGGTGGCCAGCGCGGAGCGGACGAAGGCCGCGCAGCGGGCCGCTTCGAGCCCGTGCCCGACGACGTCGCCGACGACCACCGTGGTGCTCCCGCCCGACCCGGGGACGACGAGGTAGAAATCGCCGGCCACCAGCCCGTCGGCGGGGGTGAAGGCGGTCGCGAACTGCAGGTTCGGGCGGACCGGCACCGCCGTCGGTGTGAGTGCCGCACGCAGGGACTCGAGCTCGGCGAGCGTGTCCTGCTGCGCCTGGACGCGGACGGTCAGCGCCCGCTCGCGCCGCACCAGGAAGGTGAGCAGCAGGGCCGCGCCGAAGAACACGATGGCCCGGTTCAGCAGGGCGATCCAGAGGGTGCCGTCGGCCAGCTCGGGCGAGGGCGAGGCGACCTCGTCGGCGACGAACAACAGCGACGCGGTGGTGGCGGTCGCCAGCCCCCCGGTCAGCTCGAACCAGAAGACGCTGAGCAGGATCGGGATGAGCGCGTAGACCGAGATGGCCAGGCTCGGCTGGTTCACCAGGCGGATGGCGGCGAAGACCGCCGCCAGCAGGACGACGAGGAGCGCCACCCGTCCGGACGTGCCGGACACCAGGGCGCCGGGGGTCCGGCGCCGCGGCAGCCCGTCGCGCGGCACGGGGCTGCCCCGACGGCCGGACATGGCCGCAAACTAACACCCGGATTTCGCGTCACGGATCTCCAGTTGTGACCTGGAGTACCAGCTGGTAGCCCCTACAGTGACGGCGGCCACAAACGATCCCGCATCGTCCGCACACGTCACCCAACGGAGAGTGCTCGGTGAGCGAACCCAACGAACGCCGGTTGTTGACCCCCGAGGAGTATCTGGCTGCCCAGAACTCCCCCGAGTTCGTGGACCTCAAGAGGCGGTTCCGCGCGTTCGCGTTCCCGATGACGTTCGCGTTCTTCGCCTGGTACCTGCTCTACGTCCTGCTCTCGACCTACGCGCCCGACTTCATGTCGACCGAGGTCTTCGGCAACGTGAACCTCGGCATCCTGCTGGGCCTGGGCCAGTTCGTCTCCACCTTCGTCATCACGCACCTCTACGTGGCGCACGCGAACAAGCGGACCGACCCGATCGCCGACGAGATGCGGGAGCGCCTCGAGCACCACGACTACCGGGCCGGTTCCGGCACCGCCGACAGCCAGGGGGCCACCCGTGTCTGACCTCCTCGCCGCCGACAGCGGCACGATCGGCGAGCCGGCCGTCAACATCGCCATCTTCGGCGCCTTCGTGCTGGTCACGCTGTTCATCACGTTCCGTGCGAGCCGCAACAACAAGAGCGCCGCGGACTACTACGCCGCCGGCCGCAACATCAGCGGCACCCAGAACGGCCTCGCGATCGCCGGGGACTACCTCTCGGCCGCGTCGTTCCTGGGCATCGCCGGGGCGATCGCGGTCTACGGCTACGACGGCTTCCTGTACTCCATCGGTTTCCTCGTGGCCTGGCTGGTGGCGCTGCTGCTCGTCGCGGAGCTGATGCGCAACACGGCCCGGTTCACGATGGCCGACGTCCTGGCCTTCCGGATGCGGCAGCGGCCGGTCCGCATGGCCGCCGCGATCTCCACCCTCACCGTGTCGCTGTTCTACCTGCTGGCGCAGATGGCCGGCGCGGGCGGGCTCGTCACCCTGCTGCTCGGCGTGACCGGGGAGGCGGCGCAGGCCGTCGTCGTCACGATCGTCGGCGCGCTGATGATCTTCTACGTGCTCGTCGGCGGCATGCGTGGCACCACGTACGTCCAGATCATCAAGGCGTCACTGCTGATCATCGGCGCGTTCGTGATGACCGTCTGGGTGCTGGGCAAGTACGGCTTCAACCTGTCCTCGCTGCTCGGCGACGCGTCCGAGGTGGCGGGCGGTGCGGCCACGCCGCGCGACGTCCTGTCCCCCGGGGCCCAGTACGGCGCGACGGGCACGTCGAAGCTGGACTTCGTGTCCCTGGGCCTGGCCCTCGTGCTCGGGACGGCGGGCCTGCCGCACGTCCTCATGCGCTTCTACACCGTGCCGACGGCGAAGGACGCCCGTCGTTCGGTCGTCTGGGCGATCTGGCTGATCGGCATCTTCTACCTGTTCAGCCTGATCATCGGCTACGGCGCGGGCGCGCTCGTCGGCGCGGACGAGATCCTGGCGGCACCGGGCGCGGTCAATGCCGCGGCGCCGCTGCTCGCCTTCGAGCTCGGCGGGACGGCGCTGCTCGGCATCATCGCCGGGGTCGCGTTCGCGACGATCCTCGCCGTCGTGGCCGGCCTGACGATCACCGCCTCGGCGTCGTTCGCGCACGACGTCTACGCGTCGGTCATCAAGCGGGGGAACGTGCCGCCGAACGGTGAGGTGCGGGTCGCCCGCATCACCGCCGTCGTCATCGGCGCCATCTCCATCGGGCTGGGCATCCTGGCGCTGCAGGCGGGCCTGAACATCGCCTTCCTGGTGGCGCTGGCGTTCGCCGTCGCGGCCTCGGCGAACCTGCCGACGATCCTCTACACGCTGTTCTGGAAGAACTTCACCACCCAGGGCGCGCTGTGGTCGATCTACGGCGGGCTCATCGCGTGCGTGGGGCTGATCATCTTCTCGCCGGTCG
>NZ_SPQM01000017.1 GCF_004570345.1 Blastococcus sp. CT_GayMR20 | reverse complement strand
CTCGACCAGGTCCGCCGTGCCCGGGTCCCGCAGGACGCCGTCCTGGGGGAAGGCGACCACCGAGACGTCGACCCGCCCGCGGAACTCCTCCCGCGCCGCCATCACGGCCTGCACCCCCACCAGGCCGGCCGCCGTGTCGACGTCGGCGAAGGCCTGGACGTGCAGGACGCCGAAGCGCTGCCCGTCGGCGAGCACGGAGCGGATCGCGGGCAGGAGCGTCTCGACGCGGTAGTGCTGCTTGACCGCCCGGGCCAGGTCGATGCCCCGGGCGGAGTCCGCCATGCCGTCGGCCGTGTAGGCCTCCAGCGCGGCGTCGCCGATCAGCGGGAGGGTGTGGACCTTGTCGAGGTGCAGGTGCGCGTCGACGAAGGGCTCGGTGACCAGTCCGCCGTCGGCAGGCACGACCTGGGCGCCGGGCGCCCGCGTCAGCTGCCCGGACGACGCCAGCGCCGTGACGACGCCGCCGTCGCAGTGCACGTCGACGACGGCGCCGCTGCGCAGGCGGGCGTCGGTGACGAGGAGCTGTCCTCCGGGAGTCAGTGCGCTGCTCACGACCGGACTCAAGCAGACTCTCGTACCAGACGGGCGGCTCCGCGCATCCACGCGGCCCGAGCGGGTACCGCCGCCGAGGAACGTCGTGCTGACCGATCGGAAGGACTTCCCGTGGCGGGTGGACTCGTAGCCCTGTTCGACGACGTGGCGGTGCTGGCACGCGCCGCCGCAGCGTCGGTCGACGACATCGGGGCCGCAGCCGGCCGAGCCAGCGTGAAGGCGGCCGGCGTCGTCGTCGACGACACGGCCGTCACGCCGCAGTACGTGCACGGCCTGGCCGCGGAGCGCGAGCTGCCGATCATCCGCAAGATCGCGATGGGATCACTGCGGAACAAGCTGCTCATCATCCTGCCCGCGATCCTGCTGCTGAGTCAGTTCCTGCCCTTCCTCCTGACCCCGATCCTCATGATCGGCGGCGCCTACCTCTGCTACGAGGGCGCGGAGAAGATCTGGCACCGGATGACCGGGCACGACGACGCCCACGCCGCGGTCGAGGCCGTGCCGGACGAGAAGACCATCGTGTCCGGGGCGGTCCGCACCGACTTCATCCTGTCCGCCGAGATCATGGTCATCTCGCTCAACGAGGTCGCCTCCGAGGCGTTCGTGTCCCGGGCCGTGATCCTGGCGGTCGTCGCGGTCGGCATCACGGTGCTGGTGTACGGCGTCGTCGGCCTCATCGTGAAGATGGACGACGTCGGGCTGTCCCTGTCCCAGCGCTCGGGCAAGGGCGTCGCCCGGTTCGGCCACGGGCTGGTGAAGGCCATGCCGCGGTTGCTCAGTGCCCTCACCGTGATCGGCACCGTCGCGATGCTGTGGGTCGGTGGTCACATCCTGCTGGTCGGCACCGACGAACTGGGCCTGCACTTCCTGTACGAGACCGTGCACCACCTCAAGGAGGCGGCGCACGACGCCACCGGAGCCCTCGGCGGGGTCGTGGGCTGGCTGGTCAACACTCTCGGCAGCGCGCTCCTCGGGCTCGTCGTCGGCGCGTTGATCGTCGTCGTCATGGACCTCACGGTCCACCGGCGCAAGAAGGCCCGGTCCGAGAGCCACTGACCGCAGCGCGGCACGGGAGCGGGCCGATCAGGTCGCCGGGAGCGTGACCCCGAAGCCGTGCACGGCGAGGCGGAGCAGCACCGGCCCCGGGCGGAGCAGGTCGGCGACCCGGTCGGCGCTGGCCGCCTCGAGGTCCGCACGGCCCACGGCGAAGTCGCCCGCACCCCGCAGCCGGGCCCGGTGCAGCGCCTCGGTGTTGGCCCACACCTTGCGCCGCGACTCGCGCAGGAAGAGCCGGCTCGCCCGGTGGTTGAGCGGCGTGAGCGCGCGGTCGAGCGGCGTCCGGCGACCCCCGGCCAGGGCCAGGGCGATGTCCTCCGCGGCGATCCGGGACGCGAGGATGCCGTCGATCCGCTCGTGGTCGCGGTGCCGGAGCGCCAGCCGGCCGGGATCGGTGAAGTCCGCGGGCGGGATCATCGCGATCAGCGAGAGCGGCAGGTCGAAGTTGATGTGGGCGTTCATGCCCAGCAGCACGTGCCCCTCCGGACGCATCCCCGGGTCGGCCCCGAACGCCCGCTGCCACGGCCGCGGAGCCGAGGTGGGCTCGACGCCGTAGGCCTCGAGGGCCCCGAGGTAGCGGCCGGCGAAGTCGACGATCCAGTCGCCGACCCACTCGCGGTCCTCGAAGAGCCCGTCCAGCAGGGCCGTGCGCACCGCGCGGGTCGTCCGCAGGTACGTGCCGAGGAAGAACCGCGCCGGGTCGCGGCAGGACTCCATGTGCTCCAGCAGGCCCTCCATGCGCGTGACGAGCGCGTCCACGCCACCTAGCACGGCCTGCGGGTCCTCCCGGTTCGGACGGCGCTCAGAGGAGCGCGTCCAGCCCGTCGTCCTGAGGGAGGGCCAGCCCGGCCTCGACCGGCGGCCGGTGCGGCTGGTCGAGCCCCCGCATGCGGGCGGCGTGCAGCGCCAGCAGCAGGTTCAGCCGCAGTGTCGGGTCGGTCGTGAACGGGCCGAGCAGCCGCTCGAGCTTGCCGATCCGGTACCGCATGGTGTTGTAGTGGAAGTGCAGGCGGCGCGCGGACTCGGCGACGTTGAGGTTGGTCTCCAGGAGCACCCGGAGCGTGTCGCGGAGGTCCGCGGAGTCGGGGTCGGCGGCGTCGGCGAGCGGGCCGAGCACCTCGTCGACGTAGGTGCGCAGCTCGGTGCTGTCCGGGATGAGGGACAGCAGCCGGAAGACCCCCAGCTGGTCGAAGTGGGTGACCGACGCGGCGCCGTGGATCTCCTGCCCGACCCCGAGGGCGCGCTGCGCCTGCCGGTGCGCCTCCTGCAGCGCCGACAGCGAGTCCGCCGGCCGGCCGATGCCGGTGCCCAGCAGCCGTCCGACCCGCCGCAGGCGCCCGTTCACCCGGCCGGTCACCGCCGCCACGAGCCCGGACAGCTCCTCCATTGTGCGGCCGTCGAGCGGGAGGAGCGTGACGATCTCGGTGGCCAGGCCCGCGACAGCCGCCCCGGCGACCTCCGGCTCGAGCGCCGCCCGCCAGCCGTCGGCCAGCCGGTCCAGGACGTCGAGGGCCTTGGTGGGGTCGGCCTGCGCGTCGGCCACGGTCTCGGTGGCCGTGACGAGGACGGCGACCGGGCCGTCGAGCCGCCAGCCGAAGGACCGCGTGTAGGCCAGCGTCCGCTCGGTGTGGCCGACCGAGCCGCCGACCAGCCGCCGCACCAGGTCTCCCTGGAAGCGCAGCTCGACGGAGTGCACCGCCTGCAGCCGGATGACCGAGAGGGCGGCGATGACCGCGGCCCGCTCCAGCACACCGCCGGCGCCCAGCATCATGACCCCGGTCCGGTGCACGGCGACCAGCCAGCCGTGCCGCTGGTCGCCGGCCATGATCGGCGCGACCGCGTACTCCCCCACCCCGCCGGGCAGCTCGTGGTGCCCGGGGACGAGCAGGATGCCGTCGGCCGGCGAGAGGTCGGCGTCGGCCAGGACGTCGGCCGGCGTCACCACCGTCTGGTCGGCCCGGACACCGGAGAGCCGGCGGGACGGCGTCAGCTCGGCCAGGGCGTCGTCGGCCGCCGCGTCCAGCAGCCACAGCCAGTCGCTGATCTCGGCGACGTCGTCGGCCGGGCCGGCGCTGGTGACGACCTCGCGGTCGGGCCCGAGCCCGAGGACGGCGGTGCCCTCGAGCATCACCGCCAGCCGCTGGGCGACCTGCGCGAGGCCGCCACCGGTGAGCGCCACCTCCATGAACTCGTCGTCCATGCGGGAGGTCAGGGCCAGGGCCTGGCTCTGCTTGCTCACGACGGCGCCGAGGACGGCGGAGACGATCTCGTCCAGCCGGACGCCGGCCGGGAGCGCGAGGACCGGGAGACCGCGCCGGTCGGCCTCGGCGAGCACCTCGCCCGGCACGGGCGCCGGCCCCTCCGACCGGCGGTAGGCCAGCGCGGCCGTGCCCATCGAGTCCAGCCGCTCGACCAGGGCCCGGCAGTTGGCCGGATCGGCCGGCGGCAGCCGGGCCCCGAGGACGACGAGGACGTCGGGGCCGGCGGCCGCGAGCGGGTCCGCGGGGTCGTCGACCACCATGTGGCGGACGACGCGGCCGAGACCCGCGCTGCCGGCCGCCACCGAGGTGCCGGTGAGCCCGGGCAGCTGGAGCGCCTCCTCGACCGTCAGGCCCATGCGTTCCTGCCAGCTGGTCCGGTCGTCCCGGGGCAGTTCGGCGGGCGACTCGGCGACAGCCCAGTTCCGACGGAACGGAAGAGATCCGTTACGGTGAGTTGGGGCCACCAGCGAGGCATCACCCTGGGTCACGACGTATCCCCCTCTAAGTCGTCGTCCAGGTTGCCACAACACGGGATCCTGTCAGGAGTCCCCGGACGCGCCGACCCATTCTTGGCGACTTCCGCCATAAGACGGCGTGCGACGCGCCGCATAGGTTCGAGACCCGGTCCAACCCGCCCGCTCGGATGGTAGGCCGTCGTCGGATCCAGACGACCACCGCCCTCCTCGGCAGACGGACTGGAGCGGGCTCGAACGGGGGGTGCGGCGCCCCCCGTCGGACCTCCGGCGAAAGGCCGCCATGCGCACCATCGACCAGACCCCCGTCCCCAGCCCCCGGACGGCCACCGACGCGCTCCAGGCGCGCGGTCGAGCCGCACGGGCAGGCCTCCCGACGATCCCCCTCCCCCGCGCGTCCGCCCAGGCGACGGCCCGGACCGCACGACCGGCACGGGCGGCCACGGCCGTGCCGGCGTCGGCGAGCACCGGTGTGGCGGAACTCCTCCGCGGCCCCGTGCGCCCGGCGCGCGTGCTCATGAGCGTGCCCGCGGCCGTCTACCTCCACGTCCCCAACGAACGCGGCGGCGACGTCGTCGGCGTGCTCACCAGCGATGCCGCACGGCTGCCCCTGGGGTGCGTGCTCTTCCGGCCCAGCAACGGGCGGCCCCTGGTCGCCCTGCCCGCCGGGGCGCCGGCCGAGGTCGGGGGCGGCCGGATCGTCGTCGGCGACCTGGCCGTGAGCGCAGCAGCCTGGTGGAACCCGCGGCCGAAGCTGCCCAGCCTCCGGCCGGCGCTGCTGCCCGAGGGCGTCCGCCAGCTGCGGAACACCCTGTACGGCGAGGGCATGCCGCACAGCGCCTTCACGCTCCCCGGGCTGCCCACCGGTCCCGGTGGTCCGCTCGCCGCCCTCCGGGGTGCCGTGCGCCGCGCCGACCTCGACGCCGCCCTGCGGACCGCCACCCGGCTCGTCGGCCTCGGCCCCGGTCTCACCCCCGCCGGTGACGACGTCATGGCCGGCACCATCGCCGGGCTCGTCCTGCTGGGTCACCCCTCGGCGGAGCGTTTCGCGGCCGGCGTCTACTCGCTGGCCGCCGGTCGCACCACCGAGCTGTCCCGGGCGCTGCTGCGGCACGCGGCGTGCGGCCGGGTCAGTGCCGAGTACGCGGCGGTGCTGCACGGCCTGGTCGGCGAGCGTCCCCTCGGCCCGGCGGTGGCCGGGCTGCTCGCCACCGGCGCCACCAGCGGCCGGGCGATGGCCCTGGGCCTGTGCACCGCGATCGACCTGGTCGACCGCACCACGCGCCCGCGCTGAACTCACGCGACCGAGCCCCTGTCCGCCGATGGCGGCCGGGGGCTCCGTCGCGTCCGGGTCAGGCCGGCGGCAGGAGCGGGCCGAGCGCGTCCCACTGGGAGATGCGGCACCCGTCGACGCGGGACAGCTCGACGTCCACCGGATCGCCGCCCCACAGCCCGGCCACGTGCGCGGACTGCGGTCCGCCGTACTGCTCGGTGCACACCACGTCGGCCGGGAGCGACGCGAACGGGTCGTCCAGGCCGGCGAGGTGGGCACAGGCCGCCTCGGCGTCCGGATGACTGCCGCTCACCGTTCCGGCGCAGGTCAACGACCAGCTCTCCAGCGATGAGCCGTCTCCTGCGTCGTACTCGACGACCAGGTCGTTCTCCGCCTGCGAGGTGCCGCCGCCCGCCGCGGGGTCCGAGGTGCCACTCCCGTCGCCGCCCGCACCGTCGGCCCCCGGGGACGAGCCGGCGCAGGCGCCGAGCACGGCGGTCAGCAGAAGGACCGCGATGCCCCCCACCACTCGCACGCTCGCGGCGGGGCCCTGCATCGTGGCCGACGGTCGGCGGGACGTGCGCACGGTACTCAGATGCGGGACGCGTGGATGCTGGTGACCAGGATCGCCCGGGCGCCGAGCTCCCACAGCTCGTCCATCACGCGGTTGGTGTCGGTCTGCCGCACCATCGCCCGCACCGCCGACCACCCGGGGGTCTGCAACGGGCTGACGGTCGGCCCCTCGAGACCCGGCGTCACCGCCGTGGCCTGCTCGAGCAGGTCGTTCGGGCAGTCGTAGTCCAGCAGCACGTACTGGCGGGCGACCATCACGCCCTGGAGCCGCCGCCGCAGCTGAGCGACGGCGGGGATCTCCTCGGCGCCCGCCCGGCGCACCAGGATCGCCTCGCTGGTCAGCACCGGCTCGCCGATGATGTGCAGCCCGGCGGCGCGCAGCGTGGTCCCCGTCTCCACGACGTCGCACACCGCGTCGGCGACACCCAGCCGGCAGGCGGTCTCGACGGCGCCGTCGAGCTTGACGACCTCGGCCTTGATGCCGGAGTCCCCGAGGTAGTTCTGCAGCAGCACCGGGTAGGCGGTGGCGATCCGCTTGCCGGCCAGCTGGTCGACCCGCTCGATGCCGGACCCCAGCGGGCTGGCGAAGCGGAAGGACGACCGGCCGAAGCCGAGCGGCATGACCTCCACCGCGGCGTGGCCCTCGCCCGCGCCGGGGGCGGTCTCCAGCAGCATGTCCCGGCCGGTGATCCCGACGTCGAGGGTTCCGGCCGCGACGTAGACGGCGATGTCGCGGGGACGCAGGTAGAAGAACTCGGTGTCGTTGTCCGGGTCGTAGACGGCGAGGTCCTTCGTGCTGCGCCGCTGGCGGTAGCCGCTCTCGGCCAGCATCTCCGCCGCGGGTTCGCTCAGGACGCCCTTGTTGGGGACGGCGATGCGCAGCACGAGCGGAGAACCCTTCAGCAGACGGTCGAGATCAGAGGTGAGCGTAGACGTCGTCCAAGGTCAGGCCCCGGGTCAGCATGAGCACCTGCACCCGATAGAGGAGCTGGCTGATCTCCTCCGCCGTCCGCTCGTTGGTCTCGTGCTCGGCTGCCATCCAGGACTCCGAGGCCTCCTCCACCACCTTCTTGCCGGCCGCGTGCACGCCGTCGCGGACGGCCTGGACCGTCCCCGAGGCGGGGTCGGCGGCGGCCACCTTCGCCGACAGCTCGGCGAACAGCTCGTCGAAGGTCTTCACGCGTAGCCGCCCGGGGTGAAGCCGGTCTTGCGCTGCGGGGATCGCACGTCGCGAAGTGTGAGGGCCGTGGCCAGCGCGGCGATCGCCGCCTCCCAGCCCTTGTCCTCGGCCGAGCCGGGCAGTCCCGCCCGGTCGCGGGCCTGCTCCTCGGTGTCGCAGGTCAGGACGCCGTTGCCGACCGGCCTGCCGGCGTCGAGGGCGACGCGCGTGAGGCCGGCGGTGACCGCGTCGCAGACGTACTCGAAATGCGGGGTGCCGCCGCGGATCACCACGCCGAGGGCGACGACGGCGTCGTGCCGCTCGGCCAGCGCCTGTGCGACGACCGGCAGCTCGACGGCCCCCGGGGCGCGCACCACGGTGGCGTCGGGGATGCCACTGGCCTTCGCCGCCTCGACCGCCCGGGCCAGCAGCTGGTCGGTGATATCGGGGTGCCAGGTGGTCGCGACGATGCCCAGCGTCAGGCCCGCGGCGTCGACCGGCTCGACGACGGGTGCGCCCGTTCCACTCACGACGGCTGCTCGTCGACGCGCAGCGGCACGTGGGGCGGGATGGGGTCGGCGTGCGCCGGCAGCGACGCGTCGTCGGCCGGTCCGGCCTCGGTCTCCGGCTCGATGATGTCGAGCAGGTGGCCCATCCGGTCGCGCTTGGTGCGCAGGTAGCCGAGGTTCTGCTCGGTGACGTGGCTGGGCAGGGGCACCCGGCCGGTCACCCGCAGGCCGTAGCCCTCCAGCCCGGCGCGTTTGGCCGGGTTGTTGGTCAGCAGCCGCATCGTGTGGATGCCGAGGTCGACGAGGATCTGCGCCCCGGTGCCGTAGTCGCGGGCGTCGGCGGGCAGGCCGAGGTCGAGGTTGGCGTCCACGGTGTCCACGCCGAGATCCTGCAGCTGGTAGGCCTGCAGCTTGTGCAGCAGGCCGATCCCCCGGCCCTCGTGACCGCGGATGTAGAGGACGACGCCGCGCCCCTCCTGCGCCACGGCGGCGAGCGCGGCCTGCAACTGGGGGCCGCAGTCGCAGCGCAGCGAGCCGAAGACGTCGCCGGTGAGGCATTCGGAGTGGACGCGCACCAGCACGTCCTCGCCGTCCCCGATGTCGCCGTAGACGAAGGCGACGTGCTCCCGGTTGTCGTAGGAGCTGCGGTAGCCGACGGCCGTGAACGTCCCGGCGGCCAGCGGGACGGTGGCCTCCGCCTCGCGCTCGACCAGCTTGTCGAAGCGCTTGCGGTAGGCGATCAGGTCGGCGATGGAGATCATCACGAGGTCGTGCTCGTCGGCGAAGACCCGCAGCTCCTCGCCGCGCGCCATGCCGGTGGGGTCCTTCTCGCTGACGATCTCGCACAGCGTCCCGGACGGGCGCAGCCCGGCGAGCACGGCCAGGTCCACGGCGGCCTCGGTGTGGCCGGGCCGGCGCAGCACGCCGCCGTCCTTGGCCCGCAGCGGCACGATGTGACCCGGCCGCGCGAGGTCGGCCGAGGTGGTCTCGGCGGCCGCCAGCGTGCGGATCGTCGTCGCGCGATCGAAGGCGGAGATGCCGGTGGTGACGCCCTCGCGGGCGTCGACGGTGACGGTGTACGCCGTCCCGAGGCGGTCCTGGTTCACCCGGAACATCGGGGGCAGGTCGAGGCGCTCGGCGTCGGCCTCGGTCACCGCCACGCAGATGTACCCCGACGTGTAGCGGACCATGAAGGCCACGAGATCGGGCGTGGCCAGCTCGGAGGCGAAGATGAGGTCGCCCTCGTTCTCGCGGTCCTCGTCGTCGATCACGACGACCGGCCGGCCGTCCTTGATCGCGGCGATGGCGGTCTCGATGGAGTCCAGCCGGGCCAACGGGCTCTCGGTCACCGCCGACCTCCCAGCAGACGTTCCACGTACTTGGCGATCACGTCGACCTCCAGGTTGACGGGCTCCCCCGGGGCGCGCACACCGAGCGTGGTCTCGCGGAGGGTGGTCGGGATGAGGCTGACCTCGAACCAGGCGTCGGCGTCGGGGTGGCCGTCGGGCTCGGGAAGGGGGCTGACCGCGCTGACGGTGAGCGAGACGCCGTCGACGGCGATCGAGCCCTTCTCCACCACGTAGCGCGCCAGGTCGGACGGGATCGCGATGCGCACGACCTCCCACATGTCACCGGGCTTGCGGGTGACGACGTGCCCGACGCCGTCGACGTGGCCCTGCATCATGTGGCCGCCCAACCGCGTCTGCGGTGTGACCGCCCGCTCGAGGTTCACCGGCTGCCCGGCGACGGCGCCGCCCAGGCTGCTGCGGCTCAGGGTCTCGGCCATGACGTCGGTGCTCCAGACGCCTCCGGCGCCGTCGGGCTGCACGCCGGTGACGGTCAGGCAGACGCCGTTGACGGCGATGGAGTCACCGAGGGCCACGCCCTCCAGGACCCGCTCGGCCCGGATCCGCAGCACCGCGGAGTCGACGTGGTCCTCCCGGACCTCGACGGTGCCCACCTCTTCGACGATCCCGGTGAACACCTCAACTCCCTCCCTCAGCGTGCTGTCGTCCCCCAGTGTGCCGGGTGGGGCGCAGGCGGAGCTGCACGTCCCCGCCCAGAGGGATGACGTCGATGATCGTCATCGACAGCGCCCCGGCCATCGTCCTGATTCCCAGGTCCCCCACCAGGGAGGGACCGGCCCCCAGGAACGTCGGCGCCAGGTGCACCACCGCCTCGTCGACGAGGCACGCGCGGAGGAAGGCCGCAGCCAGGGTCGGACCGCCCTCGAGCAGCACCCGCCGGACGTCGCGGTCGAAGAGCTCGGCGAGCAGTGCAGCCGGGTCCGACGCGCGGCTGACGAGCGTGGGAGCGGCGTCGTCCAGGACCCGGGCGGTCGCCGGCAGCCGGCCCTGGCGGTCGACCACGACGCGGAGCGGCTGCCGTGCCGCCGGCCGGCCGTCGGCGTCCCGGACGGTGAGCTGCGGGTCGTCGGTCAGCGCGGTGCCGGAGCCGACGACGACTGCGTCACAGGTGGCCCGGAGCCGGTGGACGACGGCCCGCGCCGCCTCGCCGGTGATCCAGCGGCTGCTGCCGTCGGCGGCGGCCACCCGCCCGTCGAGCGTGGCGGCCACCTTCCACACGACGAACGGCCGGTGCTCGCGAACCCCGGTGAGCCACCCCGCCAGCGCGCCGGCCTCCGCCTCGGCCTGCTCCACCCCGAGCTCGACGTCGACACCGGCGGCCCGGAGCCGGTCGGCTCCCCCGACGGCGAGCTCCGTCGGCTCGGGGACGGCGACGACGACGCGCGCGACCCCCGCGGCGAGCAGCGCGTCCGCGCAGGGCCCGGTGCGGCCGGTGTGCGCGCACGGCTCGAGAGTGACCACGGCCGTGCCGCCCCGGGCCCGGTCGCCGGCCTGGGCGAGCGCCGTCACCTCGGCGTGCGGGCCGCCCGGCGGAGCCGTGGCGCCCTCCCCCACCGGTGTGCCGTCGGCATCGAGCACGACCGCGCCCACGGGCGGGTTGGGGCTGGTCGTGCCGAGGACGGCGGTCGCCAGGTCGCGAGCGCGCGCCATGGCCCGGCGCTCGGCGTCGGAGATGCTCATCCCGCCGTCGCCGCAGCGGCGCGGGACCGCAGCGCGGCGATCGCCTTCGCCGGGTCGTCGGCGCCGAACACGGCCGAGCCGGCCACGAAGACGTCGGCACCGGCCCCGGCGGCCCGCTCGATCGTGTCCGCGTTGATGCCGCCGTCGACCTCGACGAACAGCCTGAGATGGCCGGTGTCCACCAGCTCGCGCGCCCTCCGGACCTTCGGCAGCACCTCGGCGATGAACTCCTGGCCGCCGAAGCCGGGCTCGACGGTCATGACCAGCAGGGTGTCGAAGTCCGGCAGCACGTCGAGGTAGTCCTCGAGCGGCGTCCCCGGCTTGAGCGCGAGCCCCGCCAGGGCACCCGCCGCGCGCAGGTCGCGGGCGACGGCACGGGGGTCGTCGCAGGCCTCGGCGTGCACGGTGACGTTGCGCGCGCCCGCCTCGGCGTAGCCGGGCGCCCAGCGCTCCGGGTTCTCGATCATCAGGTGGCAGTCGAGCGGGACGGGGCTGACCGCCTGCACCGCCTTCATGACCGGCAGGCCGAACGTCAGGTTCGGCACGAAGTGCGCGTCCATGACGTCGAAGTGGAGCCAGTCGGCGTCGGCCACCCGGTGCGACTCATCCGCCAGGCGCGCGAAGTCCGCCGACAGGAGGCTCGGCGCGATCATCGGTTCCCGGGGCACGTCCGCCGAGTCTAGGTGCCGGCCGCGGAGCCCCTCCGGCGAGCGTGTGCGCTGGTGGGCAGGTCGGGCCGCCCTCCTGCCCGTCCGCGCACATCGTTCGCTCGTTCAGCGCCCCGGGAGCGCGTTCCACTCCGCCCAGGAGAGGTCGCGGCCGACGTACCGGGGCCGGTCCGTCGGCCAGCCCTCGAGCCAGCGGGGCACGAGCTCGTCCAGCACCCGCTCGATGTCGCTGCCGACGAGGCGGTCGACGACCCACCACGAGACCTCGGCGCCGGCGGCGCCCGTCTTCTCCGGCGGGTCGATGTAGACGCACCCCAGCAGCTCGGCCTCGTCGTCCTCGAACAGGCCGTAGAGGAAGCTCTCGTGGGCCGCGATCTCCCGTTCGTGGTGGGCGAGGTCGTTCCGGTCCTGCTCGGGGGTCATGTGCGCCGGCGGCCAGCCCCAGGCCTGGCCGTAGATCGACCACAGTCGCTCGCGCGAGCCCATGACCGCTGGGAAGTCGATCTCGGTGTCCGCTGCACCCATCGGCCGCAGGTGCTGCCCCGTCGGCAGCTCGACACGGACCGGGTGCTCGAAGTCGTCGGGAAGCCAGGCCACGCGCGGCACCGTAACGCCCCCAGAGGATGCCGTCGCGGGGCGTCCCGGCCTACGGTTCGGCCATGGATCTGTCCGGCGGGGTGGCGGTGCGGCTCGCCGCGCTGTGCCTGGACGAGAGCGGCAGGCTCGCGGGGCGCATGCTCTGCGGGGACGCCGTGCGCGGCGGCCTGCTGCTCGATCTCGCGCTCGCCCAGCGGGTGGAGTCGACCGACGACAGCATCGTCGTCGATCCCACGCCCACCGGCTTCCCCCCGGCTGACCGCCTCCTCGCCGCGATCGCCGTCGAGCCGGAGCGCTCCCTGGACGGCTGGCTCGGCGAACGGCGGCTCAAGCTGCGGGACGTCGCCGACGGGGCTGCGCTGGCCGGCCGCTGGGAACTGCGCGCCGGCCCCCTCGGGCTGGGCCGCCGGTACGCCGACCTGCGGCAGGACGAGACCCGGCGGGACGTCGACCGCCAGGCCTCGGCGCCGGAGCCCGGCTGGTCGCAGGCCGACGCCTGCGTGACCGCGGTGGCGGCCGCCGGCGGACTGCTCGACCGGGAGGGCTGGCACCCGGAGCGGCCCGGCGAGGAGGTCGTCGCCGCCACGGGATCGGTCGCCTGGCTCTGCACCGCCGTCGTCGACCACCTGCTGCTCGCCTTCGAGCGCTACACCCGGCAGGCCGGCGCCCTCGGGCAGGTCGGCCCCTTCTGACCCGCCTCAGCGGGTGCGGCGCAGGAGGGCCATGAACATGGCGTCCGTGCCGTGCCGGTGCGGCCACAGCTGGCCGTAGTCGCCGCGCGCGATGTCGGGCACCTCGGGGAACAGGGGCGCCACCGGCAGCACCTCGACGTCGTCCCGCGCCGCGGCGGCGTCCACCACGGCCACCGTCTCCGCGGTGTGCGGCGAGCAGGTCACGTAGGCCACGACACCGCCCACCCGCACGGACCCGACCGCGCTGTCCAGCAGGGCGGTCTGCAGCGCCACCAGGGGCGCGACGTCGTCCGCCGTCCGCCGCCAGCGCACCTCGGGCCGACGGCGCAGCGCCCCGAGACCGGTGCACGGCGCGTCGAGCAGCACCCGGTCGAACGATCCCGGTGCCCACGGCGGGGCGGTCCCGTCGGCGGCGAGGACCTCGACGTCGTCCTCGCCGGCGAGGGCCTTCCGCACCAGCTCGGCACGGTGCGGTGCGCGGTCCGCCGCCGTCAGCCGCACGCCACCGGGCCGGACGGCGGCCAACAGCCCGGACTTGCCGCCCGGACCGGCGCACATGTCCAGCCACGCGCCGTCCCTCCCCTCCAGGGGCGCGCGGGCGAGGAGCAGGGCGGCGAGCTGGCTGCCCTCGTCCTGCACGGCGGCGGCGCCCGAGCGCACCGACGGCAGCCGGCCGGGGTCACCCCCCGGCAGCCGGACGGCGAACGGCGACCAGGGGCCGGGCTCCCCGCCCGACTCCTCGATCAGCGCCGCACGGTCGACACGACGGGCGACGAGGTGCACCTCGGGCGCGGCGTCGTCGGCGAGCAGCGCGGGCTCGAGCTCGCCGTCTCCGCCGAGGGCGTCCCGCCATGCGTCGACGATCCACCGCGGGTGGTTGGTCGCCAGCGCGAGCCGTTCCTCGCCGTCGCCGCCGAGGGACGCCAGCCACCGGGCGCGGTCGCCGCCGGTGGCGACCTTGCGGAGCACCGCGTTGACGAGCCCGGACGCTCCCGTTCCCACGATGGCGCGGGTGAGGTCGACGGTGGTGTCCACGGCCGCGTGCGAGGGCACCCGGAGGTCGATGAGCTGGTAGGCGCCCAGCCGGAGCAGGTCCAGCACCCGCGGGTCCAGCTCAGCCAGCGGCCGGGACACGAGGCCGGTCAGGATCGCGTCGAGCGTCCCCTGGGCGCGCAGCGTCCCGTAGGCGAGCTGGGTCGCGAACGCGGCGTCGCGCTCCTCGAGCTGCCGCTCGCGCAGCAGCTGCGGGAGGAGCAGGTTCGCGTACGCGGCGCGCGAGGACACACCGTCGAGGACGTCGTAGGCGGTCAGCCGGGCGCCGTCGAGCACCGGACGCCGGGTCGCCGGGTGCCGTCGCCGTCCCGGGCCGGACCTGCCCGGCCGGCGGGGCGGGGGGCTCACGTGCCGACCCGCTCGCCCGGCTGCGGACGGGCGCCGCGGGCCCAGTCGGCGGCCGGGAGCATCCGCTTGCCCGCCGGCTGGACCGCGCCGAGCGCCACCACCCCGTTCCCGGTGCCCACGAGGACGGACCCGGAGTCGACCGCCAGCTCCCCGGGGGCCAGCGGCGACGGACCAGGGCGGGATTCGACAGGGCCGACACGCAGCCGGTCGCCGCGCCACGTCGTCCAGGCACCCGGAGCCGGGGTCACCCCGCGGATCCGCCGGTCGACGACGTGGCCCGGGAGCTGCCAGTCGACGCGGGCGTCGGCGGTCTCGATGCGCGGCGCCAGGCTGATCCCCTCGGCCGGCTGCGGTTCGGCGACCAGGCTGCCGTCGGCGATCCCGTCGAGCGTGGCGACCAGCAGCCCGGCACCGCTCACGGCGAGGCGGCCCAATAGGTCACCGGCGGTGTCCCGCGGGCTGATCACCTCGGTCACCGTGCCGAAGACGGGCCCGGTGTCGAGCCCGGCCTCCAGGCGGAACGTGGATGCGCCGGTGATCTCGTCGCCGGCCATGATCGCGTGCTGCACCGGGGCGGCTCCCCGCCAGGCCGGCAGCAGCGAGAAGTGCAGGTTCACCCACCCGTGCCGCGGCAGGTCGAGCGCGGCCTGCGGCACCAGCGCGCCGTAGGCGACGACGGGCGCGCAGTCCACGTCGAGGGCGGCCAGCTGCTCGAGGAACTCCGGGTCGCGGGGCGACCGCGGCTGCAGCACCGGGAGCCCGGCGGCGTCCGCCCGCTCGGCCACGGGCGACCGGCTGGCCGACCGGCCGCGACCGGAGCGGGCGTCGGGCCGGGTGAGGACGGCGACCACCTCGTGGCGCGAGGCCAGCAGCGCCTCCAGCGCGACGACCGCGGGTGCCGGCGTGCCGGCGAACAGGAGCCTCAGTGCGGGCTCGCCTTCACGACCGGGGCGGGCACCGGCAGGTACTCCGCCATCCCTGCCCACTCGGCCTCCTCCAGCGCGGCCAGGGCGGCGGCGCGCGCGTCGGCGTCCAACCGGTCGACGAACAGGACGCCGTCCAGGTGGTCGGTCTCGTGCTGGATCGCCCGCGCGAGCATCTCGGAGCCTTCGACCCGCACCGGGTCGCCGTGCATGTTCCAACCGCTGGCCACGACGTGCAGGTGGCGGCGGCAGTCCCAGCGGTAGCCGGGGATGGACAGGCAGCCCTCGGGCCCCTCCTCCGTCTCCTCGCCCGCCGGCGCGACGTCGGGGTTGATCAGGTGGCCGACCTCGCCGTCGACGTACCAGGTGAAGACACGCAGGCCGACGCCGATCTGCGGCGCCGCCAGGCCGGCGCCGCCCGCGGCGAACATCGTCTCGGTGAGGTCGCCGACCAGCCGGCGCAGCTCGGCGTCGAAGTCGACGACCGGAGCCGCGGGGGTGCGCAGCACCGGGTCGCCGAACAGCCGGATGGGGGTCACGCTCACCGGTCGATCGTAGAAGGCGCCCGGATCGGGCACCCGGCCCCCGCGTCGGCCCCGCTGCAGGACCCGTCGCGAGCGCGCGAGCGGCGGGAGCAGAGGGGCCCTTCATCAGACGAGGTCGAGCGGGTCGAGCTGCACGCGGACGTGCTCGGCCACCTTCTTGGCGCTGCGCACGCCCTGTACCTCGCCGAGCGCGGATGCCAGCGCGGCCCCCTGCGCCCGGGGCACCCGGACGAGGTAGCGCTCCCGCTCGCCGTCCTGGCCCGGCCGTGGCTGCTCGGGCACCGGGCCGAGCAGGTCGGCCCCGTCGGGCAGCCGCAGGGCGGCCAGGAAGTCCGCGAGGGCCGCGGGCGATCCGGACACCGCGGCGATGCGCGTGGCGGGCGGGAAGCCGAGTTCGCGCCGGTCGGCGAGCTCGCGCTCGGCCAGCCACGCGGGATCCCACCGGACCAGCGCCTGGACGACGGGGTGCGCGGCGTCGGCCGCCACGATCACGGAGCCGCCGGCCGCGGCGGGCCGCACGAGGGCCGCCGCGTTCATCCACCGGCGCAGCGTCTCCTCCCCCGCGCGCAGGTCGGCACGCCCGAGCAGCGCCCATGAGTCGAGGAGCAGCGCCGCCCCGTACCCGCCCTCGGCGACCGGCTCGGCCCCCGGCGTGGCGACGACCAGCGACGGGCCGCCGGGGACCGTGGCCAGCACCCCCGTCGTGCTGCCCGAGGTGCGGACGGTCGCCCCGGGGAAGGCGCGCGCCAGCTCCTCGGCCGTCCGCGACTCCCCGATCACGGCGGCGCGCAGCTTCGTCCCGTGGCAGTGCGGGCAGTCGAAGGTGGCCGCGGGACGCGCGCACCAGCGGCACGCGGGGATGCGCGCACCACCCGGACCGGGGCGCGGCGAGATGCCCAGCGGTCCCGAGCAGTGGGCGCACCGCGCCGGCGCGCGGCAGCGGGCACAGGACAGCGACGGCACGTAGCCGCGCCGGGGCACCTGCACCAGCACCGGCGCGCCACCGGCGAGCGCCTTCCGGGCGGTCTCGTGCGCCAGCGAGGGCAGCCGCGCCGACCGGGCGGCCGGGTCGCGGGCCAGCTCGAAGTCGTCGCCGAGCGCCTGCACCCGGGGCGCGGCCGAGCGGAGCACCGCGCGGTCGGCCACCAGCTCGTGCGCCCAGCCGGACTCGATCAGCAGCGCCGCCTCGGCCGTGCGGGCGGTCCCCGCGACGACGGCGGCGCAGTTGTCCAGCCAGGCGCGCTGGACCAGGACGTCGCGGACGTGCGGATAGGGCGCGTGCTCGTCGGAGTGCAGGTCGTCGCCGTCGTCCCAGACGGCCACCAGGCCGAGGTCGCGCACGGGCGCGAACATCGCCGAGCGGGTGCCCAGCACCACCTGGGCCGCTCCGCGTGAGGCGGCGAGGAACTGCCGGTAGCGCTTCTCGGGCGAGTCGTCGGCGCGCAGCACCGTGTACGAGTGCTCGGGCAGCAGCCGGGCGGCGGCTGCCGCCAGCCGGTCGAGGTCGCGGCCGTCGGGGACGACGACGAGCGATCCGCGGCGCCCGGAGAGGGTCGCGCGGCAGAGCTCGACGAGCCGCGCCGGCCAGTCCTCGCCCGGCAGCGCCGTCCAGACCGCGCGCGCCGGGCGCCCCTCGGCCAGGGCGGTCAGCAGTGCCGGACCGGCGACGTACCGGCCGAAACCGGTGGGGTCCGGCGGGTCGGGCAGCACCTCGGGCGTCGGCGTCGGCCGCTTCTCCGCGGCCGCCCGCCGCGGCGGCAGGGCCAGCCGGAGGACGTCGCCCATCGTTCCCGCGTACCGGTCGGCGACCACCCGGGCCAGCCGGGCCACCTGCGGGGTGAGGACGGGCTCCCCCGACGGGACGTGCGACAGCGGCAGGAGGGTGCCGCCGAAGTCGGTCGCGTCGTCCAGGGAGAGCACGAACCCGTCGAGCAGCTGGCCGCTGAACCGGACCCGGACCCGGCAGCCGGCCTGCACCGTGTCGGCGAACTTCTCCGGGACGGCGTAGTCGAACGGCCGGTCGAGGTGCGCCAGAGGCACATCGACGGCGACCCGGGCCACCCGCGGGCGGCTCGGGTCGCCGGGTGGAGCGGGGGTGGTCAGCGCGTCAGGCGCCGACAGCAGCGCGGAGCGCGTCGACCCGATCCAGGCGCTCCCAGGGCAGCTCGACGTCGGTCCGGCCGAAGTGGCCGTAGGCCGCCGTCGGTGCGTAGATCGGCCGCAGCAGGTCCAGGTCGCGCACGATCGCGCCGGGGCGCAGGTCGAACACGGTGCTGATGGCCTTCTCGAGGACGTCGTCGGCCACGGTGCCGGTGCCGAACGTCTCGACGAACAGGCCGACCGGGTGGGCGGCGCCGATCGCGTAGGCCACCTGCACCTCGCAGCGGCGGGCGAGCCCCGCAGCGACGACGTTCTTCGCCACCCAGCGCATCGCGTAGGCACCCGAGCGGTCGACCTTCGACGGGTCCTTGCCGGAGAACGCGCCGCCACCGTGGCGGGCCATGCCGCCGTAGGTGTCGACGATGATCTTGCGGCCGGTCAGGCCGGCGTCACCCATCGGGCCGCCGATCACGAACTTGCCGGTCGGGTTGACCAGCAGGCGGTAGCCCTCGGTCGGCAGGCCGAGGGCGGCCAGCTCCGGCTCGACGACGAGCTCCTGGATGTCGGGGGCGAGGAGCTGCTCGATCGAGATGTCCTCGGCGTGCTGGGAGGAGACGACCACGGTGTCGACGGCGACCGGCTGGTCGTCCTCGTAGACCACGGTGACCTGGGTCTTGCCGTCGGGCCGCAGGTACGGCACCGATCCGTCCTTGCGGACGGCGGACAGCCGGCGCGCGAGGCGGTGGGCCAGCGCGATCGGCAGCGGCATGAGCTCGGGCGTCTCGTCGGTCGCGTACCCGAACATCAGGCCCTGGTCACCGGCACCCTGGCGGGAGATCTCGTCCTCGTCGGTGTGCGTGCGCGCCTCGAAGGCGGTGTCGACGCCCTGGGCGATGTCGGGCGACTGGGCGCCGATCGACACGCTCACCCCGCACGAGGCGCCGTCGAAGCCCTTGCGCGAGGAGTCGTAGCCGATGCGCAGGACCGTGTCGCGGACGATCGTGGCGATGTCGACGTAGCCGGCTGTCGTGACCTCGCCCGCGATGTGCACCTGGCCGGTGGTGATCATCGTCTCCACGGCGACGCGGCTGCGCGGGTCCTGCGCGAGCATGGCGTCGAGGATCGAGTCGCTGATCTGGTCGGCGATCTTGTCCGGGTGGCCCTCGGTGACCGACTCGGAGGTGAAGAGACGGCGTGGCACTCGGTACTCCCTGGGATAGATCTTCGGTGGAGAGTCGCAGACCGGTGGTGCACGGCCTCGCGTGAACGCTACCGGCTGGGCCGACGGGGCCGCGGTGCCACCCGGTCCGGCGCCCTCACGGGAGCCGGGGGACGACGCTCGTCCAGATGCCCGCGGCGACGGCGTCCTTGCTGCCGTGGGGCACCTCGGTGGCCGGACCGTCGGCGGTGAGGACGACGACGGTGTTCTCCGCCCGGCCGAAGACCTGCCCGCCGGAGACGTCGTTGACGACGAGGACGTCGCATCCCTTGCGCGCGAGCTTCGCCCGCGCGTGGGTGAGCACGTCGGCGTCCTCGTCGCCGGTCTCGGCCGCGAAGCCGACGACCAGCTGACCCGGCGCCCGCTTCGTGACCAGCTCGGCCAGGACGTCGGGATTGCGGACGAGCGGCACCGAGCTGGGCTCCGACGTGGACCCCTTCTTCAGCTTCGACGCGGCCACGCTCTCGGGGCGGAAGTCGGCGACCGCAGCGGCCATGACCACTACGTCGGGAGCCACTCCCCCGCCCGTCCCGGCCTCGGCGACCATCGCGTCGCGCAGCTCCTCCGCCGTCCCGACCGGGAGGACGCGCACCCCGAACGGTGCCGGTGCGTCGACGTTCGCGGCGACCAGGGTGACGTCGGCGCCGCGGGCGGCGGCGACCCGGGCCAGCGCCCAGCCCTGCTTGCCCGAGGAGCGGTTGCCCAGGTAGCGGACCGGGTCCAGCGGCTCGCGGGTGCCACCGGCGCTGATGAGCACCCGGCGGCCGGCGAGGTCGGGCGCGAGGGCGGCGGCACCGGAGGAGAGGACGACCAGCGACAGCGCGGCGATGTCGGCGGGCTCGGGCAGCCGCCCCGGGCCGGAGTCGGGGCCGGTGAGGCGGCCGACGGCCGGCGGGAGGACGACGGCGCCGCGGCGGCGCAGCGTGGCCACGTTCTCCTGCGTCGCGGGGTGCAGCCACATCTCGGTGTGCATCGCGGGCACGAACACGACCGGGCAGGACGCCGTCAGCAGCGTCGCCGTGAGGAGGTCGTCCGCACGGCCCATGGCGGCCCGGGCGAGGAGGTCGGCGGTGGCCGGGGCGACGACGACCAGGTCGGCGGCCTGCCCGATGCGCACGTGCGCGACCTCGGGGACGTCGGACCACACGTCGGTGGTCACCGGGTTGCCGGAGAGCGCCTCGAAGGTGGCCGCGCCGACGAAGTGCAGCGCCCCGGGCGTCGGGACGACGCGGACGTCGTGCCCGGCCTCGGTGAACGCGCGCAGCACGAAGGCGGCCTTGTACGCGGCCACTCCCCCGCTCACGCCCAGCACGATCGACGACACGGTGCTCATCCTCCCAATACGAGAACGCACCCGGCAGCAGCTGCCGGGTGCGTTCTCATCAGTCTGGGTGCCCCCTGCCCGGGGCAGCCGGCTCAGTTCTCGCCGGCGGTGTGGGTCAGCAGGCCCTCGTTGATCTCGCGCAGCGCGATCGAGAGGGGCTTCTCCTGGGGGGCGGTGTCGACCAGCGGGCCGACGTACTCCAGCAGGCCCTCGGAGAGCTGGCTGTAGTAGGCGTTGATCTGGCGGGCGCGCTTGGCGGCGAAGATGACCAGGCCGTACTTGCTGCTGGTGCGCTCGAGCAGCTCGTCGATCGGCGGGTTGGTGATGCCCTCGGGGGCAGGTGCGACTCCGGACACGGGCGGGCGTGCTCCTCATTCGATGGTGGGAGTGAGCGGCCGGCGGCGGCCACCGGCGGTGCTCTCACTCGTGGGCGCGGCTCTCCCGGAACAGACCGGGCGAGGGCGCAGTCAGCAAGCCTACCAACTCATCGGCGGCCCGGGCCACGTCGTCGTTGACCACCACCACGTCGAACTCGCCCGCGGCGTCGAGCTCGGCCTGGGCGAGGGCCAGCCGGCGTTCCTGCACGGCGGGCGGTTCGGAGCCGCGACCGGCCAGCCGGCTCACCAGCGCCCCCCACGACGGAGGCGCGAGGAAGACCAGCTGCGCCTGGGGATCGCGGGTCCGCACCTGGCGCGCGCCCTGCAGCTCGATCTCCAGCAGCGCGGGCTCCCCGGTGGCCAGCCGGGCGCGGAGCGGGCCGAGCGGTGTCCCGTACCGGTTCCCCGCGTACTCGGCCCACTCCAGCAGCCCGTCGTTGGCGACGAGCCGGTCGAACTCGGCGTCGTCCACGAACCAGTAGTGCTCGCCGTCCCGTTCGCCCGGGCGGGGGCGACGAGTGGTCACCGACACCGACACCCACACGCCGGGGTGGCGTCGCCGGACCTCGGCCACGACCGTCCCCTTGCCGACCCCGGAGGGGCCGGAGAGCACGGTGAGCCGAGCCGGTGTTGCTGAGACCACTCGTCGTCCTCGTCCGCTCGATCGTGCCGAGCCGGCTCAGCTGACCTTGTCGCCGCTGAACTCGGCCTCCAGCGCCTTGCGCTGGTTGGCGCCCAGACCGCGCACCCGGCGGGTGGGCGAGATCTCCAGGCGCTCCATGATCTTCGCAGCACGGGCCTTGCCCACGCCGGGGAGGGACTCGAGCACCGCGGAGACGCGCATCTTCCCGATGACCTCGTCGGTCTCGCCCTGCTTGAGGACGTCGCCGACGGTGGCGCCCTTGCTCTTCAGGCGCTCGCGCAGTTCGGCGCGCGCCTTACGTGCAGCCGCGGCCTTCTCGAGGGCAGCGGCCCGTTGTTCCGGGGACAGGTCGGGCAGGGGCATGGCAGACCCAATCGTTCGTTCGCCGGCCGTGATTCGACCGGCGGCGTTGTTCTGGACTTGTCGGGAAGAGCTCACTTCTGAGCCTCACGGCCAACCTAGTTCCCGGCAAATCCGCTGGTCACGCGCCCTCTGCGCGGATTCACGTCGATTGTTCGATCCTGCCCCTCACCGCGCGTTCCCGCTACGCGGTGACGTTCCGTCATCACCCCAGGTCAGCATGCGTGGCGCGCCCGGCCGGGGAACTGAGGGGCGCGCAACCCGGTGGCGGACGTCTTTCACGACACGCCGGAGAGCCGTTGTCAGGGGACGCGCGGGGTGCCCGCCCGGCGTCCGAACAGCCAGCCGGCCAGACCGGCGAGGACCAGCAGGCCGAGCACCAGCAGGCCCGCTCCGAGGAGGTGGGTGCCGGTCCACAGCACCGCTCCGTCGAGGCCGAGCACCAGCTCGCTCCGGTACGCCTCGTCCCCAGCCGGCAGGGGCTGGTAGCTGCCGCTGTAGGCGGTCCAGCCGGCGTCGCCCGGCTGGTCGGCGACCCAGAACACCGTGCTGCCCGCCGCGACGAGCACCCAGCCGAGGGCGCCGACCAGGAGGGGCGCCCGCGTCATCCCGCCAGCTCCGCCGTCCACCGGTCCGCAGCGGCCCGCAGGGCGGCGACGTCGGGACCGGCGGCCAGCACATCCCGGGAGACCGTCGGGACGACGGCACGGTCCGTGCCGAAGAGCCGCCGGAGGTCGGCGACCGAGCCGCCCTGCGCACCGAGACCCGGCGCGAGGATCGGGCCGCCGAGGCCGTCCAGGTCGACGTCCAGGTCGCGCAGCGTCGCCCCGACCACCACCCCGAACGAGCCCGTCGTGGGGCCGAACCGGCTCGCGACGTCGCGGACGGCGGCGAGGTCGGGCAGGGGGTCGCCGATCACCCAGCCGGGGGTGTTCCAGCCCCGCACGGTGTCCACCACGACCTGGGCGACCGACCGCTCTCCCACGAGGGCGTGCTGGAGGGTGCCCGCGTCGGGGTTCGACGTCCGTGCGAGCACGAACAGCCCACCCCCGCAGAGCCGGGCGGTGTCGACGGCCGGCTGCAGCGAGCCCGGCCCGAGGTAGGGGCTCACCGTCATCGCGTCGACGGCGAGCGGGTGCTCGGGCCGGAGGTAGTCGGCGTAGGCGTCCATCGTCGAGCCGATGTCGCCGCGCTTGGCGTCGAGCAGGACCAGCGCACCGGCCGCACGGGCCCCGCCCACGGCGTCCTCGAGGACGGCCAGCCCCCGCGACCCGTGCCGCTCGTAGAACGCCAGCTGCGGCTTGAGGACGGCGACCGATCCGGCGAGTGCGTCGACCACGGCGTCGGTGAACCGGGCGAGACCGTCCGGGTCGTCGGACAGCCCCCACGTCGCCAGCAGCGGCGGGTGCGGGTCGATGCCGACGCACAGCCGGCCGCGGGCGGCGACGGCGTCGGCGAGGCGCTCTCCGAACGGTGTGATCATCGGTGCGCGTACCCCACGGCCTCGGTGAGGGAGGCGAAGCCCCGCTCCCCCAGCGCGAGGGCCAGCTCGCCGTGGATCCGGCCCGGCGCAGAGGGGTCGTTGAAGACCGCCGTCCCCACCGAGACGGCCGACGCGCCGGCCAGGACGAACTGGAGGGCGTCCAGCCCGCTGCGGATGCCACCCATCCCGAGGATGGGGACCTGCGGCAGGGCCTGGTGCGCCTGCCAGACGCAGCGCAGCGCCACCGGGCGGATCGCCGGGCCGGAGAGCCCGCCGGTCACCCCGCCGAGGACCGGCCGCATCGTGCCGGGATCGATGACCAGCCCGAGCAGGGTGTTGATCATCGACAGCCCGTCGGCGCCGGCGTCGGTCACCGCGCGGGCGATGCTCACGATGTCGGTGACGTCGGGGCTGAGCTTGGCGTAGACGGGGTGCGCCGGGTCCGCAGCGGCCCGGACGGCGCTGATGACGTCGGAGGCGGCGGCGGGGTCGCAGGCGAACACCTCGCCCCGGCTCTCCACGTTCGGGCAGCTGATGTTCACCTCGAGGCCGAGGACGCCCGGGACGCCGCGCAGGCGGGTGGCGAGCTCGGCGAAGTCCTCCACGCGGGTACCGGCGATGGAGACGAAGGTCCGGGCTCCCCGCTCGGCCAGCCAGGGCAGGTCCTCGGCCAGCAGCCCGTCGATCCCCGGGCCCTGCAGGCCGATCGAGTTGAGCATGCCGCTCGGCGTCTCGGCCATGCGCGGGGTCGGCCGTCCGGAGCGCGGCCGCAGCTGCACCGACTTGGTGACCACGGCGCCGAGCGCGGTGAGGTCGACGAACGGCTCGAGCTCCTGCCCGAACGCCGAGCAGCCGGAGGCGGTCAGGACCGGGCCGGGGATCTCGACGGACCCGAGCGACGTCCGCATGTCCACGGCGGTGTCGACGGCGGTCATGGCGCCACCACTCCCATCGCATCGGCGCCGACGACGTCCCAGGGCAGCATGCCGACGTCGTCGAAGCGCACCCGGTCGCCGCCGAAGACCGGCCCCTCGGTGCACGACCGGGAGAACCGGGTCCGGCCGTCGGCGCCGACGATCGGCAGCACGCAGGTCATGCAGACCCCGATGGCGCAGGCCATCGACTCCTCCACGGCGACGTAGGACGGGATCCCGCGCGCAGTGGCCGCGTCGGCCACCGCCCGCAGCATCGGCATCGGCCCGCACGCGTAGACCACGGCGGCGTCGGGCAGCAGCTCGTCGACGGCGAGGGTCACCAGCCCGCGGCGGCCGGAGCTGCCGTCGTCCGTCGTGACCTCGACCCGCGTGGCGATGCCGGTGAGCTCTTGGACCGAGCAGAGCCGGTCGGCCCCCGCGGCACCCGCGACGACGTCGACCTCGGAGCCGAGCGCCCGCAACTGCGCGGCGAGGCCGACGAGCGCCGCGGCCCCGTACCCGCCGCCGACGAGCAGCGCGCGGGCGCCGGGCGGGGCCGGGGGGAACGGCCGGCCGAGCGGGCCGACGACGTCCACGCTGTCGCCGGGCCGCCGTTCGGTGAGCCAGGTCGAGCCGGGGCCGGCGGCGGACACGACCACGGTGACCACGCCCTCGTCGGCCGTGCTGATCGCGATCGACCGGCGCAGGAGCAGTGCGGAGGTCCCGCCGCCGATCGCGAACGCCACGAACTGACCCGGTTCGGCCCGTTCCGCGATCTCCGGGGCGGCCAGTGAGAGCTCGACGTAGGCGTCCACCTCGCGGCGGCCGACGACCTCCACCACCCGCTGCACCGGCGGCCGCGCCGCGCGCGGGGCAGGCTCGGTCAGCAGCCCGCTCACGCGTCCCCCCGGGAGGCCGCCAGGGCGGCGTGCACCTCCTGCAGGCTGCGGACGCCGATGTCGCCCCGGCGCAGCGACTCGATGCCCTGGACCGCGGCGGCCATGCCCTGCACGGTGGTGATGCAGGGGATGCCGGCGGCGACGGCGGCCGTGCGGATCTCGTACCCGTCGAGGCGGGGCCCGCTGTTGCCCGGCGATCCGAAGGGCGTGTTGACCACGATGTCGACGTCCCCGGCCAGGATCTTCTCCACCACGTTGCCGGGCCCGTCGCTGAACTTGCCGACCACCTCGCAGTGCACCCCGTTCCGCCGCAGCACCTGGGCGGTGCCCACCGTCGCGAGCACCCGGAAGCCGAGGTCGGCCAGCCGCTTGATGGGGAAGACGGCCGAGCGCTTGTCGCGGTTGGCCAGCGACACGAAGACCGTGCCCTCGGTGGGCAGGGAGCCGTATGCGGCCGCCTGCGACTTGGCGAACGCCCGGCCGAACTCCGAGTCGAGGCCCATGACCTCACCCGTGGACTTCATCTCCGGCGAGAGCACCGTGTCGACGCCGTGGCCCTCCACGGTGCGGAACCGGTGGAAGGGCAGGACCGCCTCCTTCACCGCGATGGGGGCGTTCTCGGGCAGGTCCGTGCCGTCCCCCGTCGCTGGCAGGACGCCGGCCTTCCGCAGGTCGGCGACCGTCTCGCCGACCGCGATCCGGGCCGCGGCCTTGGCCAGTTGGACGGCGGTCGCTTTCGAGACGAACGGCACGGTGCGGCTGGCCCGCGGGTTGGCCTCGATCACGTAGAGGATGTCGTCCTTGATCGCGTACTGGACGTTCATCAGCCCGCGCACGCCGATGCGGGCGGCCAGCTTCTCCGTCGCCGCCCGGATCTTCAGCAGGTCGGCCGAGCCGAGCGTGATCGGCGGGAGGGCGCAGGCCGAGTCGCCGGAGTGGATCCCTGCCTCCTCGATGTGCTCCATGACGCCGCCGAGGTAGAGATCGGTGCCGTCGAAGAGCGCGTCGACGTCGATCTCGACGGCGTCCTCCAGGAACCGGTCGACCAGTACCGGATGGGCGGCGCTCAGTTCGGTCGCCTTGGCGATGTATGCCTCCAGGGTGGCCTCGTCGTAGACGATCTCCATCCCTCGGCCGCCGAGGACGTAGGACGGCCGGGCCAGGACCGGGTAGCCGATCGAGGTCGCGATCTGACGGGCCTCGGCGAACGTCGTCGCCGTGCCGTGCTTCGGCGCCGTCAGCCCTGTGTCGTGCAGGACCCGGGAGAACGCTCCGCGGTGCTCCGCGTCGTCGATGGCCTCGGGCGACGTGCCGAGCACCGGCACCCCTGCGTCCTTGAGCCGCTGCGCCAGGCCCAGCGGCGTCTGGCCGCCGAGGGTGCAGATGACCCCGGCGACCGGTCCGGCGGCACGCTCGGCCTCGACGACCTCCAGGACGTCCTCGAAGGTGAGCGGCTCGAAGTAGAGCCGGTCGGCGGTGTCGTAGTCGGTCGAGACGGTCTCGGGGTTGCAGTTGACCATCACCGCCTCGTAGCCGGCGTCCTGCAGGGCCATGACGGCGTGCACGCAGGAGTAGTCGAACTCGATGCCCTGCCCGATCCGGTTCGGCCCCGAGCCGAGGATCAGCACCGCTTCCTTCTCCCGCGGCTGCACCTCGTTCTCCTCGTCGTACGAGGAGTAGTGGTAGGGCGTGGTCGCGGCGAACTCGGCAGCGCAGGTGTCGACGGTCTTGTAGACCGGCCGGATCCCCAGCCGCCAGCGCAGCGCCCGGACGCCGTCCTCGCCGGCGAGCTCGGGCCGCAGGGCGGCGATCTGGCGGTCGGAGAGGCCGTGCCGCTTGCCACGGCGCAGCAGCTCCGGCGTGAGGGACGGGGCGTCGCGGATCTCGGCACCGACCTCGGCGATCAGCGCGATCTGGTCGACGAACCATGAGTCGAAACCACTTGCCGCCGCGACGTCCTCGACCGTGGCGCCGGCGGCCAGCGCCCGTTCGGCGAGGTAGAGCCGGCCGTCCACCGGGACGCGCAGCGCCTCGAGCAGTTCATCGGCCGAGCGCTCGTCCGCTGCACCGGTCCAGAAGCCGGCGACCTTGGTCTCGGTGGAGCGCATCGCCTTGCCGAGGGCCTCGGCGAAGTTCCTGCCCATCGACATGATCTCCCCGACGCTCTTCATCGTCGTCGTCAGCCGCGGGTCCGCGCCGGGGAACTTCTCGAAGGCGAACCGCGGGATCTTGACGACGACGTAGTCCAGCGTCGGCTCGAAGGCGGCCGGGGTGACGCCGGTGATGTCGTTGGTGATCTCGTCGAGGGTGTAGCCGATGGCCAGCTTCGCGGCGATCTTGGCGATCGGGAAGCCGGTGGCCTTGGACGCCAGCGCTGACGACCGGGAGACCCGCGGGTTCATCTCGATGACGACCAGCCGCCCGGTCTCCGGGTGGACGGCGAACTGGATGTTGCAGCCGCCCGTGTCCACGCCGACCGCCCGCAGCACCGCGATGCCGACGTCACGCATCTGCTGGTACTCGCGGTCGGTGAGGGTCATGGCCGGCGCGACGGTCACCGAGTCGCCGGTGTGCACACCCATCGCGTCGATGTTCTCGATCGAGCAGATGACGACCACGTTGTCACTGCGGTCCCGCATGAGCTCGAGCTCGTACTCCTTCCAGCCGAGGACCGACTCCTCGATCAGGACGGTGTGCACCGAGGAGGTCGGCTATCCCGTCGTCATCCGGCCCAGCTTCACCATGGGCGGGCTCGGCTCGGGCATCGCGACCGACGAGCCGATGCTCCGTCGCATGGCCGCCCACGGCCTGGCCGACTCCCCGGTGCACACCGTCCTGATCGAGGAGTCGGTCCTCGGCTGGAAGGAGTACGAGCTCGAGCTCATGCGGGACCGCAGTGACAACGTGGTCGTCATCTGCTCGATCGAGAACATCGACGCGATGGGTGTGCACACCGGCGACTCGGTGACCGTCGCGCCGGCCATGACCCTCACCGACCGCGAGTACCAGCAGATGCGTGACGTCGGCATCGCGGTGCTGCGGGCGGTCGGCGTGGACACGGGCGGCTGCAACATCCAGTTCGCCGTCCACCCGGAGACCGGGCGGCTGGTCGTCATCGAGATGAACCCGCGGGTCTCCCGGTCGTCAGCGCTGGCGTCCAAGGCCACCGGCTTCCCGATCGCCAAGATCGCCGCGAAGCTGGCCATCGGCTACACCCTCGACGAGATCACCAACGACATCACCGGCGTCACCCCGGCCGCCTTCGAGCCGACGCTGGACTACGTCGTCGTCAAGATCCCGCGGTTCGCCTTCGAGAAGTTCCCCGGCGCGGACCCGCGGCTGACGACGACGATGAAGAGCGTCGGGGAGATCATGTCGATGGGCAGGAACTTCGCCGAGGCCCTCGGCAAGGCGATGCGCTCCACCGAGACCAAGGTCGCCGGCTTCTGGACCGGTGCAGCGGACGAGCGCTCGGCCGATGAACTGCTCGAGGCGCTGCGCGTCCCGGTGGACGGCCGGCTCTACCTCGCCGAACGGGCGCTGGCCGCCGGCGCCACGGTCGAGGACGTCGCGGCGGCAAGTGGTTTCGACTCATGGTTCGTCGACCAGATCGCGCTGATCGCCGAGGTCGGTGCCGAGATCCGCGACGCCCCGTCCCTCACGCCGGAGCTGCTGCGCCGTGGCAAGCGGCACGGCCTCTCCGACCGCCAGATCGCCGCCCTGCGGCCCGAGCTCGCCGGCGAGGACGGCGTCCGGGCGCTGCGCTGGCGGCTGGGGATCCGGCCGGTCTACAAGACCGTCGACACCTGCGCTGCCGAGTTCGCCGCGACCACGCCCTACCACTACTCCTCGTACGACGAGGAGAACGAGGTGCAGCCGCGGGAGAAGGAAGCGGTGCTGATCCTCGGCTCGGGGCCGAACCGGATCGGGCAGGGCATCGAGTTCGACTACTCCTGCGTGCACGCCGTCATGGCCCTGCAGGACGCCGGCTACGAGGCGGTGATGGTCAACTGCAACCCCGAGACCGTCTCGACCGACTACGACACCGCCGACCGGCTCTACTTCGAGCCGCTCACCTTCGAGGACGTCCTGGAGGTCGTCGAGGCCGAGCGTGCCGCCGGACCGGTCGCCGGGGTCATCTGCACCCTCGGCGGCCAGACGCCGCTGGGCCTGGCGCAGCGGCTCAAGGACGCAGGGGTGCCGGTGCTCGGCACGTCGCCCGAGGCCATCGACGACGCGGAGCACCGCGGAGCGTTCTCCCGGGTCCTGCACGACACAGGGCTGACGGCGCCGAAGCACGGCACGGCGACGACGTTCGCCGAGGCCCGTCAGATCGCGACCTCGATCGGCTACCCGGTCCTGGCCCGGCCGTCCTACGTCCTCGGCGGCCGAGGGATGGAGATCGTCTACGACGAGGCCACCCTGGAGGCATACATCGCCAAGGCGACCGAACTGAGCGCCGCCCATCCGGTACTGGTCGACCGGTTCCTGGAGGACGCCGTCGAGATCGACGTCGACGCGCTCTTCGACGGCACCGATCTCTACCTCGGCGGCGTCATGGAGCACATCGAGGAGGCAGGGATCCACTCCGGCGACTCGGCCTGCGCCCTCCCGCCGATCACGCTCGGCTCGGCCGACCTGCTGAAGATCCGGGCGGCGACGGAGAAGCTGGCCGCCCGCATCGGCGTGCGCGGGCTGATGAACGTCCAGTACGCGATCAAGGACGACATCCTCTACGTGATCGAGGCCAACCCGCGGGCCAGCCGCACCGTGCCGTTCGTCTCGAAAGCGACCGCCGTCCAACTGGCCAAGGCCGCGGCCCGGATCGCGGTCGGCGAGACGGTCGCCGACCTGCGGAAGGCCGGCGTCCTGCCAGCGACGGGGGACGGCACGGACCTGCCCGAGAACGCCCCCATCGCGGTGAAGGAGGCGGTCCTGCCCTTCCACCGGTTCCGCACCGTGGAGGGCCACGGCGTCGACACGGTGCTCTCGCCGGAGATGAAGTCCACGGGTGAGGTCATGGGCCTCGACTCGGAGTTCGGCCGGGCGTTCGCCAAGTCGCAGGCGGCCGCATACGGCTCCCTGCCCACCGAGGGCACGGTCTTCGTGTCGCTGGCCAACCGCGACAAGCGCTCGGCCGTCTTCCCCATCAAGCGGCTGGCCGACCTCGGCTTCCGGGTGCTCGCGACGGTGGGCACCGCCCAGGTGCTGCGGCGGAACGGGGTGCACTGCGAGGTGGTCGGCAAGTTCAGCGACGGGCCCGGCAACGTGGTGGAGAAGATCCTGGCCGGGGACGTCGACATCGTGGTCAACACGCCCTTCGGATCGCCGGGCAACAGCGGGCCCCGCCTCGACGGGTACGAGATCCGCACGGCCGCCGTCGCCGCCGGCATCCCCTGCATCACCACCGTGCAGGGCATGGCCGCCGCGGTCCAGGGCATCGAGTCGCTGCGCCGGGGCGACATCGGCGTCCGCAGCCTGCAGGAGGTGCACGCCGCCCTGGCGGCCTCCCGGGGGGACGCGTGAGCGGGCTGCTGACCGAGCCTGCCCCGCGCGCGGCGCGGCCGCCGGTGCAGCGGGTGGTGGAGGTCGTCGGCCGCCGCGAGGTGGACGCCTACGTCGAGCTCTCACTGGCCGCCCCGGAGATCGCGGAACGGGCCGAACCGGGTCAGTTCGTGGCGTTCGCGATCGGCGGCGGGACCTCCGCACTGCTCCTGCGCCGGTCGATCGCGATCAGCACGGCCGACGAGGGCGTGGTCACCGTGGTCGTGTCCGCCGCCGGCCCCGGCTCGACCTGGCTCACCGAACGGCGGCCCGGCGACAGCGTGGACGTCGTCGGCCCGCTCGGCCGGCCGTTCCCCCCGGCCCCGCCCGGCGCCCGCGCGCTGCTCGTCGGCGGCGGGTACGGGGCCGCGGCGCTCGTCGGCCTCGCCGCGCAGTTGCGGGCGCTCGGCTCCGAGGTCGACGTCGTCGCGGGTGCCGCGGGGGCCGACCGGCTCTGCTCGGTCCAAGAGCTCACCGGCATCGCCACGCGGGTCGAGGTCACGACGGACGACGGCAGCTCCGGCCGCCGCGGGCTGGTGACCCTCGCCGTCGACGAGCTGCTGCCCGACGCCGCCGTGGTCTACGCGTGCGGGCCGATGCCGATGCTGCGGGCGGTGGCCGACGCGGCCACTGCGCGCGGGATCCCGTCCTACGTCGCCGTGGAGGAGTCGATGGCCTGCGCCATCGGGGTCTGCATGACCTGCGTGCTGCCGATCGTCGGCGCCGACGGCCGGACCCGGTTCTCCCGGTCGTGCACCGAGGGGCCGGTCTTCGGCGGCGACCGGGTGCGCTTCGACGACGTCGGCATGCTGCCCTGGGACGTCGTCGGCGCCGATGCGATGGGAGTGGTGGCGCCATGACCGCCGTCGACACCGCCGTGGACATGCGGACGTCGCTCGGGTCCGTCGAGATCCCCGGCCCGGTCCTGACCGCCTCCGGCTGCTCGGCGTTCGGGCAGGAGCTCGAGCCGTTCGTCGACCTCACCGCGCTCGGCGCCGTGGTCACCAAGTCGGTGCAGCTGCGGCCGCGCTCCGGACGGCCGACCCCGCGCATGGCCGAGACGCCGAGCGGCATGCTCAACTCGATCGGCCTGCAGGGCCCGGGGATCGACGGGCTGCTGGCCGAGGACCTGCCCTGGCTGGCCGAGCGGGGAGCCCGGACCTTCGTCTCCATCGCCGGTACCCGCGTGGAGGACTTCGCCGAGCTCGCCACCCGCCTGCGCGGCGTCCCGGGCGTCCTCGGCCTCGAGGTGAACATCAGCTGCCCGAACGTGGAGAGCCGGGGCGAGGTGTTCGCCTGCGACCCCGCCGCCGCCTCCGACGTCATCAGCGCCGTCCGGGCCGCTGCGGACCCGGCGCACCCCGTCTACGCCAAGCTCAGCCCCGACGTCACCGACATCGTGAGCATCGCCCGCGCGGTGACCGACGCCGGCGCCGACGGGCTGTCGATGATCAACACCCTGCTCGGGCTGGTCATCGATCCCGGCACGATGCGGCCGGTCCTCGGCGGGGTGACCGGCGGGCTCTCCGGCCCGGCGATCCGCCCGGTGGCGCTGCGCTGCGTCTGGCAGGCGCACCAGGCCCTGCCGCAGGTCCCCATCCTCGGGATGGGTGGCATCCGCAGCGGGCTGGACGCCCTCCAGTTCGTCCTGGCCGGCGCGTCGGCCGTCTCGGTGGGGACGGCGGTCTTCAACGACCCCTCTGCGCCGGGCCGGATCCACGGCGAGCTGGCCCTCGCGCTGGGGGAGCGGGGCTTCGCCTCCCTCACCGAGGCCGTGGGGTACGCGCACCGATGATCACACCGTTCGGAGAGCGCCTCGCCGACGCCGTCGCCGCCCGCGGCCGGCTGTGCGTCGGCATCGACCCGCACCCGCCGCTGCTGGCGACGTGGGGGCTGTCCGACGACCCGGACGGTCTCGCCCGGTTCACCGACGCCGTGGTCGACGCACTCGCCGGATCGGTCGCCGTCCTCAAGCCGCAGCTGGCGTTCTACGAGCGGCACGGGTCGCGGGGGCTGGCCGTCCTCGAGGACGCCGTGGGCGGGGCCCGTGCGGCCGGTGCGCTGGTCCTGCTCGACGCCAAGCGCGGCGACATCGGCTCGACGATGGACGCCTACGCCGACTACCTCCGGCCCGAGCACCCGCTCGCCGTCGACGCGATGACGGTGAGCCCCTACCTCGGGCCGGGCTCGCTGCAGCCGGCCGTCGACACCGCCCGGCTCTGCGGGGGTGGGCTGTTCGTGCTCGCACGGACGTCGAACCCCGACGCGGGCACCCTCCAGCACGCCCTCGTGGGAGAGCGGTCGGTCGCCCAGGTCGTGGTGGACACCGTGCGGGGCTGGAACACCCCCGGCTGGGTGATCGGCGACCCCCTGCCCGACCTCGCCGCCGTCCGCGACGTCGCGAGCCGGTTCGGCCCCACGACGGGCTCGTTCGGGGTGGTGGTCGGGGCGACGCTGCGCGACCTGGACGTCGACCTGGACGGCCTCGGCGGCCCGATCCTCGCGCCGGGTCTCGGTGCGCAGGGCGGCTCGGTCGCCGACCTCCGGCGGCTCTTCGGCACGGACCGTGCCGTCGTCCCGACGGTCTCCCGGGATGTGCTGGCCGCCGGTCCCGACGTCGCCGCCCTGCGGGCCGCTGCGGACCGGTGGACGGCGGAGCTGGCGGGATGACGCGGGCGCCCCTCCTGGTCGGCGCCCTCGGCTGGGTGCTCGTCGCGGCGGGCAGCACGGTGTTCTGGGTCGCCGACCAGCCGGGCGACGCCGGCTGGACCGCCTACAGCGGCAGCTACCAGCCCCTGCCGGCTGGGGACGAGGCGTACCGGAGCGAGCTGGTGCTCGGCCTCGACGGAGCGGTGCTGTGGACCGGCACCCACCTCCTCGGAGCGGGCCTGCTGGTGCTCGGCCTGCTGGTCCTCGCCGGTCTGGCCGGCTGGCTGTTCGGACGCCGGGCGGGCACCCCGCGCGTCCCCTGACAACGGCTCTCCGGCGTGTCGTGAAAGACGTCCGCCACCGGGTTGCGCGCCCCTCAGTTCCCCGGCCGGGCGCGCCACGCATGCTGACCTGGGGTGATGACGGAACGTCACCGCGTAGCGGGAACGCGCGGTGAGGGGCAGGATCGAACAATCGACGTGAATCCGCGCAGAGGGCGCGTGACCAGCGGATTTGCCGGGAACTAGGTTGGCCGTGAGGCTCAGAAGTGAGCTCTTCCCGACAAGTCCAGAACAACGCCGCCGGTCGAATCACGGCCGGCGAACGAACGATTGGGTCTGCCATGCCCCTGCCCGACCTGTCCCCGGAACAACGGGCCGCTGCCCTCGAGAAGGCCGCGGCTGCACGTAAGGCGCGCGCCGAACTGCGCGAGCGCCTGAAGAGCAAGGGCGCCACCGTCGGCGACGTCCTCAAGCAGGGCGAGACCGACGAGGTCATCGGGAAGATGCGCGTCTCCGCGGTGCTCGAGTCCCTCCCCGGCGTGGGCAAGGCCCGTGCTGCGAAGATCATGGAGCGCCTGGAGATCTCGCCCACCCGCCGGGTGCGCGGTCTGGGCGCCAACCAGCGCAAGGCGCTGGAGGCCGAGTTCAGCGGCGACAAGGTCAGCTGAGCCGGCTCGGCACGATCGAGCGGACGAGGACGACGAGTGGTCTCAGCAACACCGGCTCGGCTCACCGTGCTCTCCGGCCCCTCCGGGGTCGGCAAGGGGACGGTCGTGGCCGAGGTCCGGCGACGCCACCCCGGCGTGTGGGTGTCGGTGTCGGTGACCACTCGTCGCCCCCGCCCGGGCGAACGGGACGGCGAGCACTACTGGTTCGTGGACGACGCCGAGTTCGACCGGCTCGTCGCCAACGACGGGCTGCTGGAGTGGGCCGAGTACGCGGGGAACCGGTACGGGACACCGCTCGGCCCGCTCCGCGCCCGGCTGGCCACCGGGGAGCCCGCGCTGCTGGAGATCGAGCTGCAGGGCGCGCGCCAGGTGCGGACCCGCGATCCCCAGGCGCAGCTGGTCTTCCTCGCGCCTCCGTCGTGGGGGGCGCTGGTGAGCCGGCTGGCCGGTCGCGGCTCCGAACCGCCCGCCGTGCAGGAACGCCGGCTGGCCCTCGCCCAGGCCGAGCTCGACGCCGCGGGCGAGTTCGACGTGGTGGTGGTCAACGACGACGTGGCCCGGGCCGCCGATGAGTTGGTAGGCTTGCTGACTGCGCCCTCGCCCGGTCTGTTCCGGGAGAGCCGCGCCCACGAGTGAGAGCACCGCCGGTGGCCGCCGCCGGCCGCTCACTCCCACCATCGAATGAGGAGCACGCCCGCCCGTGTCCGGAGTCGCACCTGCCCCCGAGGGCATCACCAACCCGCCGATCGACGAGCTGCTCGAGCGCACCAGCAGCAAGTACGGCCTGGTCATCTTCGCCGCCAAGCGCGCCCGCCAGATCAACGCCTACTACAGCCAGCTCTCCGAGGGCCTGCTGGAGTACGTCGGCCCGCTGGTCGACACCGCCCCCCAGGAGAAGCCCCTCTCGATCGCGCTGCGCGAGATCAACGAGGGCCTGCTGACCCACACCGCCGGCGAGAACTGAGCCGGCTGCCCCGGGCAGGGGGCACCCAGACTGATGAGAACGCACCCGGCAGCTGCTGCCGGGTGCGTTCTCGTATTGGGAGGATGAGCACCGTGTCGTCGATCGTGCTGGGCGTGAGCGGGGGAGTGGCCGCGTACAAGGCCGCCTTCGTGCTGCGCGCGTTCACCGAGGCCGGGCACGACGTCCGCGTCGTCCCGACGCCCGGGGCGCTGCACTTCGTCGGCGCGGCCACCTTCGAGGCGCTCTCCGGCAACCCGGTGACCACCGACGTGTGGTCCGACGTCCCCGAGGTCGCGCACGTGCGCATCGGGCAGGCCGCCGACCTGGTCGTCGTCGCCCCGGCCACCGCCGACCTCCTCGCCCGGGCCGCCATGGGCCGTGCGGACGACCTCCTCACGGCGACGCTGCTGACGGCGTCCTGCCCGGTCGTGTTCGTGCCCGCGATGCACACCGAGATGTGGCTGCACCCCGCGACGCAGGAGAACGTGGCCACGCTGCGCCGCCGCGGCGCCGTCGTCCTCCCGCCGGCCGTCGGCCGCCTCACCGGCCCCGACTCCGGCCCGGGGCGGCTGCCCGAGCCCGCCGACATCGCCGCGCTGTCGCTGGTCGTCCTCTCCTCCGGTGCCGCCGCCCTCGCGCCCGACCTCGCCGGCCGCCGGGTGCTCATCAGCGCCGGTGGCACCCGCGAGCCGCTGGACCCGGTCCGCTACCTGGGCAACCGCTCCTCGGGCAAGCAGGGCTGGGCGCTGGCCCGGGTCGCCGCCGCCCGCGGCGCCGACGTCACCCTGGTCGCCGCGAACGTCGACGCACCGGCACCGTTCGGGGTGCGCGTCCTCCCGGTCGGGACGGCGGAGGAGCTGCGCGACGCGATGGTCGCCGAGGCCGGGACGGGCGGGGGAGTGGCTCCCGACGTAGTGGTCATGGCCGCTGCGGTCGCCGACTTCCGCCCCGAGAGCGTGGCCGCGTCGAAGCTGAAGAAGGGGTCCACGTCGGAGCCCAGCTCGGTGCCGCTCGTCCGCAATCCCGACGTCCTGGCCGAGCTGGTCACGAAGCGGGCGCCGGGTCAGCTGGTCGTCGGCTTCGCGGCCGAGACCGGCGACGAGGACGCCGACGTGCTCACCCACGCGCGGGCGAAGCTCGCGCGCAAGGGATGCGACGTCCTCGTCGTCAACGACGTCTCCGGCGGGCAGGTCTTCGGCCGGGCGGAGAACACCGTCGTCGTCCTCACCGCCGACGGTCCGGCCACCGAGGTGCCCCACGGCAGCAAGGACGCCGTCGCCGCGGGCATCTGGACGAGCGTCGTCCCCCGGCTCCCGTGAGGGCGCCGGACCGGGTGGCACCGCGGCCCCGTCGGCCCAGCCGGTAGCGTTCACGCGAGGCCGTGCACCACCGGTCTGCGACTCTCCACCGAAGATCTATCCCAGGGAGTACCGAGTGCCACGCCGTCTCTTCACCTCCGAGTCGGTCACCGAGGGCCACCCGGACAAGATCGCCGACCAGATCAGCGACTCGATCCTCGACGCCATGCTCGCGCAGGACCCGCGCAGCCGCGTCGCCGTGGAGACGATGATCACCACCGGCCAGGTGCACATCGCGGGCGAGGTCACGACAGCCGGCTACGTCGACATCGCCACGATCGTCCGCGACACGGTCCTGCGCATCGGCTACGACTCCTCGCGCAAGGGCTTCGACGGCGCCTCGTGCGGGGTGAGCGTGTCGATCGGCGCCCAGTCGCCCGACATCGCCCAGGGCGTCGACACCGCCTTCGAGGCGCGCACGCACACCGACGAGGACGAGATCTCCCGCCAGGGTGCCGGTGACCAGGGCCTGATGTTCGGGTACGCGACCGACGAGACGCCCGAGCTCATGCCGCTGCCGATCGCGCTGGCCCACCGCCTCGCGCGCCGGCTGTCCGCCGTCCGCAAGGACGGATCGGTGCCGTACCTGCGGCCCGACGGCAAGACCCAGGTCACCGTGGTCTACGAGGACGACCAGCCGGTCGCCGTCGACACCGTGGTCGTCTCCTCCCAGCACGCCGAGGACATCTCGATCGAGCAGCTCCTCGCCCCCGACATCCAGGAGCTCGTCGTCGAGCCGGAGCTGGCCGCCCTCGGCCTGCCGACCGAGGGCTACCGCCTGCTGGTCAACCCGACCGGCAAGTTCGTGATCGGCGGCCCGATGGGTGACGCCGGCCTGACCGGCCGCAAGATCATCGTCGACACCTACGGCGGCATGGCCCGCCACGGTGGCGGCGCGTTCTCCGGCAAGGACCCGTCGAAGGTCGACCGCTCGGGTGCCTACGCGATGCGCTGGGTGGCGAAGAACGTCGTCGCTGCGGGGCTCGCCCGCCGCTGCGAGGTGCAGGTGGCCTACGCGATCGGCGCCGCCCACCCGGTCGGCCTGTTCGTCGAGACGTTCGGCACCGGCACCGTGGCCGACGACGTCCTCGAGAAGGCCATCAGCACCGTGTTCGACCTGCGCCCCGGCGCGATCGTGCGCGACCTGGACCTGCTGCGGCCGATCTACGCACCGACGGCGGCCTACGGCCACTTCGGCCGGACCGACGTCGAGCTGCCCTGGGAGCGCCTGGATCGGGTCGACGCGCTCCGCGCTGCTGTCGGCGCCTGACGCGCTGACCACCCCCGCTCCACCCGGCGACCCGAGCCGCCCGCGGGTGGCCCGGGTCGCCGTCGATGTGCCTCTGGCGCACCTCGACCGGCCGTTCGACTACGCCGTCCCGGAGAAGTTCGCCGACACGGTGCAGGCCGGCTGCCGGGTCCGGGTCCGGTTCAGCGGCCAGCTGCTCGACGGGTTCGTGCTCTCCCTGGACGACGCGACCGACTTCGGCGGCACCCTCCTGCCGCTGTCGCACGTCCCGTCGGGGGAGCCCGTCCTCACCCCGCAGGTGGCCCGGCTGGCCCGGGTGGTCGCCGACCGGTACGCGGGAACGATGGGCGACGTCCTCCGGCTGGCCCTGCCGCCGCGGCGGGCGGCCGCGGAGAAGCGGCCGACGCCGACGCCCGAGGTGCTGCCCGACCCGCCGGACCCCACCGGTTTCGGCCGGTACGTCGCCGGTCCGGCACTGCTGACCGCCCTGGCCGAGGGGCGCCCGGCGCGCGCGGTCTGGACGGCGCTGCCGGGCGAGGACTGGCCGGCGCGGCTCGTCGAGCTCTGCCGCGCGACCCTCTCCGGGCGCCGCGGATCGCTCGTCGTCGTCCCCGACGGCCGCGACCTCGACCGGCTGGCGGCAGCCGCCGCCCGGCTGCTGCCCGAGCACTCGTACACGGTGCTGCGCGCCGACGACTCGCCCGAGAAGCGCTACCGGCAGTTCCTCGCCGCCTCACGCGGAGCGGCCCAGGTGGTGCTGGGCACCCGCTCGGCGATGTTCGCGCCCGTGCGCGACCTCGGCCTGGTGGCCGTCTGGGACGACGGCGACGACCTGCACTCCGACGAGCACGCGCCCTATCCGCACGTCCGCGACGTCCTGGTCCAGCGCGCCTGGCTGGACAACTGCGCCGCCGTCGTCGCGGGGACCGCCCGCACGGCCGAGGCGGCGCTGCTGATCGAGTCCGGCTGGGCGCACGAGCTGGTGGCCGACCGCGCGGTGCTCCGCTCGGCCGCGCCCCGGGTGCAGGCGCTCGGCGACGACTTCGAGCTGGCCCGCGACCCGGCCGCCCGGTCGGCGCGGCTGCCCTCGCTGGCGCACGAGACCGCCCGGAAGGCGCTCGCCGGTGGCGCGCCGGTGCTGGTGCAGGTGCCCCGGCGCGGCTACGTGCCGTCGCTGTCCTGTGCCCGCTGCCGCGCGCCGGCGCGGTGCGCCCACTGCTCGGGACCGCTGGGCATCTCGCCGCGCCCCGGTCCGGGTGGTGCGCGCATCCCCGCGTGCCGCTGGTGCGCGCGTCCCGCGGCCACCTTCGACTGCCCGCACTGCCACGGGACGAAGCTGCGCGCCGCCGTGATCGGGGAGTCGCGGACGGCCGAGGAGCTGGCGCGCGCCTTCCCCGGGGCGACCGTCCGCACCTCGGGCAGCACGACGGGGGTGCTGGCCACGGTCCCCGGCGGCCCGTCGCTGGTCGTCGCCACGCCGGGGGCCGAGCCGGTCGCCGAGGGCGGGTACGGGGCGGCGCTGCTCCTCGACTCATGGGCGCTGCTCGGGCGTGCCGACCTGCGCGCGGGGGAGGAGACGCTGCGCCGGTGGATGAACGCGGCGGCCCTCGTGCGGCCCGCCGCGGCCGGCGGCTCCGTGATCGTGGCGGCCGACGCCGCGCACCCCGTCGTCCAGGCGCTGGTCCGGTGGGATCCCGCGTGGCTGGCCGAGCGCGAGCTCGCCGACCGGCGCGAACTCGGCTTCCCGCCCGCCACGCGCATCGCCGCGGTGTCCGGATCGCCCGCGGCCCTCGCGGACTTCCTGGCCGCCCTGCGGCTGCCCGACGGGGCCGACCTGCTCGGCCCGGTGCCCGAGCAGCCACGGCCGGGCCAGGACGGCGAGCGGGAGCGCTACCTCGTCCGGGTGCCCCGGGCGCAGGGGGCCGCGCTGGCATCCGCGCTCGGCGAGGTACAGGGCGTGCGCAGCGCCAAGAAGGTGGCCGAGCACGTCCGCGTGCAGCTCGACCCGCTCGACCTCGTCTGATGAAGGGCCCCTCTGCTCCCGCCGCTCGCGCGCTCGCGACGGGTCCTGCAGCGGGGCCGACGCGGGGGCCGGGTGCCCGATCCGGGCGCCTTCTACGATCGACCGGTGAGCGTGACCCCCATCCGGCTGTTCGGCGACCCGGTGCTGCGCACCCCCGCGGCTCCGGTCGTCGACTTCGACGCCGAGCTGCGCCGGCTGGTCGGCGACCTCACCGAGACGATGTTCGCCGCGGGCGGCGCCGGCCTGGCGGCGCCGCAGATCGGCGTCGGCCTGCGTGTCTTCACCTGGTACGTCGACGGCGAGGTCGGCCACCTGATCAACCCCGACGTCGCGCCGGCGGGCGAGGAGACGGAGGAGGGGCCCGAGGGCTGCCTGTCCATCCCCGGCTACCGCTGGGACTGCCGCCGCCACCTGCACGTCGTGGCCAGCGGTTGGAACATGCACGGCGACCCGGTGCGGGTCGAAGGCTCCGAGATGCTCGCGCGGGCGATCCAGCACGAGACCGACCACCTGGACGGCGTCCTGTTCGTCGACCGGTTGGACGCCGACGCGCGCGCCGCCGCCCTGGCCGCGCTGGAGGAGGCCGAGTGGGCAGGGATGGCGGAGTACCTGCCGGTGCCCGCCCCGGTCGTGAAGGCGAGCCCGCACTGAGGCTCCTGTTCGCCGGCACGCCGGCACCCGCGGTCGTCGCGCTGGAGGCGCTGCTGGCCTCGCGCCACGAGGTGGTCGCCGTCCTCACCCGGCCCGACGCCCGCTCCGGTCGCGGCCGGTCGGCCAGCCGGTCGCCCGTGGCCGAGCGGGCGGACGCCGCCGGGCTCCCGGTGCTGCAGCCGCGGTCGCCCCGCGACCCGGAGTTCCTCGAGCAGCTGGCCGCCCTCGACGTGGACTGCGCGCCCGTCGTCGCCTACGGCGCGCTGGTGCCGCAGGCCGCGCTCGACCTGCCGCGGCACGGGTGGGTGAACCTGCACTTCTCGCTGCTGCCGGCCTGGCGGGGAGCCGCCCCGGTGCAGCACGCGATCATGGCCGGCGACGAGATCACCGGCGCATCCACGTTCCGCCTGGAGGCCGGGCTCGACACCGGGCCCGTCTTCGGCACGGTGACCGAGGTGATCAGCCCGCGGGACACCGCCGGTGACCTATTGGGCCGCCTCGCCGTGAGCGGTGCCGGGCTGCTGGTCGCCACGCTCGACGGGATCGCCGACGGCAGCCTGGTCGCCGAACCGCAGCCGGCCGAGGGGATCAGCCTGGCGCCGCGCATCGAGACCGCCGACGCCCGCGTCGACTGGCAGCTCCCGGGCCACGTCGTCGACCGGCGGATCCGCGGGGTGACCCCGGCTCCGGGTGCCTGGACGACGTGGCGCGGCGACCGGCTGCGTGTCGGCCCTGTCGAATCCCGCCCTGGTCCGTCGCCGCTGGCCCCCGGGGAGCTGGCGGTCGACTCCGGGTCCGTCCTCGTGGGCACCGGGAACGGGGTGGTGGCGCTCGGCGCGGTCCAGCCGGCGGGCAAGCGGATGCTCCCGGCCGCCGACTGGGCCCGCGGCGCCCGTCCGCAGCCGGGCGAGCGGGTCGGCACGTGAGCCCCCCGCCCCGCCGGCCGGGCAGGTCCGGCCCGGGACGGCGACGGCACCCGGCGACCCGGCGTCCGGTGCTCGACGGCGCCCGGCTGACCGCCTACGACGTCCTCGACGGTGTGTCCTCGCGCGCCGCGTACGCGAACCTGCTCCTCCCGCAGCTGCTGCGCGAGCGGCAGCTCGAGGAGCGCGACGCCGCGTTCGCGACCCAGCTCGCCTACGGGACGCTGCGCGCCCAGGGGACGCTCGACGCGATCCTGACCGGCCTCGTGTCCCGGCCGCTGGCTGAGCTGGACCCGCGGGTGCTGGACCTGCTCCGGCTGGGCGCCTACCAGCTCATCGACCTCCGGGTGCCCTCGCACGCGGCCGTGGACACCACCGTCGACCTCACCCGCGCCATCGTGGGAACGGGAGCGTCCGGGCTCGTCAACGCGGTGCTCCGCAAGGTCGCCACCGGCGGCGACCGCGCCCGGTGGCTGGCGTCCCTCGGCGGCGACGGCGAGGAACGGCTCGCGCTGGCGACCAACCACCCGCGGTGGATCGTCGACGCATGGCGGGACGCCCTCGGCGGAGACGGCGAGCTCGAGCCCGCGCTGCTCGCCGACGACGCCGCGCCCGAGGTGCACCTCGTCGCCCGTCGTGTCGACCGTGCGGCGCTGATCGAGGAGTCGGGCGGGGAGCCCGGCCCCTGGTCGCCGTTCGCCGTCCGGCTGCCGGGGGGTGACCCCGGCCGGCTGCCGTCGGTGCGCTCGGGCGCCGCCGCCGTGCAGGACGAGGGCAGCCAGCTCGCCGCCCTGCTCCTCGCCCGCGCGCCCCTGGAGGGGAGGGACGGCGCGTGGCTGGACATGTGCGCCGGTCCGGGCGGCAAGTCCGGGCTGTTGGCCGCCGTCCGGCCCGGTGGCGTGCGGCTGACGGCGGCGGACCGCGCACCGCACCGTGCCGAGCTGGTGCGGAAGGCCCTCGCCGGCGAGGACGACGTCGAGGTCCTCGCCGCCGACGGGACCGCCCCGCCGTGGGCACCGGGATCGTTCGACCGGGTGCTGCTCGACGCGCCGTGCACCGGTCTCGGGGCGCTGCGCCGTCGGCCCGAGGTGCGCTGGCGGCGGACGGCGGACGACGTCGCGCCCCTGGTGGCGCTGCAGACCGCCCTGCTGGACAGCGCGGTCGGGTCCGTGCGGGTGGGCGGTGTCGTGGCCTACGTGACCTGCTCGCCGCACACCGCGGAGACGGTGGCCGTGGTGGACGCCGCCGCGGCGCGGGACGACGTCGAGGTGCTGCCGGTGGCGCCCCTGTTCCCCGAGGTGCCCGACATCGCGCGCGGCGACTACGGCCAGCTGTGGCCGCACCGGCACGGCACGGACGCCATGTTCATGGCCCTCCTGCGCCGCACCCGCTGAGGCGGGTCAGAAGGGGCCGACCTGCCCGAGGGCGCCGGCCTGCCGGGTGTAGCGCTCGAAGGCGAGCAGCAGGTGGTCGACGACGGCGGTGCAGAGCCAGGCGACCGATCCCGTGGCGGCGACGACCTCCTCGCCGGGCCGCTCCGGGTGCCAGCCCTCCCGGTCGAGCAGTCCGCCGGCGGCCGCCACCGCGGTCACGCAGGCGTCGGCCTGCGACCAGCCGGGCTCCGGCGCCGAGGCCTGGCGGTCGACGTCCCGCCGGGTCTCGTCCTGCCGCAGGTCGGCGTACCGGCGGCCCAGCCCGAGGGGGCCGGCGCGCAGTTCCCAGCGGCCGGCCAGCGCAGCCCCGTCGGCGACGTCCCGCAGCTTGAGCCGCCGTTCGCCGAGCCAGCCGTCCAGGGAGCGCTCCGGCTCGACGGCGATCGCGGCGAGGAGGCGGTCAGCCGGGGGGAAGCCGGTGGGCGTGGGATCGACGACGATGCTGTCGTCGGTCGACTCCACCCGCTGGGCGAGCGCGAGATCGAGCAGCAGGCCGCCGCGCACGGCGTCCCCGCAGAGCATGCGCCCCGCGAGCCTGCCGCTCTCGTCCAGGCACAGCGCGGCGAGCCGCACCGCCACCCCGCCGGACAGATCCATGGCCGAACCGTAGGCCGGGACGCCCCGCGACGGCATCCTCTGGGGGCGTTACGGTGCCGCGCGTGGCCTGGCTTCCCGACGACTTCGAGCACCCGGTCCGTGTCGAGCTGCCGACGGGGCAGCACCTGCGGCCGATGGGTGCAGCGGACACCGAGATCGACTTCCCAGCGGTCATGGGCTCGCGCGAGCGACTGTGGTCGATCTACGGCCAGGCCTGGGGCTGGCCGCCGGCGCACATGACCCCCGAGCAGGACCGGAACGACCTCGCCCACCACGAACGGGAGATCGCGGCCCACGAGAGCTTCCTCTACGGCCTGTTCGAGGACGACGAGGCCGAGCTGCTGGGGTGCGTCTACATCGACCCGCCGGAGAAGACGGGCGCCGCCGGCGCCGAGGTCTCGTGGTGGGTCGTCGACCGCCTCGTCGGCAGCGACATCGAGCGGGTGCTGGACGAGCTCGTGCCCCGCTGGCTCGAGGGCTGGCCGACGGACCGGCCCCGGTACGTCGGCCGCGACCTCTCCTGGGCGGAGTGGAACGCGCTCCCGGGGCGCTGAACGAGCGAACGATGTGCGCGGACGGGCAGGAGGGCGGCCCGACCTGCCCACCAGCGCACACGCTCGCCGGAGGGGCTCCGCGGCCGGCACCTAGACTCGGCGGACGTGCCCCGGGAACCGATGATCGCGCCGAGCCTCCTGTCGGCGGACTTCGCGCGCCTGGCGGATGAGTCGCACCGGGTGGCCGACGCCGACTGGCTCCACTTCGACGTCATGGACGCGCACTTCGTGCCGAACCTGACGTTCGGCCTGCCGGTCATGAAGGCGGTGCAGGCGGTCAGCCCCGTCCCGCTCGACTGCCACCTGATGATCGAGAACCCGGAGCGCTGGGCGCCCGGCTACGCCGAGGCGGGCGCGCGCAACGTCACCGTGCACGCCGAGGCCTGCGACGACCCCCGTGCCGTCGCCCGCGACCTGCGCGCGGCGGGTGCCCTGGCGGGGCTCGCGCTCAAGCCGGGGACGCCGCTCGAGGACTACCTCGACGTGCTGCCGGACTTCGACACCCTGCTGGTCATGACCGTCGAGCCCGGCTTCGGCGGCCAGGAGTTCATCGCCGAGGTGCTGCCGAAGGTCCGGAGGGCGCGCGAGCTGGTGGACACCGGCCATCTCAGGCTGTTCGTCGAGGTCGACGGCGGCATCAACGCGGACACGATCGAGCGGGCCGCCGGGGCCGGTGCCGACGTCTTCGTGGCCGGCTCGGCCGTGTTCGGCGCCGACGACCCGGCGAAGGCGATCGCCGCGCTGCGGTCCCGCGCCGCTGCGGCGACGGCGGGATGAGCATCTCCGACGCCGAGCGCCGGGCCATGGCGCGCGCTCGCGACCTGGCGACCGCCGTCCTCGGCACGACCAGCCCCAACCCGCCCGTGGGCGCGGTCGTGCTCGATGCCGACGGCACACCGGTGGGGGAGGGCGCCACGGCTCCGCCGGGCGGCCCGCACGCCGAGGTGACGGCGCTCGCCCAGGCCGGCGACCGGGCCCGGGGCGGCACGGCCGTGGTCACTCTCGAGCCGTGCGCGCACACCGGCCGCACCGGGCCCTGCGCGGACGCGCTGCTCGCCGCGGGGGTCGCGCGCGTCGTCGTCGCCGTCCCCGAGCCGACGGAGCTCGCCGTCGGGGGAGCCGACCGGCTCCGGGCCGCCGGTGTCGACGTCGAGCTCGGGGTGGAGCAGGCCGAGGCGGAGGCCGGCGCGCTGGCGGGGTGGCTCACCGGGGTTCGCGAGCACCGGCCGTTCGTCGTGTGGAAGGTGGCCGCCACGCTCGACGGGCGGGTGGCCGCCGCCGACGGCAGCAGCCGCTGGATCACCGGCGAGGCGGCGCGGGCCGTCGTCCACCGGCTCCGGGCCACCTGTGACGCAGTCGTCGTCGGCTCCGGCACCGCGCTGACCGACGACCCGCAGCTCACCGTCCGGGACGCCGACGGCCGGCCGGCGGCACGGCAGCCGCTCCGCGTCGTGGTCGACCGCCAGGGCCGGCTGCCGGCGACCGCCCGGGTCCTGGACGACGCCGCTCCCACGCTCGTCAGCCGCGCGTCGGACCCGGCTGCACTGCTCGCCGAGCTCTTCGACCGCGACGTCCGGCGGGTGCTGCTCGAGGGCGGTCCGACCCTGGCTGCGGCCTTCCTCCGCGCGTGCCTCGTCGACGAGGCGGTGGTGCACCTGGCGCCGACGTTCCTGGGGGCCGGTCCCTCCCTGGTGGGGGACCTGGGAATCAGGACGATGGCCGGGGCGCTGTCGATGACGATCATCGACGTCATCCCTCTGGGCGGGGACGTGCAGCTCCGCCTGCGCCCCACCCGGCACACTGGGGGACGACAGCACGCTGAGGGAGGGAGTTGAGGTGTTCACCGGGATCGTCGAAGAGGTGGGCACCGTCGAGGTCCGGGAGGACCACGTCGACTCCGCGGTGCTGCGGATCCGGGCCGAGCGGGTCCTGGAGGGCGTGGCCCTCGGTGACTCCATCGCCGTCAACGGCGTCTGCCTGACCGTCACCGGCGTGCAGCCCGACGGCGCCGGAGGCGTCTGGAGCACCGACGTCATGGCCGAGACCCTGAGCCGCAGCAGCCTGGGCGGCGCCGTCGCCGGGCAGCCGGTGAACCTCGAGCGGGCGGTCACACCGCAGACGCGGTTGGGCGGCCACATGATGCAGGGCCACGTCGACGGCGTCGGGCACGTCGTCACCCGCAAGCCCGGTGACATGTGGGAGGTCGTGCGCATCGCGATCCCGTCCGACCTGGCGCGCTACGTGGTGGAGAAGGGCTCGATCGCCGTCGACGGCGTCTCGCTCACCGTCAGCGCGGTCAGCCCCCTTCCCGAGCCCGACGGCCACCCCGACGCCGACGCCTGGTTCGAGGTCAGCCTCATCCCGACCACCCTCCGCGAGACCACGCTCGGTGTGCGCGCCCCGGGGGAGCCCGTCAACCTGGAGGTCGACGTGATCGCCAAGTACGTGGAACGTCTGCTGGGAGGTCGGCGGTGACCGAGAGCCCGTTGGCCCGGCTGGACTCCATCGAGACCGCCATCGCCGCGATCAAGGACGGCCGGCCGGTCGTCGTGATCGACGACGAGGACCGCGAGAACGAGGGCGACCTCATCTTCGCCTCCGAGCTGGCCACGCCCGATCTCGTGGCCTTCATGGTCCGCTACACGTCGGGGTACATCTGCGTGGCGGTGACCGAGGCCGACGCCGAGCGCCTCGACCTGCCCCCGATGTTCCGGGTGAACCAGGACCGCCTCGGGACGGCGTACACCGTCACCGTCGACGCCCGCGAGGGCGTCACCACCGGCATCTCCGCCTTCGATCGCGCGACGACGATCCGCACGCTGGCGGCCGCCGAGACCACCTCGGCCGACCTCGCGCGGCCGGGTCACATCGTGCCGCTGCGGGCCAAGGACGGCGGCGTGCTGCGCCGGCCCGGCCACACCGAGGCCGCCGTGGACCTGGCCGTGCTCGCCGGGCTGCGCCCGTCCGGGACGCTGTGCGAGATCGTCAGCGAGAAGGACCCCACCGGCATGGCGCGCGGCGAGGAGCTGCGGGTCTTCGCCGACGAGCACGACCTCGTGATGATCTCCATCGCCGACCTGATCGCCTACCGCAAGCGCTTCGACAAGCTGGTCGAGCGCGAGGCGGAGGCCACCGTCCCGCTGGCCGCCGGGACGTTCACGGCCGTCGGCTACCGCAGCTCCTACGACAACCGGGAGCACGTCGCCTTCGTCTACGGCGACATCGGGGACGGCGAGGACGTGCTGGTGCGCGTCCACTCCGAATGCCTCACCGGCGACGTCTTCGGCTCGCTGCGCTGCGACTGCGGCCCCCAGTTGCAGGCCGCGCTCGCCGCCGTGGCGCAGGAGGGGCGCGGCGTCGTCCTCTACATCCGCGGTCACGAGGGCCGGGGGATCGGCCTGCTGCACAAGCTGCAGGCCTACCAGCTGCAGGATCTCGGCGTGGACACCGTGGACGCCAACCTCGACCTCGGCCTGCCCGCCGACGCCCGCGACTACGGCACCGGGGCGCAGATCCTCGTCGACCTCGGCATCCACACGATGCGGCTGCTGACCAACAACCCGGCCAAACGCGCCGGGCTGGAGGGCTACGGCCTGCGGGTGACCGGCCGGGTGCCCCTGCCCAGCCACGTCACCGAGCAGAACCTCGGCTACCTGCGCACCAAGCGCGACCGGATGGGCCACCTGCTCGACATCATCGAGCCGGAGACCGAGGCCGGACCGGCCGACGACGCGTCGCTGCCGGCGCACGCCGACCCCATCCCGCCCCACGTGCCGCTGCGCGTCGACGAGCAGCCGTCGTGAGTGGAACGGGCGCACCCGTCGTCGAGCCGGTCGACGCCGCGGGCCTGACGCTGGGCATCGTCGCGACCACCTGGCACCCCGATATCACCGACCAGCTGCTGGCCCGGGCGGTCGAGGCGGCGAAGGCCAGTGGCATCCCCGACGCCACCGTGGTGCGCGCCCCGGGGGCCGTCGAGCTGCCGGTCGTCGCACAGGCGCTGGCCGAGCGGCACGACGCCGTCGTCGCCCTCGGCGTGGTGATCCGCGGCGGCACCCCGCATTTCGAGTACGTCTGCGACGCGGTCACCGCCGGCCTCACGCGCGTCGCCCTCGACGCCGGCAGGCCGGTCGGCAACGGCGTCCTGACCTGCGACACCGAGGAGCAGGCCCGCGACCGGGCGGGACTGCCCGGCTCGGCCGAGGACAAGGGCTGGGAGGCGGCGATCGCCGCGCTGGCCACGGCCCTCACACTTCGCGACGTGCGATCCCCGCAGCGCAAGACCGGCTTCACCCCGGGCGGCTACGCGTGAAGACCTTCGACGAGCTGTTCGCCGAGCTGTCGGCGAAGGTGGCCGCCGCCGACCCCGCCTCGGGGACGGTCCAGGCCGTCCGCGACGGCGTGCACGCGGCCGGCAAGAAGGTGGTGGAGGAGGCCTCGGAGTCCTGGATGGCAGCCGAGCACGAGACCAACGAGCGGACGGCGGAGGAGATCAGCCAGCTCCTCTATCGGGTGCAGGTGCTCATGCTGACCCGGGGCCTGACCTTGGACGACGTCTACGCTCACCTCTGATCTCGACCGTCTGCTGAAGGGTTCTCCGCTCGTGCTGCGCATCGCCGTCCCCAACAAGGGCGTCCTGAGCGAACCCGCGGCGGAGATGCTGGCCGAGAGCGGCTACCGCCAGCGGCGCAGCACGAAGGACCTCGCCGTCTACGACCCGGACAACGACACCGAGTTCTTCTACCTGCGTCCCCGCGACATCGCCGTCTACGTCGCGGCCGGAACCCTCGACGTCGGGATCACCGGCCGGGACATGCTGCTGGAGACCGCCCCCGGCGCGGGCGAGGGCCACGCCGCGGTGGAGGTCATGCCGCTCGGCTTCGGCCGGTCGTCCTTCCGCTTCGCCAGCCCGCTGGGGTCCGGCATCGAGCGGGTCGACCAGCTGGCCGGCAAGCGGATCGCCACCGCCTACCCGGTGCTGCTGCAGAACTACCTCGGGGACTCCGGCATCAAGGCCGAGGTCGTCAAGCTCGACGGCGCCGTCGAGACCGCCTGCCGGCTGGGTGTCGCCGACGCGGTGTGCGACGTCGTGGAGACGGGGACCACGCTGCGCGCCGCCGGGCTGCACATCATCGGCGAGCCGGTGCTGACCAGCGAGGCGATCCTGGTGCGCCGGGCGGGCGCCGAGGAGATCCCCGCCGTCGCTCAGCTGCGGCGGCGGCTCCAGGGCGTGATGGTCGCCCGCCAGTACGTGCTGCTGGACTACGACTGCCCGAACGACCTGCTCGAGCAGGCCACGGCGGTGACGCCGGGTCTCGAGGGGCCGACCGTCAGCCCGTTGCAGACCCCCGGGTGGTCGGCGGTGCGGGCGATGGTGCGGCAGACCGACACCAACCGCGTGATGGACGAGCTGTGGGAGCTCGGCGCCCGGGCGATCCTGGTCACCAGCATCCACGCGTCCCGCATCTGAGTACCGTGCGCACGTCCCGCCGACCGTCGGCCACGATGCAGGGCCCCGCCGCGAGCGTGCGAGTGGTGGGGGGCATCGCGGTCCTTCTGCTGACCGCCGTGCTCGGCGCCTGCGCCGGCTCGTCCCCGGGGGCCGACGGTGCGGGCGGCGACGGGAGTGGCACCTCGGACCCCGCGGCGGGCGGCGGCACCTCGCAGGCGGAGAACGACCTGGTCGTCGAGTACGACGCAGGAGACGGCTCATCGCTGGAGAGCTGGTCGTTGACCTGCGCCGGAACGGTGAGCGGCAGTCATCCGGACGCCGAGGCGGCCTGTGCCCACCTCGCCGGCCTGGACGACCCGTTCGCGTCGCTCCCGGCCGACGTGGTGTGCACCGAGCAGTACGGCGGACCGCAGTCCGCGCACGTGGCCGGGCTGTGGGGCGGCGATCCGGTGGACGTCGAGCTGTCCCGCGTCGACGGGTGCCGCATCTCCCAGTGGGACGCGCTCGGCCCGCTCCTGCCGCCGGCCTGACCCGGACGCGACGGAGCCCCCGGCCGCCATCGGCGGACAGGGGCTCGGTCGCGTGAGTTCAGCGCGGGCGCGTGGTGCGGTCGACCAGGTCGATCGCGGTGCACAGGCCCAGGGCCATCGCCCGGCCGCTGGTGGCGCCGGTGGCGAGCAGCCCGGCCACCGCCGGGCCGAGGGGACGCTCGCCGACCAGGCCGTGCAGCACCGCCGCGTACTCGGCACTGACCCGGCCGCACGCCGCGTGCCGCAGCAGCGCCCGGGACAGCTCGGTGGTGCGACCGGCGGCCAGCGAGTAGACGCCGGCCGCGAAACGCTCCGCCGAGGGGTGACCCAGCAGGACGAGCCCGGCGATGGTGCCGGCCATGACGTCGTCACCGGCGGGGGTGAGACCGGGGCCGAGGCCGACGAGCCGGGTGGCGGTCCGCAGGGCGGCGTCGAGGTCGGCGCGGCGCACGGCACCCCGGAGGGCGGCGAGCGGACCACCGGGACCGGTGGGCAGCCCGGGGAGCGTGAAGGCGCTGTGCGGCATGCCCTCGCCGTACAGGGTGTTCCGCAGCTGGCGGACGCCCTCGGGCAGCAGCGCCGGCCGGAGGCTGGGCAGCTTCGGCCGCGGGTTCCACCAGGCTGCTGCGCTCACGGCCAGGTCGCCGACGACGATCCGGCCGCCCCCGACCTCGGCCGGCGCCCCGGCGGGCAGGGCGACCAGGGGCCGCCCGTTGCTGGGCCGGAAGAGCACGCACCCCAGGGGCAGCCGTGCGGCATCGCTGGTGAGCACGCCGACGACGTCGCCGCCGCGTTCGTTGGGGACGTGGAGGTAGACGGCCGCGGGCACGCTCATGAGCACGCGCGCCGGGCGCACGGGGCCGCGGAGGAGTTCCGCCACACCGGTGCTCGCCGACGCCGGCACGGCCGTGGCCGCCCGTGCCGGTCGTGCGGTCCGGGCCGTCGCCTGGGCGGACGCGCGGGGGAGGGGGATCGTCGGGAGGCCTGCCCGTGCGGCTCGACCGCGCGCCTGGAGCGCGTCGGTGGCCGTCCGGGGGCTGGGGACGGGGGTCTGGTCGATGGTGCGCATGGCGGCCTTTCGCCGGAGGTCCGACGGGGGGCGCCGCACCCCCCGTTCGAGCCCGCTCCAGTCCGTCTGCCGAGGAGGGCGGTGGTCGTCTGGATCCGACGACGGCCTACCATCCGAGCGGGCGGGTTGGACCGGGTCTCGAACCTATGCGGCGCGTCGCACGCCGTCTTATGGCGGAAGTCGCCAAGAATGGGTCGGCGCGTCCGGGGACTCCTGACAGGATCCCGTGTTGTGGCAACCTGGACGACGACTTAGAGGGGGATACGTCGTGACCCAGGGTGATGCCTCGCTGGTGGCCCCAACTCACCGTAACGGATCTCTTCCGTTCCGTCGGAACTGGGCTGTCGCCGAGTCGCCCGCCGAACTGCCCCGGGACGACCGGACCAGCTGGCAGGAACGCATGGGCCTGACGGTCGAGGAGGCGCTCCAGCTGCCCGGGCTCACCGGCACCTCGGTGGCGGCCGGCAGCGCGGGTCTCGGCCGCGTCGTCCGCCACATGGTGGTCGACGACCCCGCGGACCCGCTCGCGGCCGCCGGCCCCGACGTCCTCGTCGTCCTCGGGGCCCGGCTGCCGCCGGCCGATCCGGCCAACTGCCGGGCCCTGGTCGAGCGGCTGGACTCGATGGGCACGGCCGCGCTGGCCTACCGCCGGTCGGAGGGGCCGGCGCCCGTGCCGGGCGAGGTGCTCGCCGAGGCCGACCGGCGCGGTCTCCCGGTCCTCGCGCTCCCGGCCGGCGTCCGGCTGGACGAGATCGTCTCCGCCGTCCTCGGCGCCGTCGTGAGCAAGCAGAGCCAGGCCCTGGCCCTGACCTCCCGCATGGACGACGAGTTCATGGAGGTGGCGCTCACCGGTGGCGGCCTCGCGCAGGTCGCCCAGCGGCTGGCGGTGATGCTCGAGGGCACCGCCGTCCTCGGGCTCGGGCCCGACCGCGAGGTCGTCACCAGCGCCGGCCCGGCCGACGACGTCGCCGAGATCAGCGACTGGCTGTGGCTGCTGGACGCGGCGGCCGACGACGCCCTGGCCGAGCTGACGCCGTCCCGCCGGCTCTCCGGTGTCCGGGCCGACCAGACGGTGGTGACGCCGGCCGACGTCCTGGCCGACGCCGACCTCTCGCCGGCCGACGGCATCCTGCTCGTCCCCGGGCACCACGAGCTGCCCGGCGGGGTGGGGGAGTACGCGGTCGCGCCGATCATGGCCGGCGACCAGCGGCACGGCTGGCTGGTCGCCGTGCACCGGACCGGGGTCATGATGCTGGGCGCCGGCGGTGTGCTGGAGCGGGCCGCGGTCATCGCCGCCCTCTCGGTCATCCGGCTGCAGGCGGTGCACTCCGTCGAGCTGCGCTTCCAGGGAGACCTGGTGCGGCGGCTGGTCGGCGGCTCGGTCGGCCACACCGAGCGGACGCTGGCCTACACGCGGTCCTTCGGCTGGCGGCTCGACGGCCCGGTCGCCGTCCTCGTCACGGCCACCGAGACCGTGGCCGACGCGCAGGCCGACCCCACCAAGGCCCTCGACGTCCTGGACCGGCTGGCCGACGGCTGGCGGGCGGCGCTCGAGCCGGAGGTCGCCGGGGCGGCTGTCGCGGGCCTGGCCACCGAGATCGTCACGCTCCTCCCGCTCGACGGCCGCACAATGGAGGAGCTGTCCGGGCTCGTGGCGGCGGTGACCGGCCGGGTGAACGGGCGCCTGCGGCGGGTCGGACGGCTGCTGGGCACCGGCATCGGCCGGCCGGCGGACTCGCTGTCGGCGCTGCAGGAGGCGCACCGGCAGGCGCAGCGCGCCCTCGGGGTCGGGCAGGAGATCCACGGCGCCGCGTCGGTCACCCACTTCGACCAGCTGGGGGTCTTCCGGCTGCTGTCCCTCATCCCGGACAGCACCGAGCTGCGCACCTACGTCGACGAGGTGCTCGGCCCGCTCGCCGACGCCGCCGACCCCGACTCCGCGGACCTCCGCGACACGCTCCGGGTGCTCCTGGAGACCAACCTCAACGTCGCCGAGTCCGCGCGCCGCCTGCACTTCCACTACAACACCATGCGGTACCGGATCGGCAAGCTCGAGCGGCTGCTCGGCCCGTTCACGACCGACCCGACACTGCGGCTGAACCTGCTGCTGGCGCTGCACGCCGCCCGCATGCGGGGGCTCGACCAGCCGCACCGGCCGCCGGTCGAGGCCGGGCTGGCCCTCCCTCAGGACGACGGGCTGGACGCGCTCCTCTGAGCGCCGTCCGAACCGGGAGGACCCGCAGGCCGTGCTAGGTGGCGTGGACGCGCTCGTCACGCGCATGGAGGGCCTGCTGGAGCACATGGAGTCCTGCCGCGACCCGGCGCGGTTCTTCCTCGGCACGTACCTGCGGACGACCCGCGCGGTGCGCACGGCCCTGCTGGACGGGCTCTTCGAGGACCGCGAGTGGGTCGGCGACTGGATCGTCGACTTCGCCGGCCGCTACCTCGGGGCCCTCGAGGCCTACGGCGTCGAGCCCACCTCGGCTCCGCGGCCGTGGCAGCGGGCGTTCGGGGCCGACCCGGGGATGCGTCCGGAGGGGCACGTGCTGCTGGGCATGAACGCCCACATCAACTTCGACCTGCCGCTCTCGCTGATCGCGATGATCCCGCCCGCGGACTTCACCGATCCCGGCCGGCTGGCGCTCCGGCACCGCGACCACGAGCGGATCGACGGCATCCTCGCGTCCCGGATCGCCGCGGAGGACATCGCCCTGGCCCTGGCCGGGGGTCGCCGGACGCCGCTCGACCGCGCGCTCACGCCGCTCAACCACCGGGCGAGCCGGCTCTTCCTGCGCGAGTCGCGGCGCAAGGTGTGGGCCAACACCGAGGCGCTGCACCGGGCCCGGCTGCGGGGTGCGGGCGACTTCGCCGTGGGCCGTGCGGACCTCGAGGCGGCCAGCGCCGACCGGGTCGCCGACCTGCTCCGCCCGGGGCCGGTGCTGCTCCGCCTCGCCGTGCACGGCTTCGGGGTCACGCTCCCGGCGACCTGATCGGCCCGCTCCCGTGCCGCGCTGCGGTCAGTGGCTCTCGGACCGGGCCTTCTTGCGCCGGTGGACCGTGAGGTCCATGACGACGACGATCAACGCGCCGACGACGAGCCCGAGGAGCGCGCTGCCGAGAGTGTTGACCAGCCAGCCCACGACCCCGCCGAGGGCTCCGGTGGCGTCGTGCGCCGCCTCCTTGAGGTGGTGCACGGTCTCGTACAGGAAGTGCAGGCCCAGTTCGTCGGTGCCGACCAGCAGGATGTGACCACCGACCCACAGCATCGCGACGGTGCCGATCACGGTGAGGGCACTGAGCAACCGCGGCATGGCCTTCACCAGCCCGTGGCCGAACCGGGCGACGCCCTTGCCCGAGCGCTGGGACAGGGACAGCCCGACGTCGTCCATCTTCACGATGAGGCCGACGACGCCGTACACCAGCACCGTGATGCCGACCGCGACGACCGCCAGGATCACGGCCCGGGACACGAACGCCTCGGAGGCGACCTCGTTGAGCGAGATGACCATGATCTCGGCGGACAGGATGAAGTCGGTGCGGACCGCCCCGGACACGATGGTCTTCTCGTCCGGCACGGCCTCGACCGCGGCGTGGGCGTCGTCGTGCCCGGTCATCCGGTGCCAGATCTTCTCCGCGCCCTCGTAGCAGAGGTAGGCGCCGCCGATCATGAGGATCGGGGTCAGGAGGAAGGGCAGGAACTGACTCAGCAGCAGGATCGCGGGCAGGATGATGAGCAGCTTGTTCCGCAGTGATCCCATCGCGATCTTGCGGATGATCGGCAGCTCGCGCTCCGCGGCCAGGCCGTGCACGTACTGCGGCGTGACGGCCGTGTCGTCGACGACGACGCCGGCCGCCTTCACGCTGGCTCGGCCGGCTGCGGCCCCGATGTCGTCGACCGACGCTGCGGCGGCGCGTGCCAGCACCGCCACGTCGTCGAACAGGGCTACGAGTCCACCCGCCACGGGAAGTCCTTCCGATCGGTCAGCACGACGTTCCTCGGCGGCGGTACCCGCTCGGGCCGCGTGGATGCGCGGAGCCGCCCGTCTGGTACGAGAGTCTGCTTGAGTCCGGTCGTGAGCAGCGCACTGACTCCCGGAGGACAGCTCCTCGTCACCGACGCCCGCCTGCGCAGCGGCGCCGTCGTCGACGTGCACTGCGACGGCGGCGTCGTCACGGCGCTGGCGTCGTCCGGGCAGCTGACGCGGGCGCCCGGCGCCCAGGTCGTGCCTGCCGACGGCGGACTGGTCACCGAGCCCTTCGTCGACGCGCACCTGCACCTCGACAAGGTCCACACCCTCCCGCTGATCGGCGACGCCGCGCTGGAGGCCTACACGGCCGACGGCATGGCGGACTCCGCCCGGGGCATCGACCTGGCCCGGGCGGTCAAGCAGCACTACCGCGTCGAGACGCTCCTGCCCGCGATCCGCTCCGTGCTCGCCGACGGGCAGCGCTTCGGCGTCCTGCACGTCCAGGCCTTCGCCGACGTCGACACGGCGGCCGGCCTGGTGGGGGTGCAGGCCGTGATGGCGGCGCGGGAGGAGTTCCGCGGGCGGGTCGACGTCTCGGTGGTCGCCTTCCCCCAGGACGGCGTCCTGCGGGACCCGGGCACGGCGGACCTGGTCGAG
>NZ_SPQM01000179.1 GCF_004570345.1 Blastococcus sp. CT_GayMR20 | reverse complement strand
CGGCCCTCGACCGCTTCAACGCCGAACGGTCCAACGTCCGGGCCGCGGTGCAGCGGTCCGTCGACGCCGGCGAACGGGACGTGGCCGCTCGGCTGATCCGCAACACCCTGGGTTTCATGGCCCGCCGCAGCGGCGAGCGGGAGGTGATGGCGTGGATCGAGGCGACCCTCCCGGGCACCACGGCGGCCGTCCGCGGCCGCCTCCTCGTCCTCCACGCCCTCCTCTCGGGCGTGCTCGACGACCTGACGGCGGTCCGCCCGTCCCTCGACGAGGGTCTGCGGCTCCTCCCGGACGACGCCGATCACGCCTACGACCACGCGCTGGCGTCGATGGCAGGCGTCTACTCCGCCATCGCCACGGCTGACACGCAGACGTGGGGCCGGGGCATCGAGGAGACGACCGCGCGGTTCGCCGCCCTGGGCCACGATCTCGGGCGGACGTTCATGGAGATGTTCTCGGGCGAGCTCGCGTTCGTGCTCGGGGACCTGGAGGCGGCGGAGCGGCGCTACGGCGCGGCCCTGGACCTGGCCCGTCGCCTGGGCGACCAGCCGTTGACGGGCCAGGCCCTGAGCATGCAGGGCCTCGTCCTCCTGACCAGGGGTGAGACCGGCCGCGGGACACGGCTGGTCGTCGACGGCGCGGCGGTGAACCGGCGCGACGGCCAGCCGACGTCGATCGCGTTCTCCCTCGAGGGCCTGGCGGCCGTCGCGCTGGCCGACGGCCGTCCGTCGGTGACGGCCGGGGCCCTGGCCGTCGCCGCAGCCATGCGGCACCACCTGGCGCTGCCGCGCACTCCCGCCCTCGCCGGCCTCATGGACGACCTGGCCGCCCGCGCGCGGGAACGCCTGGGGCCGGACGCCTACGACGCCGCCTGGTCCGAGGCGGAGGGCCGGCCCTACCTCCAGGCCCTGGACCGCGCCCTCCGCGACCTCGCCGGGGCCGGCACCGGAGGCTAGGAACCGGTCGGCGCCCGACGGCTCAGCACGTCGCCGATGAAGGCGGTCACGTCGGCGAGGACGTCGTCCTTGTTGAGCTCGTTGAAGATCTCGTGCCGGGCTTCGGGGTAGATCTTCTCGACGAACTCCTCGCCCCGGAGGTGCTCGATGCCGCCGCGGCTGCCATCGATCGGCACCAGCGCGTCGGCCTCGCCGTGGGCCCACATCAGGGGCAGCGGACCGAGCGACGGTCCGGCCATCACCGCGTCGAGCCCCCGCAGGATCGACTCGAGGGTGGTCCGCTTGAACGACCCGTGCCAGATGAGCGGGTCGCTCTCGTAGGCCTTCCCGACCTCCGGGTCCCGCGACAGCACGGCGACGTCGATCGGCAGCTCGGGGATCTCCGGCAGCTCGAGCAGCTGGCGGGCCGCGTCGTACGTGCCCACCAACGGCCCGGACAGGACGACGGCCGCCAGCGAGTCGGCGTAGCGCTGCGCGTACCGCGCGGCGATCAGACCGCCCATCGAGTGCCCGATCAGAACGACGGGCAGGCCGGGGTGTTCCTCGCGGGCCCGGCCGTCGACCTGGTGGAGGTCGTCGACGATCCGCTCGAAGTCGGTGACCAGGACTCGTTCGCCCTCGCTCTTCCCGTGCCCCACGTGGTCGACGGCGTAGACGACGGCACCGTGGGCGACGAGCGCGTCCGCCACGTGCTCGTAGCGGCCGCAGTGCTCGCCGTAGCCGTGTGCCAGCAGGACGACGTGCGACGGGCTGCCGCCGCCCTCCCAGGTCCGGGCGACCAGCCGGCCACCGTGGCCCTCGAGCGTCCACTCGCGTGAGTCGGTCATCAGCTGCCTCCGGGGTCCGGTCGTGCTCCCCGGATGTCATCACACCGTGCGCGAGCGCGCCTCCGGGCCGATGTCCTCGACGTCGATCGCGCCGTACCCCTCCTCCTGGGGGTCGCCGTGCAGCCCGCCGCTCATCGCGTACTCCTCCTCCGGGGACAGCACCAGCCGGTGCCGGCCGAAGGCGGCGAAGCCGACCAGCGCGACGACGTAGATCACGGCGATGGCGACGATGGCCTCCCGGTAGGCCTCGTTGAGCATGACGCCGACGAAGATCAGCGCGGCGACGGCACCGGCGAAGACGGCGCCGGGAATCCCGAACGGGCTGCGGTAGGGCCGGCGGGCGTTGGGGAACTTCCGCCGCAGCATCACGAACGACACCATCTGCAGGAGGTAGGCCAGGACGGCGCCCCAGACGGCGATGTTGAGGACGATCGCGCCGGCCGTCTCCCCACCTGTGTCGACCAGGATCAGGGCGATGATGCCGATGACCGCGCCGACCACGAGGGCGATCCACGGCGTCTTGCGCCCGCCGGTCAGCGACAGCACCTTCGGGTAGTAGCCCGCGCGGCTGAGCGAGAAGATGTTGCGCCCGTAGGCGTACATGATCCCCTGCAGCGAGGCGAACAGGCCGATCAGCGCGAACAGCGACAGGATCGCGGCGACGTCGCTGTTGGGCAGGATCGCCCGGAAGCCGTCGAGCAGCGGCTCACCGGCCTCCCCGATCGCCGACGCACCGACGACGGCCGGGTTGAGCACCAGCACCAGCGCACCGCTGACGATCAGCGTGAGCAGCCCCCACATGCCCGCGCGAGGGATGTCGCGGGCGGGCATGTGGGACTCCTCGGCAGCCAGCGGCAGTTCCTCGATGCCGAGGTAGAGCCACATCGCGAACGGCATCGCGAGCACAACCTGCCACCAGCCGAACGGCAGGAAGTCGCTGTTGCCGGCGTCCGGCTCGATGTCGAAGAGCTTGCCGAAGTCCAGCGCCCCGGAGAACAGCGCCATGACGGCGAACAGCGCGATGACCGCCAGCGAGAGCGTGGCGACCACGACGGCGAAGCGGAAGGAGACCTCCGCGCCGGCGATGTTCAGCAGCAGGAAGACCGCGTAGAGGATCACCCACCACACCCACGCGGGCATGGACAGCCCGAACAACTCGTCGGTGATGCTGTCGGCGTACGAGGCGGAGAAGTAGACGATCACCGCCGTCGTCGCGACGTACTCGATGGTCTCGGCCAGCCCGGTGACGAAGCCACCCCAGGGCCCCATCGCCGACCGTGCGAACGAGTAGGCGCCACCGGTGTGCGGCATCGCCGCCGACATCTCACCGATGCTGCCGATCATCGTGACGTACATCAGGGTGACGATCACCGTGGCGATGAGGAAGCCGCCCCAGCCGGCGCCACCGATGCCGAAGTTCCAGCCGGAGAAGTCACCGGAGATGACCGCGGCGACGCCCAGCCCCCACAGCCCCCAGAACCCGGCGGTGCGGGTCAGCCCCCGCTTGTCGAAGTAGCCCTCCGCCGCAGAGGTGTAGGTGACGCCGGAGGCGCCTCGGGACTGGGGTGCGGACATGGCGCGCCTCCTGGGGGCCGGACGACGGACCACCGGACGCGAGGCCGTCGGCGTGCTCAGTGCGGCGGTCAGGGTGATGGGTGGCGACACCGCAGGTCAAGAGGTCGAGCGCGCCGGTCCCCCAGTTGATGCAGGACTGCTCCCGGTCGGGACCGCGGCCCCGGCCGGTCGCCCCGCGCGCTCCCGCGGGAGCGTCGCGGCCCCCTGGCAGCGGCTGCCGTCGGTGGCGGTCGCGTCATGCGTCACGGAGGTGGCAGGCTTTGATCGTGATTCGGCCGGGGCTCAGTACCTGCACGTGCAGGCCCGGCCAGCGGGATGATCACCGTCCGGGTATCTGCAACACCGCTGGTCACGGTGATGGCGGTCCGGGCGCCCCTGTGTCGGTGAACGAAGGGGGCGTGGTGGTCAACCGGCCCTCGGTCTGGCCTGACCGATGACGTTGCCGCGCCGTGCTGGTCGGTACGCCGACGACCGACTCACAGGAGGCTGACCCATGCGGAAACTGACCTTTGCCATGAACCTGAGTCTGGACGGCTACATCGCCGCGCCCGGCGACGACCTGGCCTGGAGCGTGCCGAGCGACGAGCTGTTCCAGTGGTGGTCCGACCGGGTGGGGGCGACCGGCCTGGCGCTGTACGGGCGCAGACTGTGGGAGACGATGAGCTCCCACTGGCCGACCGCCGACCAGCAGCCCGGCGCCACACCGGCGCAGATCGAGTTCGCCCACCGCTGGAACAGCTCGTCGCTCGGCACGCTCCAGGCCAGGTCGTCGCCGGGCGCGGCGATGTAGCCGTCCAGACTCAGGTTCATGGCAAAGGTCAGTTTCCGCATGGGTCAGCCTCCTGTGAGTCGGTCGTCGGCGTACCGACCAGCACGGCGCGGCAACGTCATCGGTCAGGCCAGACCGAGGGCCGGTTGACCACCACGCCCCCTTCGTTCACCGACACAGGGGCGCCCGGACCGCCATCACCGTGACCAGCGGTGTTGCAGATACCCGGACGGTGATCATCCCGCTGGCCGGGCCTGCACGTGCAGGTACTGAGCCCCGGCCGAATCACGATCAAAGCCTGCCACCTCCGTGACGCATGACGCGACCGCCACCGACGGCAGCCGCTGCCAGGGGGCCGCGACGCTCCCGCGGGAGCGCGCGGGGCGACCGGCCGGGGCCGCGGTCCCGACCGGGAGCAGTCCTGCATCAACTGGGGGACCGGCGCGCTCGACCTCTTGACCTGCGGTGTCGCCACCCATCACCCTGACCGCCGCACTGAGCACGCCGACGGCCTCGCGTCCGGTGGTCCGTCGTCCGGCCCCCAGGAGGCGCGCCATGTCCGCACCCCAGTCCCGAGGCGCCTCCGGCGTCACCTACACCTCTGCGGCGGAGGGCTACTTCGACAAGCGGGGGCTGACCCGCACCGCCGGGTTCTGGGGGCTGTGGGGGCTGGGCGTCGCCGCGGTCATCTCCGGTGACTTCTCCGGCTGGAACTTCGGCATCGGTGGCGCCGGCTGGGGCGGCTTCCTCATCGCCACGGTGATCGTCACCCTGATGTACGTCACGATGATCGGCAGCATCGGTGAGATGTCGGCGGCGATGCCGCACACCGGTGGCGCCTACTCGTTCGCACGGTCGGCGATGGGGCCCTGGGGTGGCTTCGTCACCGGGCTGGCCGAGACCATCGAGTACGTCGCGACGACGGCGGTGATCGTCTACTTCTCCGCCTCGTACGCCGACAGCATCACCGACGAGTTGTTCGGGCTGTCCATGCCCGCGTGGGTGTGGTGGGTGATCCTCTACGCGGTCTTCCTGCTGCTGAACATCGCCGGCGCGGAGGTCTCCTTCCGCTTCGCCGTCGTGGTCGCCACGCTCTCGCTGGCGGTCATCGCGCTGTTCGCCGTCATGGCGCTGTTCTCCGGGGCGCTGGACTTCGGCAAGCTCTTCGACATCGAGCCGGACGCCGGCAACAGCGACTTCCTGCCGTTCGGCTGGTGGCAGGTTGTGCTCGCGATGCCGTTCGCGATGTGGCTCTACCTCGGCATCGAGGAACTGCCGCTGGCTGCCGAGGAGTCCCACATGCCCGCCCGCGACATCCCTCGCGCGGGCATGTGGGGGCTGCTCACGCTGATCGTCAGCGGTGCGCTGGTGCTGGTGCTCAACCCGGCCGTCGTCGGTGCGTCGGCGATCGGGGAGGCCGGTGAGCCGCTGCTCGACGGCTTCCGGGCGATCCTGCCCAACAGCGACGTCGCCGCGATCCTGTCGCTGTTCGCGCTGATCGGCCTGTTCGCCTCGCTGCAGGGGATCATGTACGCCTACGGGCGCAACATCTTCTCGCTCAGCCGCGCGGGCTACTACCCGAAGGTGCTGTCGCTGACCGGCGGGCGCAAGACGCCGTGGATCGCCCTCGTGGTCGGCGCGGTCATCGGCATCATCGCCCTGATCCTGGTCGACACAGGTGGGGAGACGGCCGGCGCGATCGTCCTCAACATCGCCGTCTGGGGCGCCGTCCTGGCCTACCTCCTGCAGATGGTGTCGTTCGTGATGCTGCGGCGGAAGTTCCCCAACGCCCGCCGGCCCTACCGCAGCCCGTTCGGGATTCCCGGCGCCGTCTTCGCCGGTGCCGTCGCCGCGCTGATCTTCGTCGGCGTCATGCTCAACGAGGCCTACCGGGAGGCCATCGTCGCCATCGCCGTGATCTACGTCGTCGCGCTGGTCGGCTTCGCCGCCTTCGGCCGGCACCGGCTGGTGCTGTCCCCGGAGGAGGAGTACGCGATGAGCGGCGGGCTGCACGGCGACCCCCAGGAGGAGGGGTACGGCGCGATCGACGTCGAGGACATCGGCCCGGAGGCGCGCTCGCGCACGGTGTGATGACATCCGGGGAGCACGACCGGACCCCGGAGGCAGCTGATGACCGACTCACGCGAGTGGACGCTCGAGGGCCACGGTGGCCGGCTGGTCGCCCGGACCTGGGAGGGCGGCGGCAGCCCGTCGCACGTCGTCCTGCTGGCACACGGCTACGGCGAGCACTGCGGCCGCTACGAGCACGTGGCGGACGCGCTCGTCGCCCACGGTGCCGTCGTCTACGCCGTCGACCACGTGGGGCACGGGAAGAGCGAGGGCGAACGAGTCCTGGTCACCGACTTCGAGCGGATCGTCGACGACCTCCACCAGGTCGACGGCCGGGCCCGCGAGGAACACCCCGGCCTGCCCGTCGTTCTGATCGGGCACTCGATGGGCGGTCTGATCGCCGCGCGGTACGCGCAGCGCTACGCCGACTCGCTGGCGGCCGTCGTCCTGTCCGGGCCGTTGGTGGGCACGTACGACGCGGCCCGCCAGCTGCTCGAGCTGCCGGAGATCCCCGAGCTGCCGATCGACGTCGCCGTGCTGTCGCGGGACCCGGAGGTCGGGAAGGCCTACGAGAGCGACCCGCTCATCTGGCACGGGTCGTTCAAGCGGACCACCCTCGAGTCGATCCTGCGGGGGCTCGACGCGGTGATGGCCGGACCGTCGCTCGGTCCGCTGCCCCTGATGTGGGCCCACGGCGAGGCCGACGCGCTGGTGCCGATCGATGGCAGCCGCGGCGGCATCGAGCACCTCCGGGGCGAGGAGTTCGTCGAGAAGATCTACCCCGAAGCCCGGCACGAGATCTTCAACGAGCTCAACAAGGACGACGTCCTCGCCGACGTGACCGCCTTCATCGGCGACGTGCTGAGCCGTCGGGCGCCGACCGGTTCCTAGCCTCCGGTGCCGGCCCCGGCGAGGTCGCGGAGGGCGCGGTCCAGGGCCTGGAGGTAGGGCCGGCCCTCCGCCTCGGACCAGGCGGCGTCGTAGGCGTCCGGCCCCAGGCGTTCCCGCGCGCGGGCGGCCAGGTCGTCCATGAGGCCGGCGAGGGCGGGAGTGCGCGGCAGCGCCAGGTGGTGCCGCATGGCTGCGGCGACGGCCAGGGCCCCGGCCGTCACCGACGGACGGCCGTCGGCCAGCGCGACGGCCGCCAGGCCCTCGAGGGAGAACGCGATCGACGTCGGCTGGCCGTCGCGCCGGTTCACCGCCGCGCCGTCGACGACCAGCCGTGTCCCGCGGCCGGTCTCACCCCTGGTCAGGAGGACGAGGCCCTGCATGCTCAGGGCCTGGCCCGTCAACGGCTGGTCGCCCAGGCGACGGGCCAGGTCCAGGGCCGCGCCGTAGCGCCGCTCCGCCGCCTCCAGGTCCCCGAGCACGAACGCGAGCTCGCCCGAGAACATCTCCATGAACGTCCGCCCGAGATCGTGGCCCAGGGCGGCGAACCGCGCGGTCGTCTCCTCGATGCCCCGGCCCCACGTCTGCGTGTCAGCCGTGGCGATGGCGGAGTAGACGCCTGCCATCGACGCCAGCGCGTGGTCGTAGGCGTGATCGGCGTCGTCCGGGAGGAGCCGCAGACCCTCGTCGAGGGACGGGCGGACCGCCGTCAGGTCGTCGAGCACGCCCGAGAGGAGGGCGTGGAGGACGAGGAGGCGGCCGCGGACGGCCGCCGTGGTGCCCGGGAGGGTCGCCTCGATCCACGCCATCACCTCCCGCTCGCCGCTGCGGCGGGCCATGAAACCCAGGGTGTTGCGGATCAGCCGAGCGGCCACGTCCCGTTCGCCGGCGTCGACGGACCGCTGCACCGCGGCCCGGACGTTGGACCGTTCGGCGTTGAAGCGGTCGAGGGCCG
>NZ_SPQM01000178.1 GCF_004570345.1 Blastococcus sp. CT_GayMR20 | reverse complement strand
CACCACCGAGGCGAACGCGCTCGCCGTCACCATCCGCGCAACACCCAGCGACGCGGCACCGGACGACCCGCGGTAGGTCCTCAACGCGACCCGGTCCTCCCGCGCCCGCTGCGGCACCACCGAGGCGAACGAGCCGGCCTCGACCACCTGAGGGCTCGCGAGGAACGCGGCCTCCTGCGCCGTCCCCGTCGCGCCGAGGGCGCCGCTCGAGGAGGACGCGTCGGCGGCCGCGCTCGTCCCTGTGATCCCGGGTCCGCCCACGGCGGCAAGGACGACCCCCGCAACGGACACGGCGGCGAGAAGCCGCGCACGAACCCAGCGGTCGGCCCGCCAGGAGAGCGGGAAGCGGCCTGCAGGGGTGCGGGCCGGCGGGGAGCCGGCGGGCATCAGGGACGGGATGACGGCGGTCATTCGAATCTCCAGGCACGAGCAGGACGTGAATGCGGCGGAACGGTCCTCGTTCTGCCGTGAGGTGCAGTTGTCCACCGGTGGGGCTGGTGTGACAGGAGGAAAGATAGGGCGCCACCCACGGCCGGGTATTCGAATTCCGCGCGTGTCGGAGCGGTCGCAAGAGAATGGTCGGTGACCGTTCCTCCGATGTCGACAAGTCCCCACATTCACGCTGCACGCTCGACCATTCAGGGCGGCAGAGACCACAGAACGGGGACTGCGACTGCGTCAGCGCCTGCGCGGTTTCGCGACGACAGCGAAGCCCTTGCCCGCCTCGCCCGCACCGGTGGTCTCGATGGTGGCGTCGAGCGCCGGGACCACCGTGAGGTCCCCTGTCCCCAGGGCGTCCACAGACGCTGCGCCGGTCATACGGATCTCCAGAAGCGCTGAGCGGTCTCTCGGCGGCACGCGGCTTCCATTCGCCGGGGGATACGGAAGAGCGCCACGGAAGTTGGGCGTCATCGGGCTCGGACATGCGGATACGGCCCGTGTGGGAGTGCTTCCGGGGACCGGCCGGGTGACCGCTCCGCCGGTGTCGATCTGTCGGTGCTGAATTGCAGTGGAATGGCGCGAACGCAGAAGGGGCGGCACACCGTTTCCGGTGCGCCGCCCCGTTCCGGGCTGTCAGGTGGTCAGTAGCTGAACCGCCCGACGGTCGTGCGCAGGTCCGACGCCATCCGCGACAGCTCGTCGACGGCCGTGCGCGTCTGACCGAGCGCCTGGGTGGTGGACTCCGCCGCAGTGGAGACGCCGGTGATGTTCGTGGCGATCTCGGTCGTCCCGCTGGCCGCCTCCTGGACCGACCGGGACATCTCGCTCGTCGTCGCGGTCTGCTCCTCGACGGCCGAGGCGATGGTGGTCTGCCGGTCGGAGATCTGCGCGACGATCGCGGAGATCTCCTCGATCGCACTGACGGCGGCGGTGGTGTCACCCTGGATGGCCAGGACCCGGCGGGCGATGTCCTCCGTGGCCTTCGCCGTCTCCTGCGCGAGCTCCTTGACCTCGTTGGCGACGACCGCGAAACCCTTGCCGGCCTCCCCGGCCCGGGCGGCCTCGATGGTCGCGTTCAGCGCGAGCAGGTTGGTCTGCTCCGCGATGCTCGTGATGACCTTGACGACATTGCCGATCTCGGCCGAGGATTCGCCCAGCTTCGCGACGGTGGCCGTGGTCGTCTCGGCTGCGGTGACGGCGCGGGCAGCGACCTCGCTGGCCTCGGCGGCGTTGGAGGCGATCTCCCGGATCGAGGCGCCCATCTGCTCCGCGCCGGCGGCGACCGTCTGCACGTTGCGCGACACCTCCTCGGCAGCCGAGGACACGACACCGGACTGCGCGCTGGTCTCCTCCGCCGAGGCGGAGATCTGCGCCGAGGACGCCGACAGTTCCTCCGACGAGGCCGCCACAGCGTCCGCGGACGCCACGACCGAGGACAGGACGTCCCGGAGGCTCGCCTGGGCGGAGTCCAGCGCGGACGCCATACGGCCCAGTTCGTCGTCGGAGGAGACCCCCGTGCCGACGGTCAGGTCGCCGGCGGCCATGGCCTCGGCGGACCTCTGCACGGAGCGCACCGTCCGGATGATCCGGCGGACCACCACGACGGTCAGTCCGGAGGCGATCACGACAGAGGTCAGAGCGGTCACGAGCAGCATGGTGATGGCGGTGTCGGCCGCGTCGGAGGCCTCGGCGTTACGGGCGGCCGCCTCCGCGGACTGCGCGACGCCCTCCTCCTCGAGCCCGTCCGCGATGTCGGTCAGCAGCGGGCTGGAGACCTCGCGGTAGACCTGGGCATAGGTGGCGAGGTCGCCGGCGTCGGCGGCGGGGAACAGCTCGGCCGCGTTCGAGGCCAGGAACGCCTCGCGGGCGGCAAGGTACTTCTCCATGCCCGCGGGGTTGACGATGTGCGGCTCGTACTCGGCCAGCGCGGCCTCCACGTCGGCCTGCTTCTCGTCCATCTCGCCGAGCAGCTCCTGGCGACGGCCGGCGTCGGAGACGGCGTACTCGAGGACCCGGGCCCGGTGGGCGGCGGTCGCGCGCTGCACCGCGGAGAGGGCGTTCAGCGGCTCCAGGTTCTCGGTGTAGATCTGCTCCTGGTGGTCGCGCATGTCGCCGATGCGCGAGATGGCCAGGTAGTTGGTGGCGAGGACGACGATGGCCAGCAACCCGACCACCGCGCCGATCCTGACGCCGATCGGGCGGTTGGCGAACCAGCCACCGGAGCGCCCGGGGCGGGCGGTACGGGCAGGGACGGACATTGCATGCTCCAGAGGTGAGGGCGGGGCTTCGCCGCGGACTGGCATCGTGGTGCGTCGCCCGACGGGCTTGTTCTCGTGGTGCCGGGGAGACTGTGAACCATTCGGTCTGAGTGCGACCCGCAATTCCCGGTGTGTCGCCAGTCATGGGTCGAGATTGGTCGGCGACCGCCTTTTCCCTGCCGCCATGTCGACATGATGGCGGCAGGGAAAAGGACGCGATGATCCGCCGGGTCGGCGATTCAGTAGGTGAACCGGCCGACGCTGATCCGCAGGTCCGAGGCCATTCGGGAGAGCTCGTCGATCGCGGTGCGCGTCTGACCGAGGGCGTGCGTCGTCGAGTCCGCCGCCGTCGAGACGCCGGTGATGTTGAGGGCGATCTCCCCGGTCCCCCCGGCCGCCTCCTGCACCGAACGCGACATCTCCCCCGTCGTGGCCGTCTGCTCCTCCACCGCCGAGGCGATCGTCGTCTGGCGGTCGCTGATCTGCGCCACGATGGAGGAGATCTGCTCGATGGCGTCCACGGCCGCGGTGGTGTCGCCCTGGATCGCCTGTACCCGGCGGGCGATGTCCTCCGTCGCCTTCGCCGTCTCCTGCGCCAGTTCCTTGACCTCGTTGGCGACGACCGCGAAGCCCTTGCCGGCCTCCCCGGCGCGCGCCGCCTCGATGGTCGCGTTCAGCGCCAGCAGGTTGGTCTGCTCCGCGATGCTCGTGATCACCTTGACGACGTTGCCGATCTCCGCCGACGACTCGCCGAGCTTGGCGACGGTCGCCGTGGTGGTGCGGGCCGCGGCCACAGCCTGGGCGGCCACCTGGCTGGCCTCTGCCGCGTTCGACGCGATCTCCCGGATCGAGGCGCCCATCTGCTCTGCGCCGGCGGCGACGGTCTCCACGCTGCGGGACACCTCCTCCGCGGCACCGGACACGACGCCGGCCTGTGCGGAGGTCTCCTGCGCCGACGCGGCGATCTGCGCGGACGAGGCCGACAGCTCCTCCGCCGACGCGGCGACGGCGTCGGCCGATCCGACGATGTCGGCGACGGTGGTGGCCATCGCGTCCGTCGCGGTGTTCAGCGCCGCCGCCATCTGGCCCAGCTCGTCGTTGCCACGGACCGGTAGCCGGACGGTCAGATCGCCGGCGGCGACCCGGTCCAGGCCGCTGCGCACCTCACGGACCCCGCGGACGATCCCGCGGGAGACGGCGAACGCCGCCAGCAGCCCGATCACCACGGCGATCCCGGTGACCAGCGCTGCGACCCGGCCGGTGAAGGCGTCGGCGTCGCGGGCCTCCTCGCGGAGCGTGGCGGCTCGCGCGTCGACGGAACCCTCGAGCTCGGTCATGGCCTGGTCGAGGACGTAGAAGACGTCCCACTTCTCACCCGTGGAGACCGCGTCGCCCTCGTCGAGGAGCCCCTGCCGCCACAGGGCGAAGATCTGGTCGTTGTAGTCGCTCATCGCCGTCCAGTTGGTCTGGATGGCGTCGAGGCTGGTGCGCCCGGTCTCGTCGAGCAGCGTGCGGTCGATCGCGAAGAGCTCCTCGAAACCCTCGGCCCCGTCGCGGTACATCGCGACGTTGTCGCCGTCCGGTGCGGCGGCCGTCGCGCCGCCCTCGACCCGGGCCTTCCACGCGGTGATGTTCTGCCAGTTGGCGGCCCACAGCAGGTCGTAGCGGGCAGCCTCGACCTGCTGCTGGACGACGACCGCGGCGTCGGCCTGCGCGTGCATGTCCGTCGCGCGGTTCCCGTTGACGGCGCCGATCGCGGTCGACACGACGAGCCCGAGCAGGAGGACGGCGGTGAGCCCGAAGACGCGCGTGCGGACACCGCGGTCGCGGTACCAGTGCCGTGCGACGGCGCGGGGCGGAGTGGACGGACCCGGACGCGCTGTGGGTCCTGCTGGAGACCATTCGGTCGACGGTGCGGGGGACATGCTGCTCATTCCTCGTGGATTCGGTGCACGCACCGGGGCGGGGCTTGCCCGGGTGTGGCGCGAGTGCGCACCGCCATCGTGGACGAGCGGGAGGCGATTACTTAGCGATAAGGCATCGGTGTCGCGGTAGGTCCGAAGAATGCTCGCTGACCGTTCCGCGCGTGCCCCCTTGTCGACTTTCCCGAATGGCGACGAACGACAGGGAGCGCACGGCCGGCGGGCCGTGCGCTCCCTGTCGTGGGGCGGATGCGGGACTCAGTAGGTGAACTTCCCGACGGTGGCGCGCAGGTCGGTGGCCATCCGGGCGAGCTCGTCGACCGCGGTCCGGGTCTGCGTGAGCGCCTGCGTGGTCGAGTCCGCTGCGGTGGAGACGCCACTGATGTTGGCAGCGATCTCCCCCGTGCCGCTGGCGGCCTCCTGCACCGACCGCGACATCTCGCTCGTGGTCGCCGTCTGCTCCTCCACCGCCGAGGCGATGGTGGTCTGCCGGTCGGAGATCTGGGCGACGATCGCGGAGATCTCACCGATCGCGGAGACCGCCGCCGTCGTGTCGCCCTGGATCGCCAGCACGCGGCGGGCGATGTCCTCGGTCGCCTTCGCCGTCTCCTGCGCCAGCTCCTTCACCTCGTTCGCGACGACGGCGAAGCCCTTGCCGGCCTCGCCCGCACGGGCGGCCTCGATCGTGGCGTTGAGCGCCAGCAGGTTCGTCTGCTCGGCGATGCTGGTGATCACCTTCACCACGTTGCCGATCTCGGCCGAGGACTCGCCCAGCTTCGCGACGGTCGCGGTCGTGGTCTCCGCCGCGGTGACGGCCCGGCTGGCCACCTCGCTGGCCTCGGCGGCGTTCGACGCGATCTCGCGGATGGAGGCACCCATCTGCTCGGCACCCGCGGCCACGGTGTCCACGCTGCGCGAGACCTCCTCCGCGGCGCTGGACACGACGCCGGACTGCACCGAGGTCTCCTCCGCCGACGCCGCGATCTGCGCCGAGTTGGCCGACAGTTCCTCCGAGGAGGCAGCGACGGCGTGCGCCGAGGCGGTCACCCCGGCCAGCACCTCACGCAGGCTCGCCTGCGCCACGTCCAGTGCGGCGGCCATCTGACCGACCTCGTCGCGGGAGGTGACGCCCGAGGCGACAGTCAGGTCGCCGGTCGCGAGCGCCTCCAGCGAGGCCTTGACCCGCTGGACCGGCCGGGTGATGGAGCGGATGGTCAGGACGCTGATCGACCCGATGAGGCCCAGACCGATGGCCGCCACGGTGAGGCTGATGACCTGGGCTTGCGAGATCGCGGCGTCGAGGTCCTCCTGGGCCTCGCGGCTTGCCGCAGCGAGGGCGTCCTTCGCCGCGCTGACGGCACCGTCGGTGAGGTCGTTGGCGGCCTGGATCTCTTCCCACCGCAGCAGGGTTCCGGCCTGGTCGGCCACGGCCGAGTCGACGAAGACCGTGATGGCGTCGGTGTAGGCGCCGTAGCTCTCGCCGAGAGCGGCGACCGCGTCGGCGGCGGCACCGGTCAGCGGGATCTCGTTCAGCTCCGCCAGCATCGCGGCCGGCGTGGCGATGTCCTCGGCCAGCTCCGACTGCTGCTCCGCGGGGTTCTCGCGGGTGATCGCCTTGAAACCGTCGACCTTGAGCTCGCTCGCGCGGGTGTCCAGCTGCAGGGCGAGCTTCTCGGCGCGATTGAGGTCGTCCAGCGTCGCGCTGGCGTCACGGACGCCGGCGTTCCCGACGAGCATGGCCGTGAGGACGCCCCCGAGGGACAACACGACGACACCCAGGAGAACGGCGAACTTCGCCGCCAGCGGCCGGTCGGCGAACCAACCAGACCGCCGCGGGGCGGCAGCGGAGGGGGCAGTGGGTTTCACGGTGGACCGTTCTGATAGGAATGGCTGTCCGGCACCGGGCTTGGTGCCCGCGCAATTGTTGTGACTCGATCGACGAGTGCATGGTGTGAATGCCCACGGTTTCCCGAACCGTGATGTGTAAGCCCCGTCAGCGCATTTCCGATGACCATGTGTCGACACGGTTCGCCGGTCACCTGGTCCCGCCACAGAGATTCCGGTCACGAATGCGCTGGTGACCCGCCCGGAGTCGACACGGCTGCGGATGTGGTGCGGGGCGGCGCGGACGGTCACGCGGGGCGCGTCGCGACACGCCGGGGTGTCAGCCCAGCAGGTCGGCGAGGCGGTGCAGCAGGACGAGCGCTCCAGCGGGATCGGCGACGCGGTACGGGGCCTCGGTCGGGCCGTCACCGATCTTCACCCCGACGTCACCGGGCCCGAGTGCGCGGAAGCCGTCCTCGTCGGTGACGTCGTCCCCGAGGTACATGGTCCCGGACGGTTGGAGCTCGCCGACGAGCCGGCGCAGGGCGGTGCCCTTGTCGGCGTCGGTCACCGCCACCTCGAGCACCTCCTTGCCCGGCTTCAGCGTCAGTGACGGATCAACCCGCGTCCTGACGGCGCCCAGTAGGGCGGCGGCCGCCTCGCGGTCGGCGACCTGCCGGACGTGCACCGCCACGCTCGCCGGCTTGACCTCGAGCAGCGCCCCCGGCGTCCCGGCGACGACCGGCGCCAGGAGTTCGGCGAGGGCGTCGCGGCGGCCGGCGAGCTCTCCGGCCAGCGGGCCGTCGAACTCCGCTCCGTGGCTGCCCACCCACCGGTAGGGCCCCGACAGCCCGCTCGTCGTCCGCAGGTCGGCGACTCCCCGTCCGCTGACGAGGGCCACGGTCACGCCGTCGGCCGCGGCCACCCGCGCGAGCGCCTCCTCCATCCCGGGCAGGAGCACCGCCGCCGACGGGTTCCCGACCAGGGGCGCCAGGACGCCGTCGTAGTCGCTGGCGAGGAGCAGGGGCCGGCGGCCGGCGAGGTCGGCGAGCGCCGCATCGAGGTCCGCCGGGAGGCCGGTCATCCCTGGGCACCGCCCCGGTCACCGGACAGCGGCGCCGACGCCCGGCCGGCCTCGCGCCCGCCGGGCTGACCGGCCGCCTGGGCGCGCAGCGCCTCGAAGAAGGAGTTGGCCCAGTGCTCCAGGTCGTTCTTGAACAGGTGCCGGCGCATCGCCCGCATGCGCTTGGCCGCCTCCTCGGGCTCCGCCCGCAGCGCGCGCACCAGCTGGTTCTTCACCCCGGCGATGTCGTGTGGGTTCACCAGGAACGCCTGCTTGAGCTCCGCGGCCGCCCCGGCGAACTCCGACAGCACCAGCGTGCCGCCGAGGTCGCCCCGTGCGGCGACGTACTCCTTCGCGACGAGGTTCATGCCGTCGCGGTACGGCGTCACGAGCATGACGTCGGCCGCCCGGTAGAGGGCGGCCAGCTCCTCGCGCGGCGTGCACCGCGAAGTTGGGGTCGTCCTGGGCCTGGCGGCCCACGGCCACGAGGTCGGCGGCGCCGCCGGCGATGACAGCCTCCGCCTGTCGCGCGTCGACGATCATGCCCACCGCCATGG
>NZ_SPQM01000177.1 GCF_004570345.1 Blastococcus sp. CT_GayMR20 | reverse complement strand
GCCCGGCCGGAACGCGCGAGTGCCGCGATGCCACGACGGCTCCGGCGCCGGCGGCGGCGAGCAGCGCCGTCGCCGTCCAGGAGTCCCCGGGGTCGGCTCCGGCCGCGGTCGCCAGGCCGCCGAGCGTCCCGACCGACGCCGCGATCCCGGCCAGCACGCGCGCGACCGGGGCGAGCGCACGACGCAGGGACCGGGCGGCGACGAGGTTCCCGGCGGAGACGGCCAGCGCGGCGGCGACACCCGCCGGACCGGTGAGCACGTCGCCGGGGAGCCAGAGGAACGGCAGGGGCTGGGCGGCCAGGAGCGCGACCAGGGGCCAGGTGGCCGTGCTGCGGGTGAGCCGGCCCAGGAGCAGGCCCGCGGCGACGACGACGGCGCAGGACACCACCCACCACCACCGCAGCGGGATCTCCTCGATCCGGAACAGTCCGAGTGCGCGGGCCGCCGCCAGGTCCACGATGAGCAGCGCGGCACCCGCCGCGGCCAGGGCCTCCTCGGTGGCCCGCAGCTCACGGCGGGCGGTCCATGCCGACACCCCGCAGGCCAGCGCCGTGATCGTGAGCATCACGCCGGCCTGGAAGACGAGACCGAACCGCGTCCAGGCGACCGCGACGAAGGTGATGGCGGCCGCCACGACGAGCAGGGCCCCGAGCCCGAGGAGCACCTGCTGGGGGCTGATGCGCCGGCGGGTGGACGGCGGGCGCCACGGCGGGGGAGGAGGGCCGGCCACCGGCGGTGGGGAGACCGGCGGCGGGGAAAGGACCGGAGCGGGGGCAGGAGGTGGCGCCCAGGCCGGAGGGACGTCGGCCGGGCGTGGCGGGGCGCCGGCGGGGACCGGGGCCGACCAGGGGGCCGATGCCCGGAGGGTGGCGAGCAACTCCTCGCGGTCGCGGGCCAGGTCCGTCATCGTCGAACCGATCCGGGCCACGACGACCGCGGCGTGCTGGGCACCCGGCAGTCCGCAGGCCGGGCACGGTCCGGCGCCGATGTCGCCGGTCGGACGGCCGCAGACCGGGCAGGGCAGCCCCCACACGCTCCCGGACGGGTTCATGTGCGCATAGTGGCGCCCCGGCGAGCGGAACGGGGCAGTTCTCCCCAGCGTGCCGTCCTCCCGGGTGATGCCGCCGATGTCACCCTCCGATTCGGGGTGGGAATGCCCGGGGAGCGCCTACCCTGGGCTCAGTGATCACGACGACCGGCCTCGAGCTCCGCGCCGGCGCCCGCATCCTCATCAGCGATGCCACCCTCCGCGTGCAGCCGGGCGACCGGATCGGGCTCGTGGGCCGCAACGGCGCCGGCAAGACCACGACGCTCACCACCCTCGCCGGTGAGCGCGTCCCGCATGCCGGGAAGGTCGAGGTCTCCGGCGAGATCGGCTACCTGCCGCAGGACCCCCGCAGCGGTGACCTCGACATCACCGCCAGCGACCGCGTGCTGTCCGGCCGCGGCCTCGACGTCCTCCGCAACCAGCTGGTCAAGGCGCAGGTCGCCATGGCCGAGCCGGCCGACGACGCCGAGCGCGACAAGGCGGTCCGTCGCTACGGCCGCCTGGAGGACCAGTTCGCCGCCATGGGCGGGTACGCCGCGGAGAGCGACGCAGCCCGCATCTGCACCAACCTCGGCCTGCCCGACCGCGTGCTCGCGCAGCCGCTCCGCACCCTCTCCGGTGGTCAGCGCCGCAGGGTCGAGCTCGCCCGCATCCTGTTCTCCGACGCGGAGACGCTGCTGCTCGACGAGCCGACCAACCACCTCGACGCCGACTCGATCACCTGGCTGCGCGGGTTCCTGACGAGCCATCGCGGCGGGCTCATCGTGGTCAGCCACGACGTGGAGCTGCTCGAGGCCGTCGTCAACAGGGTCTGGCACCTCGACGCCAACCGCGCGGAGGTGGACGTCTACAACCTCGGCTGGAAGCGCTACCTGCAGCAGCGGGAGACCGACGAGCGTCGCCGCAAGCAGGAGCGGGCGAACACCGAGCGGAAGATCGACACGCTGAACGCCCAGGCCGACAAGATGCGCGCCAAGGCCACCAAGGCCAAGGCCGCCAAGAGCATGGACAAGCGGGCCGAACGGTTGGCCGCGGGCCTCGCCGACGTCCGCGTCCAGGACAAGGTGGCGAAGCTCCGGTTCCCGACGCCGGTGCCCTGCGGCAGGACCCCGCTCATGGCCGAGGGCCTGTCGAAGAGCTACGGGTCCCTGGAGATCTTCACCGACATCGACCTCGCGGTGGACCGGGGCACGCGCGTCGTCGTCCTCGGTCTGAACGGGGCGGGGAAGACCACGCTGCTCCGGATGCTGGCCGGCACCGAGCTCCCGGACACCGGCGAGATCAAGCCGGGGCACGGCCTGCGGGTCGGGTACTACGCGCAGGAGCACGAGACGATCGACATGGACCGCACCCTGCTCGAGGTGATGCGGTCGGCGGCGCCCGACAGCACCGACACCGAGCTGCGGCGCATCCTCGGCGCGTTCCTCTTCTCCGGCGAGACGGTGGACCAGCGGGCCGGCACGCTCTCCGGCGGCGAGCGGACCCGGCTGGCCATGGCCACCCTGGTCGTCTCCGGCGCCAACGTGCTGCTGCTGGACGAGCCGACGAACAACCTCGATCCGGCCAGCCGGGAGCAGGTGCTCGAGGCGCTGCGCACCTACCAGGGCGCGATCGTCCTCGTGACGCACGACGAGGGTGCCGTGCACGCCCTCAGCCCCGACAAGGTGATCCTGCTGCCCGACGGCACGGAGGACTCCTGGAGCGAGGACTTCGCTGACCTCGTCTCCCTAGCCTGACCGTTCTCGTTCGTGTCGCCGCACGCGCGGGGGTGGGTGATCATGAGTCCTCGGGATGCCGCGTCAGTGGGGCGGCGGCACCCAGTGAGACGGACTGCCACACCGGGCCGGCTCGGCCGACTCAGCCCGGTGCGGCATGGGCCGGCGGCTGACACGGAGGGGAGTCATGGCCGACTCGAGCACCACTGCGGATCTCGGCAAGGGCAAGCGCATCACCGGCGGGGACAGGTCGTCGCTGGCCGACGACCTGCGCAAGCGCTACGACGGCGGTGAGAGCATCCGATCCCTGGCCACCTCCACGAACCGCTCCTACGGGTTCGTGCACCGGCTGCTCTCGGAGTCCGGGGCGACACTGCGCAGCCGCGGTGGGGCCAACCGGAATAGTAAGAAGGCGTGAGCGTCTTCTCCTCCGAAACCTCCGAAACCTCCGAGGCCACCGGCTGGGTCCGCACCCGGCAGGACGGCGCCGTCCTCACGGTCACCCTCGACCGGGCCGACCAGCTGAACGCGCAGACGCCGGCCACCTGGACGGCGCTCGCCGCGGTCGGCGCATCCCTGCGGGACGACGTGCGTGTCGTCGTCGTCCGTGGCGAGGGCCGGTCGTTCTCCGCCGGGCTCGACCGGAGCCTGTTCAGCGCCGAGCCCGGGACGACGGGCGGGCTGGGTGACCTGGGCCGCCTCGACGCGGCGGAGGCGCAGGAGCGCATCCGCGGCTACCAGGCCGGGTTCCGGTGGCTCCGTTCGCCCGGCATCGTCTCGATAGCCGCGGTGCAGGGCCACGCCGTCGGAGCCGGCGCGCAGCTCGCGCTGGCCTGCGACCTGCGCGTCCTCGCCGACGACGCGCAGCTGCGGCTGCCCGAGGCGACCCTGGGCCTGGTGCCCGACCTGACCGGCACGAGCACGTTGACCCAGCTCGTCGGCTACTCGCGGGCTCTGGAGATCTGCCTGACCGGTCGCGCGGTGAAGGCGGCGGAGGCGCAGGCGATCGGTCTGGCGAACGTCGTCGTCCCGCGGGACCAGCTGGACGCCACCGCCGCCGACCTCGCCGCGGCGGTGACCGCCCCACCGGTCGCCGCGAGCCGGGCGACGGCCGCGCTGGTGCGCTCGGCCGTCCGCAACGACGACGAGACACAGGACGCCGCCGAGCGGGCCGCACAGGTGCTGCGGCTGCAGGAACTCGTCGGAGGTCGCTGAGACACTCCTCCGGAACAGCCCGGTCGACGACGGTGTTGGCCGGGTGACTGGGAGGAGGCGGTGTTGGACGTGAGCAATCCCATGACCTCCATGGCCGCGATGCGGTCGTTCCGGAGGGACCCGTCGGTGACGGGCCGGGAGCTGCCCAAGGGCACGGTGCGCCGGATCCTGGGGATCGCCCGTCCCTACCGTCGCGAGCTGACCTTCTTCCTCACCCTCGTGGTCGGGTCCTCGCTCATCGGCGTGATCACACCGCTGCTGGCCGGCGACATCGTCAACCGGATCGCGAGCCTCGACGGAACCGCAGGCGACATCGTCCGGATCGCCCTGTTCATCGCCGGGCTGGCCGTCCTGGACGCCGCCATCTCCCTCGGCACGCGCTGGTACTCCGCCCGGATCGGCGAGGGCGTCATCTACGACCTGCGCAGCCGCGTGTTCGAGCACGTGCAGCGGATGCCGGTCGCCTTCTTCACGCGCACCCAGACCGGGGCGCTGGTCAGCCGGCTGAACAACGACGTCATCGGCGCGCAGCAGGCGTTCACCTCGACGCTGTCCGGTGTCGTCTCCAACGTCATCGGTCTGGTGCTCACCGCCGGCGTGATGCTCACGCTGTCGTGGCAGATCACCCTGCTGTCCCTGGTGCTCGTGCCGCTGTTCGTCCTGCCCGCCCGCCGGATCGGCAAGCGGCTGCAGGAGATCACCCGGGAGTCCTACGGGCTCAACGCCTCCATGAACGCCTCGATGACCGAGCGCTTCAACGTGGCCGGGGCGCTGCTGGTCAAGCTGTTCGGTCGCCCTTCCGCCGAGGCGGACTCCTTCCGCGGACGGGCCGCGCGGGTCCGCGACATCGGCGTCCTCTCGGCGATGTACGGCCGGTTCTTCTTCACGGCGCTGACCCTGGTCGCGGCGCTGGCGACGGCGCTGGTCTACGGGCTCGGCGGCTGGCTCGCGTTCACCGGCTCGCTCAGCCCCGGTGACGTCGTCGCGCTCGCGCTGCTGCTGTCGCGGCTGTACGGGCCGCTGACCGCGCTGGCCAACGTCCGCGTCGACGTGATGAGCGCGATGGTCAGCTTCGACCGGGTCTTCGAGGTGCTCGACCTCACTCCGATGATCGACGAGGCATCCGATGCCGTCCCGGTGCCGGCCGACGACCGGTCGATCGAGTTCGACGCGGTGTCCTTCAGCTACCCGTCGGCCGCCGACGTCTCGCTGCCGTCGCTGGAGGAGGTGTCGCTGCCGGAGCACGGCGGGCCGGTCGACGTCCTCCACGGCGTCTCCTTCCGTGTGGAGCCCGGCCACCTCGTCGCCCTGGTGGGGCACTCCGGCGCCGGGAAGTCGACCATCGCCAACCTGGTGCCGCGGCTGTACGACGTCACCGACGGCGCCGTCCGGGTCGGCGGGCTCGACGTGCGGAAGGCGACGCTCTCGTCGCTGCGCGACTCCATCGGCGTGGTCAGCCAGGACGCGCACCTCTTCCACGACACCATCCGCGCCAACCTGCTCTACGCCCGGCCGGAGGCCAGCGAGGACGAGCTCTGGACGGCACTCGAGGGCGCGCGGATCGCCGCGCTCGTGCGCTCGCTGCCGGAGGGTCTGGACACGGTCGTCGGCGACCGTGGCTACCGCATGTCCGGCGGGGAGAAGCAGCGGCTGGCCATCGCACGGGTGCTGCTGAAGGCGCCCGGCATCGTCATCCTCGACGAGGCGACGGCGCACCTGGACAGCGAGTCGGAGGTCGCGGTGCAACACGCCCTCGACGCCGCGCTGACCGGCCGGACGTCGCTGGTCATCGCGCACCGGCTGTCCACGATCCGGAGCGCCGACCAGATCCTGGTGGTCGACGGCGGTCGCATCGCGGAGTCGGGCACGCACACCGAGTTGCTGGCACTCGGGGGCCGCTACGCCGACCTGTACCGGACCCAGTTCGCCGACGGCGAGCGTCGAACGGTCGAGGTCGCCTGAGCACTACCGTCACTCCCGTCCCAGCAGTGAACGAGGAGAGCCCGCGTGACCGAGCTTGCGAGGTCGCGCCATGGACGCAGCACCCGGCGGCACGTGCCGACGAGCGCCAGCGAGGAGAGCACGTGACCCAGTCCCACCCGTACGACGCCCAGATCAGCGCGCTCTACCACCAGTTCATCGACGGCTGGAACCGGCGCAGCGGGGCAGCGGTGGCGGCCGGGTTCGCCGACGACGGGGACATCATCGGATTCGACGGCAGCCACCACCGGGGGCGGCTGTCGATCGCGGCCGACCTGCGCCAGGTCTTCGGCAGCCACCAGACCCCGGCCTACGTGGGCGTCGTGCGGTCGGTCCGCCCGATGGCGGAGGGGGTGGCGGTGCTGCTCGCGCACGCCGGCATGATCCCGGCCGGCAGCAGCGACTTCGATCCCGACCTGCACACCGTGCACACCCTGGTCGCCGTGGACGAGGGGGGTGGCCGCTGGCGCATCTCGCTGTTCCAGTCGACGCCGGCCGGCTGGCACCAGCACCCGGAGGCCCGCGAGGCGCTGACCCAGGAACTGCGCGGGCTCCTCGCCCCCCAATGACCGTTCTCGCTTCCGCCGCCCAGTTGCGGGGAGCCACCCGCCGGCCCGTTCTGCTGGACGTCCGCTGGGCGCTCGGCGACGAGCGCGGCCGCGAGCGCTACCTCGAGGGCCACCTGCCGGGCGCCGTCTACGTCGACCTGCCTTCCGAGCTCGCCGGCCCGGCGAGCCCGGACGCGGGACGGCACCCGCTGCCGTCGGTGCAGCGACTGCAGGCCGCCGCCCGACGGTGGGGGATCAGCAGCGGTGACCCGGTGGTCGTCTACGACGCCTCGGGCGGCCTGGCCGCCGCCCGGGCCTGGTGGCTGCTGCGCTGGGGTGGCCTGACCGACGTCCGGCTGCTGGACGGCGGACTGGCCGCGTGGCAGCGCGTCGGTGGCGAGGTGGAGGCGGGCGACGTCGTCCCCGAGCCCGGCGACGTCCTGCTCACCGGCGGCGGGATGCCCGTGCTGTCGATCGACGAGGCGGCCGCCTGGCCCGCGTCCGGCGTGCTCCTCGACGCGCGGGCCGGTGAGCGGTACCGCGGTGAGGTCGAGCCGGTGTACCTGCGGGCAGGCCACGTCCCCGGCGCGGTCAGCGCCCCGACGACGGAGAACCTCCGTGCCGACGCGACCTTCCGGCCGGCCACCGAGCTGGCGGAGCGGTTCGCGGCGCTCGGGGCCCAGCCGGGCAGGCCGATCGGTGTCTACTGCGGTTCCGGCGTCACGGCCGCCCACGAGGTGGCGGCCCTGGCCGTCGCCGGCGTCGAGGCCGCCCTGTGGCCGGGCTCCTGGTCGCAGTGGTCGGCCGACTCGGGTCGGCCGGTGGCCACCGGCTCCTAGTCCTGGTCGCCGGTCGCCGAGCGGGTCGCGTCGACGACGACCTGCTCGGACTGCATCACCCGGGTCGAGCCGCCGTACCGGGCCACGTCGGCCACGACGCCGCCGGAGACGTTGAGCGCCACGGTGAGGTCGTCGGAGGGACCGATGGCCCGGATGTCGTACGGCGCGGTGATCGGCCGGCCGTCGACGACGAGCTCACCCGGCTCCCCGTCGACGAAGCTCGATACGACGATGCGGACGTCGTCGACCTGGATCGCCTCCGCGCCGGCACCGCGGAGCTCCTGGATGGCGTCCAGCAGGATGCCGGCGGTCACCGCACCCTCCGGGTCCTGGACGGTCACGCGCACCCCGGGCCCCGTGGCCGGGACGGACCCGTTGAGGACGGCGATCGCCTCGGCCCGCTCCTGCGCCTCGGTCAGCGCGCGGCCGGACTGCAGCTGTCCGCTGCCGAGCTCCTCGAGCGACTGCCGGCGCTCGGAGATCTGCTTGCGCAGTTCCTCCTCCTGCGAGTCGAGGTCGTCGAGGATGCGGACCAGGTCGTCCTCCCGCGCGCCGACGAGTTCGGTCGGCACACCGGAGTTGCGGATCTGGACGGTCAGGCCGAACCCCAGGGCGATCGCGAGCGCGCCCGTGGCGAGCGCCGGCCCCCAGCGCCTCCGCCGGGACGTGCCCGCGGCTGACGCTCCACCCGAGGTCGAGGCTTCGGCGGGAGGTCCGTCCGGGGCGGTATCGGCT
>NZ_SPQM01000176.1 GCF_004570345.1 Blastococcus sp. CT_GayMR20 | reverse complement strand
GGGCCGCAGGAGCACCCACTCGGGAGGAGCAGCGATGACGGAACCGAACGTCGTGCGCGAGGCGCGGACCATCCGCCGGGCGGTCGTCACCGGCGGAGCCGGGTTCCTCGGGTCGCACCTGTGCGAGCACCTCCTCGAGCGCGGCGTCGACGTCGTGTGCCTCGACAACTTCCTCACCGGGTCCCCCGGCAACGTCGCGCACCTGATGGAGCACCCGGGCTTCCGGCTCGTGCGCTGCGACGTCACCGACTACGTGCACGTCCCCGGCCCGGTCGACCTGGTCCTGCACTTCGCGTCGCCGGCGAGCCCGCTGGACTACCTGCGGATGCCGATCGAGACGCTCAAGGTGGGCAGCCTCGGCACGCTGCACACGCTCGGGCTGGCCCTGGAGAAGGACGCCCGGTACGTCCTCGCCTCGACGTCGGAGGTGTACGGCGACCCGCTGCAGCACCCGCAGACCGAGGAGTACTGGGGCAACGTCAACCCGGTCGGGCCCCGGGGGGTCTACGACGAGGCCAAACGGTTCAGCGAGGCGCTCACCACGGCGTACCGGACGTCGAAAGGCGTCGACACCGGCATCGTGCGGATCTTCAACACCTACGGCCCGCGGATGCGCCCCGACGACGGGCGGGCGATCCCGGCGTTCATCGGCCAGGCGCTGTCCGGCCGGCCCCTGACCGTGGCCGGCGACGGCTCCCAGACCCGGTCGATCTGCTACGTCGACGACACCGTCGGCGGCATCCTCGCGATGGCGTTCTCCGCGCACGCGGGGCCGGTCAACATCGGCAACCCCGACGAGCTGTCCATGCTCCGGCTGGCGCAGTGGATCGCGGAGCTGACCGGGTCGGAGTCGGAGATCTCCTTCGTCGACCTGCCTGTGGACGACCCGAAGGTGCGCCGTCCGGACACGACCCGCGCGCACGCGCTGCTCGACTGGCGGCCGACCGTGCCGGCCGAGGAGGGCCTGCGGCGGACGCTCGAGTGGTTCGCCGCCCAGCGGGAGAGGGTGGCCGCCCGGACCGGCTGACTACAGGGCGGCACGGCATGGACACGCAGCCCATCTACGCTGTCCGTGCGGGCCCGGGGGGAGCCGCACCACCCCCGAGTCGAGCACCAGAGAGCGAGCATGGGCCGCCACGCCGATCCCACCTCCCCCAGCCGTCGTCCCGCCCCGGTCGTCTTCCTCGCCGCTGCCGTCGCCGCCGTCCTGGTCGCCGGGGGTCTCGTCTGGTGGCTGGTCGGCTCGGGCGACGACTGCGACGCACCGCAGACCGTCGCGGTCACCGTCGCGCCCGAGCTGGCCGACGTCGCCGACGAGCTGATCGGGCAGCGGATCGTCACCGAGGACGGCGTCTGCGTCGCCCCCGACGTCTTCGCGCAGGAGCCGCTGCAGACCGTCGGCGATCTCGGCGCGCTCGACCCGGACGCCCTGCCCGAGGTGTGGGTGCCCGACTCGATGATCTGGACCGCGCGCGCCACCGCGGCCGAGCTGGAGGTCGACGGCTCGATGGGGTCCTCGCCGGTGGTCCTCGCGACCAGCCGGGCGGCCGTCGACGCGCTCGGCTGGTCCGGCGCGGCACCCGGCTGGGGTGAGGCCCTCGCCAGCGACCAGGGCCTCGCCGTGCCCGACCTCGCCACGAGTGCCGAGGGGGTCGCCGCACTGGGCGCCGTCCGGACCGCTCTGGGCGGCGGCGAGCAGGCCGACAACGCGGTGGTGCAGGCGGTGCTGGCCGCCGAGCGCGGACCGGCGGTCTCCGCCGGGGACGCCCTGGCCGCGGGCGGTGCCGGCGGCGCCGACGCACCGCTGGTGCCGGTCAGCGAGCAGGAGGTCTACGCGATCAACTCCGACGCCGGGGACTCCTCGCTCGTCGCGGTCTATCCGGCCGAGGGTTCTCCGTCGCTGGACTACCCGGTGCTGCGGGTCGGTACGGCGTCCGACGACGAGGACCACGCCGCAGCGGTGGACGCGGTGGTGCGGGCGCTGACCTCGGACACCGCGCGGACGACCGCCCTCGAGGCCGGTTTCCGGGACGGCGACGGCAGCGCTCCCCCGGACGCCGGCGAGGCCACCGGCATCCAGGCCGAGGCACCGACGGCGCTCGCGCTCGACCCTGCCGCCGTGCAGGCCCTGCTCCAGCGGCTGTCGAGCCTCGCGGCGCCGTCGCGGATCCTGGCCGTGTTCGACGTCTCCAAGTCGATGGAGGCGCCGGTCAACGACGGCACCCGCGCCACCCTGGCCCGGGACGCGGCGAAGGCGACCCTGACGCTGGTGCCCGGCGGGTTCGCGGTCGGGCTGTGGGTCTTCGCCTACCAGCTCGAGGGCGGCCAGGACTGGGCCGAGCTCGTGCCGACCCGCGAGCTGGACGCGGACGCCGACGGCCGCAGCCAGCGCGACGTCCTCGACGAGCAGCTCGACAGCATCCCCGACCGCCTGACCCCTGGCGGGACGGGCCTCTACGACACGACGCTGGCCGCGGTGCGGGCGGCGCGCGAGAACTTCGACCCCACCGCGGTGAACAGCGTCCTGGTCCTGACCGACGGGACGAACGAGGACGACGACGCGGGGCTGCGACTCGACGCCCTGTTGGCGGCTCTGCGCGGCGAGGCGAACCCCGAGCGACCGGTCAAGGTGATCGGTGTGGCACTCGGACCGGACGCCGACCTGGCGGCGCTCGAGCAGATCGCCGCCGCGACCGGTGGTGCGGCCTACTCGGCGGTGGACCCGGCCGACCTGCAGACGGTGCTGTTCGACGCCCTCCGCCAGCGCGGCTGACGCCGGAGGTCAGCCCTGCGCGAGCAGGGTGTCGAGGGCAGTGGTGACCTCGTCGGCGGTGATGCGGGCCAGTGCCGGGTCGAGCTCGGTACCCCAGGGGTCGCCCGTGCCGTCTCCGTGCCAGAGGACGACGTGTTGCGGCCGAGGCGGCGGGCCCCACAGCGCCGGCGACACCGGGCCGAACAGCACCACGGACGGGCGGCGGTAGGCGGTCGCCAGGTGCGCGACGCCGGTGTCCCCGCTGACGACCACCCGTGCCGCGGCCACCACGGCGGCGAGTTCCAGCGACGTCGTGCGCCCGGCGAGGACGGCGTCCTCCGCCAGTCCGGCGGCCTCGGCGACCGACCGGGCGAGCGGGACCTCAGCGGGACCGCCCGTGAGGCGCACGTCGTGCCCCGACGACGCCAGGTGCCGTGCCACGGCGGCGAACCGGTCCACGGGCCAACGCCGGCCGGGGAAGGCCGCTCCCGGGTGCACGACGGCCGCGCCGGGCACGGGCGGTGGCACCTGCGGGACGGCGAGGTCGAGCGCGTCCGGGTCGGCGGGCACGCCTAGGCCCTCGGAGACCAGCCGGCACCAGCGGTGCACCTCGTGCTCGTCGGCGTACCAGGCCGGCCCCGGGTAGCCGGGGCTGTCGAAGGTGAGCAGCCGCTCGGCCCCGAGCTCCGCGACGACCCCGTGCGAGGCGGGCCCCTTGCCGTGCAGGTCGACGGCGAGCTCGGGAGGCGGACCGGTCCAGTCCAACGCTTGCAGCTCGCGCGCGGGCAGCACCTCGTCGACGGCGTCGATCAGCCTGGCCAGCGGTTCCAGCGCGGCGGTGGTGGCCAGCACGAGCCGGTGCCGGGGCATCGCGGCCCGGATCGCCCGGACCGCCGGGACCCCCGTGAGCATGTCCCCGAGCCCCAGCGGCCGGAGGACGAGCGCCGTGGGCATCAGACCCGGGAGCGCTCGACCAGGGCCGTGGTCGAGTGCCCGTCCAGGTACGGCAGGACGACGGCCTGCCCGCCCCACCGCCGCAGCACGGCGGCCTCGGGGAGGTCGGCACCGGCGTAGTCGCCGCCCTTGGCCCACACGTCGGGGCGCAGCCGGTCCAGCACCTCGGCGGGGGTGTCCTCCTCGAAGACCACGACGGCATCGACGAACTCCAGCGCCTCGAGCACCCGGGCCCGGTCCGGCGCGGTCACCAGCGGACGGGACGGGCCCTTGAGCCGGCGCACCGACTCGTCGGAGTTGATGCAGACGACCAGGCAGTCGCCGAGACCGCGGGCGGCCCGCAACGTGGCGACGTGGCCCGGGTGGAGCAGGTCGAAGCAGCCGCCGGTCGCCACCACGGTCCCGCCGGCCGCGCGCACGCGGGCGATCACGCCCTCGGCCCCGGGCTCGGACACGACGTTCGGCTCGGCGCTGTCCCAGGCCGACGCCCCACCGCGCGCGACGAACGCCGACGCGGCCGCGACCGCCGCGGCCACGGCCTCGCCGGTCACCGCGCCGTCGGCCAGCGCGAGAGCCGCCGCGGCGGCGAACGAGTCGCCGGCGCCACAGGGATCCCCGCCGCTGACGGGCACGGCGGGCACGACCATCGGCGCCCCCTCTCCGTAGGAGAGCAGTGCGCCGCGCGCCCCGAGAGTCACCGCGACCGCGCCCACCCGCCAGCGCCGGATCAGCTCCTCGGCCCGGGCGCCCACGGCGGCCAGCCCGTGCCGGTCGGCGGGTACACCGGTCGCCACCCGGGCGGCCTCGGCGCCGTTCGGGGTCACCAGCCGGGCGTTGGGCACCGGGGGCGCACCCCGCGGATGGGGATCCCAGACGATCGGTCCCCGTGCGGCGGCGAGCGCGGCGCGCACGTCCGGTGCCGCCGTCGTCCCCCGGCCGTAGTCGGCCACGAGGACGGCGGCCGCGTCCCGGATCGCGGCGGCAGCGTCCGCGGGCAGGTCCCCGAGCACCGCGACCGGCGCGCCGCTGTCGAGGCGGACGACGGAGTGGTCGCCGACCCGCACCCGCTGCTTCACCGCCGTGCCGCCGGTGGCGGGGATCGGCAGCAGCCGCACGCGTCCGTCCAGCAGGGCGCGCAGCCGGGCGGCGCCGTCGTCGGAGTCCAGCGGCGCGACCAGCACCACCTCCCGGGTCGTGGCCGCGGCCGCGACGACGGCCGCGAGCGCCGCTCCGCCGGGGCGCTCCCGGCGGTCGACGTCCTCGACGACCGGCACCGGGGCGTCCGGGGTGAGCCGGGACGCCCTCCCGACGAGGTCGACGTCCAGCAGGGCGTCGCCGACGACGACGAGCGGTCCGTTCACCGGGTGGTCCAGCGCGGGGTCGGCACCCGGGCGGGCTCGGTGAGCACCGCCGCGTCGAAGGCCGCGCACACCAGGTGCAGTGCGACGAGGTGGCACTCCTGGACGGTCGCCGTCCAGGGCGAGTCGATGCACGCCGCTTCGTGCGCGGCGGCAGCCAGGGGATTCGGTTCCGGTCCGGTCAGCGCGAGCACGGTGATGCCGCAGTCGCGGGCCCGGCGGGCGGCGGCGACCGCGTTGGGGCTGCGGCCCGACGTCGACAGCAGCATCAGCACGTCGCCCTCGCGGCCGTGCGCCTCGACCTGGCGGGCGAACAGCTCGTCGGCCGGGTAGTCGTTCGCGATGGCGGTCAGCGACGAGGTCTCGGCGGTCAGGCAGATGGCGGAGAACGGCGGCCGGTCGGCGCGGTAGCGGCCGACCAGCTCGGCGGTCAGGTGCTGGGCCTGCGCGGCGCTGCCGCCGTTGCCCGCGGCGAGCAGCCGGCCGCGCTCCTCACCGCACAGGACGTCGGCCAGCAGCTGCCCCCAGCGGTCGAGGGTGGCCACCTGCGCGGTGAGCGACTGCAGCGCCGCGGTCAGGGAGGCGACGTGCTCGTGGCCGGTCAGGTGGGTGCAGGCGTCAGGCGCGGCGACGGTGTTCTCGAAGAAGGAGTGCGGCTTGGTGCTCATCGGGCGGCCTCCACGGGGATGCGGCGGGCGAGGACCTGCCGGTAGACGGTCTCGGTGTCGGCGACGACGCGGCTCCAGCGGTACCGGGCGCGGGCCCGGCGCACCCCGGCCGCACCGTAGGCCGCACGGCGTCCGTCGTCGGCGAGCAGCGCGGCGAGCACCGCGCCGAGCCGCTCCGGGTCGCGCGGCGGCACCAGGTCGCCGGTGATGCCGTCGGCGACGGTGTCGACCAGCCCGCCGACGGCGGTGGCCACGACCGGCCGGCCGCAGGCCATCGCCTCCAGCGGGGTGATCCCGAACGGCTCGTACCAGGGGACGGCGAGGACGACGTCGGCCGAGCGCACCCACGCCGGGACGTCGGCCCGGGGCACCGACCCGGCGAACACCAGCCGCTCGGCCACGCCCTCGGCCTCGGCGACGGCCCGCAGCCGGCGCACCTCCGGATCGGTGTCCACCTCGTCGGGCGGCGGACCGCCCACGACCACGAGCTCGGCCTCGGGGACCGCCCGCAGCGCGCGGACGGCGTCGTCCTGACCCTTGCGCTCGACCAGCCGGCCGAGGACGAGCAGCCGCTTGTGCGCGGTCCGCGACGCGACCGGACCGGACGGGGTGAACACGGCGGTGTCCACTCCGCACGGGACGACGGACACCCGCTCGGTGGGCAGCCCGAGCCGGCGCAGCTCGAACACCTCGTCGGAGCAGGTGGCGACCACGTGGCTGACCTCGCGGCACAGCCGGCGCTCGAGGTCGATGCGGTCGGCCGGCGAGGGGTCGGCGTCCCCCTGGTGCCGCCGCTTGACCGAGCCGAGGGCGTGGAAGGTCTGCAGCACCGGCAGCCCGAGGTCCGTCGCCGCGTCGAGGGACGCGAGACCGCTCATCCAGAAGTGCGCGTGCACGACGTCGGGCGGCGCGGCCGACCACTGCTCGCGGAGCGCGTCGGCGAAGGCCCGCATGTGCGGGAGCAGCTCGTCCTTGGGCACGGCGCGCGGTGGCCCGGCCGGCACGTGGACGACGTTGTAGCCGTCCTGCACGACCACGCGGTCGGGCAGCGACTCGTCGTCGCGGCGGGTGTGCACCGTGACCTCGTGGCCGCGGCGGGCCAGGCCGGCGGCGAGCGCCGCGACGTGCACGTTCTGGCCGCCGGCGTCGACGCCGCCGATCGCGGCGAGCGGGCTGGCGTGCTCGCTGACCAGGTCGATCCTCATCGGGTCACCTCGCTCAGCAGTCGATCCCAGTCGCGCAGGAACCGGTCGAGGCCGTAGCGCTCGAGGGCCGCGGCGCGGGCGGCCTTCCCCGCCAGCCGGGCGGCGTCCCCGTCGTCCAGGAAGTGCTCCACCGCCGCCCAGAGCCGGCGCGGGTCCGTCGACAGCACGCCGGCCTCGGCCGGCACCGCCTCCACCGCCTCGGTCGTCGCGAGCCCGACCACCGGCATGCCGAGGTGCATCGCCTCCAGGAGCGCGAGCCCGAGGGACGTCCACCGCACGGGGTGCACGTAGACCCGGCGGCGCGCGAGCTCCGCGTGCATCGCCGCCTGGGGCGGGTCGTCGTGCAGGGCGACCCGCTGGGGGTCCAGGCCGTACCGCGCGTGCAGGCCGGCAAGGCCCATGCCGAAGACGTCGACCGGGGCGACGGCCGCGAGGCCGGGCAGCAGGTCGCCGCCGGTGGTCCGCCCGCGGCGGACGGGCTCGTTGACGACGACGGCGGCCCGCTGCAGCTCGCCGGTGTACCGCTCCCCCGGATCGACGATGCCGTGCTCGATCACGGTCGTGGGTGCGCGGCCGTTGTCGTAGAAGAGCTGGTTGAAGTACGTGACGTGGGCGATCGGGATGTCGTCGCGGTCGGCCAGCGGGTGCCGGGTGTGCGGCACCGGCCCGTCGCCGGGTTCCAGCCCCGGGGCGTTGTGCTCCAGGAAGACCGCCGGCAGGTCGCGGCCGGGCTCGCGCCCCAGCCACTCCCGCACGAGCTCGAGGTCACGCATCCGCTGGAGGACGACGACGTCCGGCTGCTCCTCGCGCAGCTGTGCCGGCGTCACCTCGCGGGCGGCAGCGGGCCAGTCCCAGGTGCGCGCGCGGCCGAGTCCGTCGGCGTCGCGGCCCGGCGTCACCGGCAGCAGGTAGTCGTGATCGCCCTGCACGAACGCCGTCGTCCAGGAACCGTGCACGTGCCAGATGAGGACCTTCACCGGCTCACCAGCTTCTCGACGGCGGCGACCACGTCGTCCGCGGTCACCGAGGCCAGGCAGGGATGGCCGGGCACCGGGCACTCGCGGGCACGGCTGCCGCGGCAGGGTGCGTCCTGGTCTCCCAGGAGCACGGTGGGCACACCGTAGGGCGCCCAGCGCTCGGCCGGTACCACCGGAGCGAACAGCGAGACCACCGGCGTCCCCACGGCCGCGGCCAGGTGCGCCGGCCCGGTGTTGCCGACGACGACCGCGGCGGCGCGGTCGAGCAGCGCGGCCATCTCGGCGAGCGTCGTCGCCCCGCCCAGGTCGGTCCCGCGGGAGCCGGCGACCGCAGCGGTCAGCTCCCGCTCCCCCGGGCCGCCGGTGACCAGGACTCGGTGCCCGGCGCCGGCCAGCGCCTCGACCGCCT
>NZ_SPQM01000175.1 GCF_004570345.1 Blastococcus sp. CT_GayMR20 | reverse complement strand
CCGACCTGGGCCTCCGGCAGGAAGCGCCGCGTCATCCGCCCGGCCCCGAGCGGGAGCGACAGGGCGACGTCAGGGTCCTCGTCGACGCCGCACGCGATCTCCAGCGAGCCGCCGCCGATGTCGAGGATGAGCAGTTGCCCGGCACTCCACCCGAACCACCGGCGGACGGCGAGGAAGGTGAGGCGGGCCTCCTCCTCGCCGGTGAGGACCTGCAGGTCGACCCCGGTGCGCTCGCGTATGCGGGCGAGCACCTCCAGGCCGTTCGACGCCTCGCGGATCGCCGACGTGACCATTGCCAGCAGCTCGTCGCAGCCCTGCTTCTCGGCCTGGTCGCAGGCGTTCTGCACCGCCTTGAGCAGCGCCTTCTCCCCCGCCCTCGACAGGACGTCGTCCGGGCCGACGTGCTCGGCCAGCCGGAGGACGGCGCGGTCGTCGTGCATGGGGGTGGGGTGCGCGCCGCGGTGGGCGTCCACCACGAGGAGGTGGACGGTGTTCGATCCGATGTCCAGGACCCCGAGGCGCATGGCCCCAGTCTGCCTGGCCCCCCTCCAGAGGCTCGCACCGAGCGCAGCGAGGCGTGAGGGGGAGGGTGGCCGCGCTGCAGGGTCCGGCCGCGAGCGAGCGAGCCGGTGGTGTCCCCTGGTGGGGGCAGCGGGGTCCTTCTCCTAGGCTGGACCCGTGCTGGAGGACTCGTACGAGGAGGTCCCGCTCGACTTCTCCCGCGAGTGGGTCGAGTTCTCCGATCCGGCCGACCCGGGGCACGTCGTCCGCGCCGACCTCACCTGGCTGACCTCGGCGTGGACCTGCATCTTCGGTCGCGGCTGCATCGGGGTGGTCGAGGGCCGCCCGGACGACGGGTGCTGCAGCCACGGCGCCTTCTTCACCGACGACGACGACCTCGCGCGGGTCACCGCGGCCGTCGGCGGGCTCACCGACGACGACTGGCAGCTGGCGCCCGTGGGCCGCGGGAACTGGACGGAGGAGGACAGCGCGCACGACGACTCCGCGGACGGGGAACAGAGCGAGGGATCGCTGCGCACCCGCGTCGTCGACGGCGCCTGCGTCTTCCTGAACCGGCCCGGCTTCGCCGGCGGGACCGGCTGCGCGCTGCACCGGATGGCCCTGCGGACCGGCGTCCACCCGCTGACCACGAAGCCGGACGTGTGCTGGCAGCTGCCCGTGCGCCGCGCCCAGGAGCACGTCGACCGGCCCGACGGCACGCGGGTCCTCGTGTCGACGGTCGGCGAGTTCGACCGGCGCGGCTGGGGACCCGGCGGGCACGACCTGCACTGGTGGTGCACCGGGTCGCCGGCCGCGCACGTCTCCCCCGTGCCGCTGGTCGACACCTACGCCGCGGAGCTCACCGAACTGCTCGGCGTGGCGGCCTTCGCCGAGCTACGCCGGCTGGCCGAACTCCGCCTCGACCAGGGTCTGGTCGCCCCGCACCCCGCCAGCCCGGTGCCGGTCGAGCTGCACCGGCGCCGACCCGGCGCCTGACCCGGCCCGGAACGTCTGCCGGTAGGCCCGCGGGGACACCCCGCGCCGCCGGGCGAACTGCTCGCGCAGACCGGCCGCGGTGCCGAACCCGACCAGCCGCGCGATCTCCTCGACGGGGGCGTCGGTCCCCTCGAGCAGTGCCTCGGCCGCGGCCAGGCGCTGGCCGAGCAGCCAGGCGTGCGGCGTGGTCCCCGTGGTCGCCTTGAACCGGCGGGCGAAGCTGCGCGGGCTCATCAGGGCCCGGCGGGCCAGGGTGTCGACGCTGATGTCCTCGGCGAGGTGGGCACTCGCCCACTCGAGGACGACGCCCAGCAGGTCGTCCTGGCACGACGGCACGGGGGCGTCGATGAACTGGGCCTGCCCGCCGTCGCGGTGCGGCGGCACGACCATCTCGCGGGCCAGGGCGTTGGCCGCGGCCGCGCCCCACTCCCGGCGCACCAGGTGCAGCAGGGTGTCCACGCCGGCCGCCGTCCCGGCGCCGGTGATGACCTGGCCGTTGTCGACGTAGAGGACCGACGGGTCGACGTCGACCGCGGGGAAGCGCGCGGCCAGCTCGCCGGAGTACTTCCAGTGCGTGGTGACCCGCTTGCCGTCGAGCAGCCCGGCGGCGGCGAGCACGAAGGCGCCGGTGCAGTGGCTGATGATCGTGGCACCGCGGGCGTGGGCGGCGCGGAACGCGTCGAGCAGCGCCGGGGACGGCACGCGGTCGAACAGTTCCCACGCGGTGATCGAGATGATGTCCGACCGGGCGAGCCGCTCCAGCCCGTGCTCCACCCTGATCGGGATGCCGGTGTCGGTGCGCAGCACCCCTGGGGCCTCGCCGACCAGGGCGAAGTCGAAGAGCGGCAGCCCCATGGAGCGGCGGTCGTAGCCGAAGACCTCGGCGCAGACACCGAGGCCGAAACTGCCCACCAGACCGTCGGCCACGACGACGCTGACGACCAGTGGCCGGTCGGTGGGAGCCATGGGACGAGTATGGCAGAAAAGGTGCGATAGCGGTCATCTCTGCCACTCGTCTGCGTGCCCGATCGGGACGACGCTTCCCCCATGTTCCTGATCACGTGCCCCGTCACCCGGACCGACGAGCTGGTCTCCGACCGGCGCATCCGATCGGTCGACAACCACCCCGCCCACATCGCGATGCACGTCGACTGCCCCGCGTGCGGCAGCGTCCACGTCTACCGGACCGGCCGCCGCTGGGAGGCCGCCCACCGCTCCCCCGCTCCGCAGGCGAAGGACCTCGTGTCGGCCTAGGATCGAACACATGAGCGAATCAGACCCGACCCTGGAGAAGGACCCGTCCGACTGGGTGACCGGCGACGAGCCGGCCACCGGCGCGCAGAAGAGCTATCTCGAGACGCTGTCGCGCGGCGCCGACGAGGAGGTCCCCGAGGACCTCACCAAGGCGGAGGCATCGCGGAAGATCGACCAGCTGAAGAACTGAAGGTGCCCCCCTGCATCCTGCAGGGGGGCCTACGCCTCGAGCTTGTAGCCGAGGCCCCGCACCGTCAGCAGGTACGTCGGGTTGGCGGGGTCCGGCTCGAGCTTGGCGCGCAACCGCTTCACGTGGACGTCCAGCGTCTTGGTGTCACCCACGTAGTCCGAACCCCAGACGCGGTCGATGAGCTGCCCGCGGGTGAGGACGCGGCCGGCGTTGCGCAGCAGGTACTCGAGGAGGTCGAACTCCTTGAGCGGCAGCGCCACTGCCTCGCCGTCCACCGCGACGACGTGCCGTTCGACGTCCATCCGGACAGGACCGGCCTCGAGCACGCCGTCACCCGTCGGCGCCTCCGCGGCGTCACCACGGCGGCGCAGCACCGCGCGGATGCGGGCCACCAGCTCGCGCGCGGAGTACGGCTTCGTCACGTAGTCGTCGGCGCCCAGCTCCAGCCCGACGACCTTGTCGATCTCGGAGTCCTTGGCCGTCAGCATGATGATCGGCACGTTGCTCTTGGCGCGCAGCGCCCGGCAGACCTCGGTGCCGGACAGCCCCGGCAGCATCAGGTCGAGCAGCACGATGTCGGCGCCGCCACGCTCGAACTCGGCGATCGCGTCCGGGCCGGTGCCGGCGACGACGGCCTCGAAGCCCTCGCGGCGCAGCATGTACGACAGCGCGTCGGAGAAGGACTCCTCGTCCTCCACCACCAGGACACGGGTCATGAACGTTCCTTCTCCATCTGATCAGCGGGGCTGGCCGGCGTCGGGAGGCCGGCCACCAGCGGGATGCGCAGGGTGAAGGTCGAGCCGAGGCCCTCCTCGCTCCAGACGCTGACCGAGCCACCGTGGTTGCTGGCCACGTGCTTGACGATCGCCAGGCCGAGGCCCGTGCCCCCGGTGCTGCTCGCCCGGGACTGGTCGACCCGGTAGAAGCGCTCGAAGACGCGCGTGCGGTCCTGGCGCGGGATGCCGATGCCGCTGTCGGTGACGGCGATCTCGGCGAAACCGGACCGGGCCCGGGCGGCGACGGCGATCCGGTTCTCGCCGGCGCTGTAGGTGACGGCGTTGGCCAGCAGGTTCGTGACGGCGGTGGCCAGCTGGCTCTCCACGCCGCGGACGACCAGGCCCGTCTCGCCGCCGACGGCGATGTCGAGGCCCTTGGCGCGGGCGGCGGTGCGGGTGCGGTCGACCGCCTCGGCGATGACGTCGTCCACCTGGACCGGCACGAGGTCCGGCAGAGGTTCGCCGCCCTGCAGCCGGGAGAGGTCGATGACCTCGCGCACCAGCCGGCCGAGGCGGTCGGCCTCGTGCGCGATGCGGCCGGCGAAGCGCTGCACCGCCTCGGGGTCGTCGGCGGCCTGCTCGATCGCCTCGGCCAGCAGCGCGAGGGCGCCGACCGGCGTCTTCAGCTCGTGCCCGACGTTGGCCACGAAGTCGCGGCGGACCGCCTCCGAACGGCGGGCCTCGGTGACGTCGACGAGGACCAGGCCGACGGGTCCGGGTGGCGGTGCGGTGCCGCTGTGCAGCCGGACGCCGTGGACGCCGACGAGCCGGGGCCCGGAACCGACCAGGTCGCCGGGCAGGCGGACGTCGGCCCGGCGGCTGCCGCCGGCGCGGACGTCCTGCGCCAGGGCCAGCAGGTCGTGGACGAGGAGCCGCGTGCCGCGCACGATGCCGAGGGCGCGGGCGGCGGGGTTGGCCAGCAGCACCGCGTCGTCCACGTCGACCAGGACGACGGCGGGATCCATGAGGTCCACGAGCCGTCGCGCGAGGGCTGCCTCGGGCAGGACTGCCATCGACGCGTCGGGTGCCACACCGTCGGCGCGGGGGTAGCGGAGGATGACCGTGGCGGCCACGACCCCACCCAGGACGAGGCCGACCACCAGCGCGACCAGTGGACTCACGCCCCGATGCTAGGTGGACGAACCGCCCGGAATGCCCGTTCGGCGGTGATCACCCGCCCGGAAGGGGCAGTGTTCACCTCGGCGTGGGAGGCCGTTCACCGTGCGACGGGATATGCGGGCACGAGCGGTCCTACTCTCGGGTCCGACGCTCAACTGGAGGACGAACATGCGCGAGAGCTATTTCGAGGAGCTCGAGGACATCCGGAACTGCCTCGTCGAACTGGCGAACACGGTGGGTTCGCAGATGAGCACGGCCACCACCGCGCTCCTGGACGCCGACGTGGCGTTGGCAGACCTGGTCATCGCCGGCGACGAGCAGATCGACGCGACGCGCGAGAGCATCGACCAGCGATGCTTCACACTGCTCGCCCGCCAGCAGCCGGTGGCCACCGACCTGCGGACGATCGTGGTCGCCACCCGGATCGCCAGCGATCTCGAGCGGATGGGCGACCTCTCCGAGCACATCGCCAAGGTGGCGCGGATGCGCTTCCCCGACCACGCGGTGCCGCAGGAGGTCCGCCCGGCGTTCCTCGAGGCCGGCCACGTGGCCGAGATGCTCGTCACGAAGGCCGGCACGGTGATTGCGACGCGGAACGTCGACGCGGCCCGCGAGCTGGAGACCGACGACGACGCGATGGACCGGATCCACCGCGGGCTGTTCCGCCAGGTGCTCTCCGACGACTGGCCGTACGGCATCGAGGCGGCGATCGACATCACTCTGCTCGGCCGCTACTACGAGCGCTTCGCCGACCACGCGGTCAGCGTCGCTCGCCGGGTCGTCTACCTGGTCACCGGCGAGCGCCACACGACCGAGGTCGCCAGCTGAGAGCTCCTCCGGCCTCCTCGCAGGGGCCCGCGCCGAGCGTCAGCGAGGCGTGGGGGGCGACGAGGTCCTCTTACCCTGGTTCTTGACGGCCTCGATCGCCGCGGCCGCCGCCTCGGGGTCGAGGTACTGGCCGCCGGGCTTCACCGGACGCAGGTCGGCGTCGAGGTCGTAGCGCAGCGGGACGCCGGTCGGGATGTTCAGCCCCACGACCTCGTCGTCCCCCATGTCGTCGAGGTGCTTCACCAGCGCGCGCAGGCTGTTGCCGTGCGCGGCGACCAGGACGGTCCGGCCGCTGCGCAGGTCCGGCACGATCGCGTCGTACCAGTACGGCAGCATCCGGACGACGACGTCCTTCAGGCACTCGGTGGCGGGGCGCGCCTCCGGCGGGAGGAACTGGTACCGCGCGTCGCCGTCCTGGGAGAACTCGCTGCCGGCGTCGATCGGCGGCGGCGGGGTGTCGTACGAGCGGCGCCACAGCATGAACTGCTCCTCGCCGAACTCGGCGAGGGTGGCGGCCTTGTCCTTGCCCTGGAGGGCGCCGTAGTGGCGCTCGTTGAGCCGCCAGGAGCGCCGGACCGGGATCCACTGCCGGTCGGCCTCGGCCAGTGCCAGCTCGGCGGTGGCGATCGCCCGCTTCAGCACCGAGGTGTGCAGGACGTCGGGCAGCAGGTCGTGCTCGGCCAGCAGCTGACCGCCGCGGGCGGCCTCCACCCAGCCCTTCTCCGAGAGCGGGACGTCCACCCAGCCGGTGAACAGGTTGGCCTTGTTCCACTCGCTCTCGCCGTGGCGGAGCAGCACGAGGGTCCCGGGGGTCGTCACGCGATCATCCTGCCCGACCCGGCTCAGCCCGCGAATCGGGGCCAGAGCAGCCAGAGCTCGTAGACGGCCGGCGGTGCCAGGCCGAGGAGCAGCCACGGGCTGACGACGCGCCGTTCGGCGCCCCACCGGACGGCGGCGACCAGCGCGACGCTGCAGGCGACACCGGCGGTCAGCCAGAGCGCGATCGCGGGGACGTCGTCGGTCAGCAGCTGGGCGAACGCCAGCCGGACGGCGCAGACGAGCAGCGGATAGGCCAGCGCGGAGGCGGCCACGAGGCCCATGAGCGCCCGGGCCCGTCGCTCGGGCGCCGCTCTGCCGTCCGCCATCGCTCCCACGCTAACGGCGGGGCGGACCTGTCGCCGGTCAGGCGACGGCGACCGAGCGCTCCTCGGGCAGCCGCAACTGCCGCACCGCGGCGGCGACGACCTCCGCGGCGCGCTGCATCTGCTCGCCGGTGTGGGTGGCCATGACCGACAGGCGCAGCACGCCCTTCCCGCGAGGGACGGCGGGATAGGCGACCGCGTTGCAGTAGACCCCGGCGTCGTAGGCGGCCCGCCACGCGGTCGCGGTGGCCTCCTCCTCACCGGTCGGGACGGCGATGACCGCGCCCCGGCCGGCCAGCGGCGGAACCCCGGCGTCGGAGAGCGCCGTGCGCAGCAGAGCGGCGTTCTCCCGCGTCCGCGCCATCAGCTCGGGCTCGCTGCGCAGGATGCGGAGGGCGGCGAGCGCGGCACCGACCGACGCGGGGTCGTTGGCCGCGCTGAAGACGTAGGGCAGCGCCGAGGCCCTGATGCCGTCCGCCGCGGCACGGCTGGTCATGATCGCTCCGCCCACGCTGGCGAGGGACTTGCTGAAGGCGACCGTCACGGCGTCGACCCGGCCCAGGACGCCGGCGTGCTCGACGGCACCGCGTCCGCCCGCCCCGAGCACCCCGAGGCCGTGCGCCTCGTCCACGACGAGACGGGCGCCGGAGCGGTCGCAGAGCTGGGCGATCTCCTGCAGCGGCGCGGTCTCGCCGGTCATCGAGTAGACGCCGTCCACGACGATGACGGCTCCGGCGCGAGGCTCGAGCGCGTCGAGGCGCTGGCGCAGCGACTGCAGGTCGTTGTGCCGGAAGCGGCTGACCGTGCCGCGGCTCGCTGCCGCACCGGCGTGCACGCTGGCGTGGGCATGGGCGTCGACCAGCAGGACGTCGCCGGGGCTGCCGAGCGTCGACAGCAGGGCGAGGTTGGCGTTGATGCCCGACGACGTGAGGACCGCGGCCTCGGTGCCGTAGTGGTCGGCCAGCTCCTCCTCGAGCGCGAGGTGCAGACGGGTGGTGCCGTTGAGCACCCGGCTGCCGGAGGTGCTGGTGCCGAACTGCCGGAGGGCGGTGGCCGCCGCCTCGATCACGCGCGGGTCGTTGGCCAGACCGAGGTAGTTGTTGCTGCCGAGGTTGATCCGTCGCCGGCCGTCGTCGTAGAGGGTGACCGGCTGCGGCGCCCCCGCGGTCGGGACGGCGTGGGTGGCCGCCCCGCGGCGGACGTGCTGGCGGAAGAGTTCGGCGAGGGGGTTCTCGAGCAGCGGCGCGAAGGGGTCGCGCCGTCCGGCCTGGGGCACGGCACTGCGATCCGGCACGGGAACTCCCTTCTGTGGCACGGGGAGTCCCGCTGCACTCGGCACCCAGGGTGGCCCCTACGCAGCGTGACCGTCAACGAGGACGTTGCCACCAACGGGTTACTGGGTGACCGAGGACACCCGCTTCGGCCTGCCCGGCAGCCACGTGAGGACGACGGCCGCGGCGATGACGGCGGCCGCGGCGGTGAACACCGCGGTCAGGTGCATGGCCGAGACGAAGGCCTCG
>NZ_SPQM01000174.1 GCF_004570345.1 Blastococcus sp. CT_GayMR20 | reverse complement strand
CGCCGCAGGGGTAGGGGCACTCCGATACCCGTTCCGAGACGAGGAGAGCGATCCATGAGCGGCGAGGACAAGCTGAACAACAAGATCGAAGAGCTCGGCGGAAAGGCCAAGGAGGCCCTGGGCGACGCGACCGACGACCGCGACCTGCAGGCCGCCGGCCAGAAGGACCAGACCAAGAGCAACCTCAAGCAGGCCGGCGAGAAGGTCAAGGACGCCTTCAAGTAGCAGAACGACCGCTGCGAACCGACGGACGCCGCCCCGCTACCGGGACGGCGTCCGTCGTCGTTCGAGGAGGGTGCGGACGGCGGGGAGCAGCGGGCGGTCGGCCGGGATCCAGTCGAGGTCGTCCAGCTCCGCGACGCCGACCCACCGGAGCTGCGCGTGCTCGTGCGCGACGGGACCGTCGCGGTCCGGGATCCGCGCCCACCAGACGCGCAGCGTCGAGGCGCCGGGCGCCCCGCCCCCCACGACGCCGTCCAGCAGCACCTCGCCGACGAACTCCTGCGGCTCGATCGCGACGCCGAGCTCCTCCGCGATCTCCCGGGCCAGCGCCGCCAGATCGGACTCCCCCGGCTCGACCTTGCCGCCGGGGAACTCCCAGCAGCCGTCGTAGGGCCCGCCCGAGCGCTGCGCGACCAGCACGCGGTCGCCGTCGACGATCGCGGCCCCGACCACCTGGACGACGTCGAGCGCCAGCCGGCCGGCGGCCGCGGCGTAGGCGTCGAGGTGCGCGTGCATCGCGCGGGCGATCCGCCGCCGCAGGACCAGCCGGTCGACGAGGACGCCGATCGGCCACCGCAGCCCGATGACGCACTCGACCTGCTCGTCGACCCGGGTGCCGGCGCCCGTGGCGGTGAACCGGCGCGAGTGGGTGACCCGCCCCCGCCCCGACGCCGGGTGGCCCGCGTGGACGTCGGAGTGCGGCCGCACGGACTCGAGCTCTTCCAGCGGGAAGGGCCACGGACGCCCCAGCGTGCGCGCGACGTCGAACGCCACGGTCAGTGGCGCCTCCACCAAGGTGGTGAAACGCAGGACGAACACGGGAGCCACCCTCCCAGAAAAGGCAGGATGGCTCCGTGCGCATCACTGCCCGGGTCGACTACGCGGTTCGAGCCGCCCTCGAACTCGCCGCCGTCGCCCCGGAGGCGTTGACCAGCGAGCGCATCGCGACCGCCCAGGGCATCCCGTCCCGCTTCCTGCAGGCGATCCTCGGCGACCTGCAGCACGCTCGCCTGGTCACCAGCCAGCGCGGGAGGGACGGCGGCTACCGGCTGGCGCTCCCGCCGTCGGAGATCTCCATCGCCCGCGTCATGCGCGTCGAGCAGGGCTTCCTCGCCGAGGTGCACGGTCAGCGACCCGAGGATGTCCAGTACCCCGGCAACGCCGCCACCCTCGCGAGCGTGTGGGTCGCCGCCCGCGAGACCTACCGGCGGGTGCTCGAGGAGGTCACCCTCGCCGACGTCGTCGCCGGCAAGCTGCCCGACCACGTGGCCGAGCTCGTCGAGCTGGAGAGTGCGTGGCGGTCCTTCGACGGCCGCGGACCGACCGGCTGACCTGCTCCCCGCTCGGGCCGACGACAGCGGCTGAGGAACACTGACGGCATGTCGACCAGCGGCGTCACCGTCTTCCTGACCGGCCTCTCCGGCGCCGGCAAGTCCACGATCGCCGACGCCCTGGTCGCCCGGCTGGAGGCCGAGGGCCGCGAGGTGACGGTCCTGGACGGCGACGTCGTCCGGACGCACCTGTCCAGCGAGCTGACGTTCTCCAAGGAGCACCGCGACCTCAACATCCGCCGCATCGGCTGGGTCGCGGGAGAGATCGTGCGGCACGGCGGAACCGTCGTCGTCGCGGCGATCGCCCCCTACGAGGCGGCACGGGAGGAGGCGCGCGCGCTCGTCGAGAAGCACGGCCGGTTCGTCCTCGTCCACCTCGCGACCCCGCTGGAGGTGTGCGAGCAGCGGGACGTGAAGGGGCTCTACGCCAAGGCGCGCGCCGGGGAGATCCCCGAGTTCACCGGGGTCAGCGACCCCTACGAGGCGCCGGGCCGGGCGGAGGTCGTCGTCGACACGTCGGTGACGCCGCTGGCGGAATCGGTGCGCGTGATCCGCGCCGCCATGGGCAGCTGAGCCCTGGGTCACATCCAGGTTCGGGCCGAATTGTGGGAGGATCGGCCCGTGACCGACCGCGGCAGTCTGCTCGTCGCGCGTCTGCACATCGATCTGGCGCTCGTCTCCAGCGCCGTCTGTCGCGCTCAGCGCTGACCCCGGTCCTCGCGCGCAGAGCTCCCTGCGCCTCCCGATCTGCAGCGCCCCTCCCGCCCGGCCCGCTGCCGCGCGGGTGGTGAGCGCAGGAAGAAGCTCCACAGTGACCACCCCTCCCCGCACCAGCACCCGGCCCGTCCGCGGCCAGGGCCAGTGGGCGCTCGGCTACCGCGAACCGCTCAACCCGAACGAGCGGATGAAGAAGGACTCCGACGGCCTCGAGGTGCGTCAGCGGATCCTCGACATCTACTCGAAGACCGGCTTCGACGGCATCGACCCGGGCGACCTCCGCGGCCGGATGCGCTGGATGGGCCTCTACACCCAGCGCGCCCAGGGCATCCCCGGCGGCAAGACCGCCGTCCTGGAGCCGGAGGAGCTCGAGGACTCCTACTTCATGATGCGGGTCCGCATCGACGGCGGGCAGCTGTCCAGCGACGCCCTGCGTGTGATCGGCGGGATCAGCACCGAGTTCGGTCGCGACGTCGCCGACGTCACCGACCGGCAGAACGTGCAGTACCACTGGATCCGCATCGAGGACGTGCCCGAGATCTGGCGGCGGCTGGAGTCGGTCGGGCTCTCGTCGATGGAGGCCTGCGGCGACGTGCCCCGCGTCATGCTCGGCTGCCCGCTGGCCGGGATCCTCGAGGACGAGGTCATCGACGCCACCGACGTCCTCGCCGAGACCGTCGCGAAGTACGTGGGCAGCCCCGAGTTCAGCAACCTGCCGCGCAAGTGGAAGACCTCGATGTCGGGCTGCGTGGACCACTGCACCGAGCCCGAGATCGACGACGTCTCCTTCGTGGGCGTGGTGAACGCCGCCGGCGAGGCGGGCTACGACCTGATGGTCGGCGGCGGCCTGTCGACCAATCCCATGTTCGCCCATCGGATCGGCGTCTTCGTGCGCCCGGACCAGGTCACCGACGTCTGGGCGGCCTGCACCTCGATCTTCCGTGACTACGGCTACCGCCGGCAGCGCAACCACGCCCGGATCAAGTTCCTCATGGCCGACTGGGGCCCCGAGAGGTTCCGCCAGGTGCTGCAGGACGAGTACCTCCACGAGGTGCTGCCGGACGGGCCGGCCCCGGCGCCGGCCAAGCACGACCAGCGCGACCACGTGGGCGTCGCGAAGCAGAAGGACGGCGCCAACGCGGTCGGGTTCGCCCTGCGCACCGGCCGGATCAGCGGCTCGCTGCTCACCCGCATCGCCGATCTCGCCGACGAGTACGGGCAGGGGCGCATCCGGACGACGACGCAACAGAAGCTGGTCATCCTCGACGTGCCCGACGAGCGGGTCGAGGACCTCGTCGCGGCGCTGGCCGAGCACGACCTGCTGGTCCGCCCGAGCGCCTTCCGCCGCGGCACCATGGCCTGCACCGGCCTGGAGTTCTGCAAGCTGGCGATCGTCGAGACCAAGCAGCACGCCCAGGACCTCTACGCGGAGCTGGAGAAGCGCCTCCCGGACTTCGACGAGCCGATCGGCATCAACGTCAACGGGTGCCCCAACAGCTGCGCCCGGTTCCAGACCGCGGACATCGGCTTCAAGGGGTCGATGGTGCGCGACGACTCCGGGGAGATGGTCGAGGGCTTCCAGGTGCACCTGGGCGGCCACCTCGGCGTCGAGGCGGCCTTCGGCCGCAAGTTCCGCGGCCACAAGGTCACCAAGGCCGAGACCGCGGACTACTGCGAGCGGGTGCTGCGGGGCTACCTCGAGCACCGCGAGCCCGGCGAGCGGTTCGCCGCGTACGTGGCCCGGGCAGAGGAAGCCTGGCTGCTCTGATGACCGAGGACTCGCCGTCGGGAAGGACCCGGCAGCTGCCGGTGTTCCACTGCCCGTACTGCGGGGACGAGGAGCTGACCCCCTACGGGGAGTCACCCGACGGGTGGCGCTGCGAGGCCTGCCTGCGGGCCTTCACGGTCCGCCTGATCGGAACGGGAGTGACGCAGTGACGATCGCGGTCCGGCCCACGCCGGAACTGGCCGCCGCGGCCGATGCGCAGTTCGAGGGCATCGCCGACCCGGTGGAGCAGGCGCTCGAAGTCCTCCGCTGGGCCGGGGACACCTTCGACGCCGGCTTCGCGATCACGTCGTCCATGGCCGACGGTCTGCTGGCCCACCTCGCCAGCCGGGTCGTCCCCGGTGTCCACGTCGTCTTCCTGAACACCGGGTACCACTTCGCCGAGACGATCGGCACGCGCGACTGGATCAGCTCGGTCCTGCCGATCACCCTGGTCGACGTCGCCCCTCCGCAGACCGTCGCGGAGCAGGACCTGTCGTTCGGGCCGAGGCTCTACGAGCGCGACCCCGACCTCTGCTGCTCCCTGCGCAAGGTGAAGCCGCTGGCCGAGGCGCTGGCCGGCTACCTCGCCTGGGGCTCGGGCATCCGCCGCGACGAGTCACCGACCCGGGCCGCCACCCGGCTGGTCGACTGGGACGCCAAGCGCGGCATGGTGAAGATCAACCCGATGGCCGCCTGGACCCAGGACGTCGTCGACGCCTACATCGCCGAGCACCAGGTGCCGGTGAACCCGCTGTTCGAGATCGGCTACGGCTCGATCGGCTGCGAGCCCTGCACCCGCCCGGTGGCGCCCGGTGAGGACGCCCGGGCCGGTCGCTGGGCGGGCAAGGGCAAGATCGAGTGCGGCATCCACAGCTGACCTGATCGGCGGCAGGATGGGGCCATGCCCCGGCCACCGCGCCTCTCCCCCGACGAGATCACTGCTGCCCTGAACGGGCTGCCCGCCTGGTCCGGCGACGGCGACGGACTCCGGCGCACCGTCGAACTGCCCAGCTTCCGGGACGCCGTGGACGCCGTCGTGCGCATCGCCGACGTCGCCGAGGAGATGGACCACCATCCGGACGTCGACCTGCGCTGGCGGACGCTGCACCTGGCGCTCGTCAGCCACTCCGCGGGTGGCGTCACCGACCTCGACGTGCAGCTGGCCCGGCGCATCGACGCCCTGCTGCCCGGCTGACTGCACCCACGGGAACCAGTTCGGTGCAGCGGCTGTAACGGCGCACGCCGGCTGGCCTGCGGTGCCCCCGCAGCGGAGGCTGCGGGGACACCGGCGGGCGGCGTCAGCTGCCCACGCGGCCGCCGTCCTCGCGATAGGCGACCGCCACGCTCGGCCGCGGGAAGGGCCGGTCGGGGCGCCGGTCGGGCCACGTGCTGTACGGCTTCTCCCGGGTGGAACCGGTGATCTCGCCGGGGTGCTGCACCGAGACGAAGACCGACCTGCCGTCCGCCGGGATGAGCGGCCCGCTGCACTCCGCGCCCCGGGGCACGGTCAGGAAGGCCTTGACGTGGCCGCGCTCCGGTCCTTCGACCGGCACGGCGAACAGCCCGTCGTTGGTGCCGCCGACCGTGCCCTCGCCCTGGTTCACCGGCGAGAGCACGTTGCCGTCGGTAGAGATCCAGAGGTTGCCCGCCGGGTCGAACTCGAGGTTGTCCGGGCACGAGATCGGGCTGACCTTCGACTCGTCGTAGCCGGCGAAGTACGAGGACGGGTCCCGGGGGTCACCCGCCACCAGGAAGATCCGCCACTCGAACCGGTCACCGGCGGCACCGCGGGTCTCCCGCCATTCGATGATGTGCCCGTTCCGGTTGCCCGAGCGCTCCCTGAAGGCAGCCGGCGCGGTGGGGGTCGCCGGCGCGTAGCCGTACGAGAAGGCGATCGGGTTGGCCTCGTCGACCTGGGCAAGGGTGCGGTTGGAGTTGTTCGTGAGCGCCACGTAGACGCGGCCGTTGACGGGGTTGACCTGAATGTCCTCCGGCCGGTCCATCCTGGTGGGGACCTTGCTCGGGTCGGTGACCACCGGCGCTGCCGGGTCGGGGAAGTCGCCGTTGCCGTCCAGCTGCTTGCCGAGCCGGTCGGCCGCCAGGCGGGTGAAGGTGAGCACCCAGGCGACGTCCTTGCCCGGGATCGTCGACCGGCCGTCCTTGACCAGGGGGATCCACCGGCCGGTGCCGTCGAACTCGCCGTCGCCCGGGAGCTTCCCCCGTCCGTCGATCTCCGACTGCGGGGAGTCGCCGGAGAAACGGGCGACGTAGAGGTCGCCCTCGTCCAGCAGCGTGAGGTTGTGCGCGCGGGCGTCCCGGCCGTTGCCCCGCTTCATCTTCTTCTTCGAGACGAACTTGTAGATGTAGTCGAACCGCTCGTCGTCGCCGGAGTAGGCCACCACGCGGCCGTCGTCGGCGATCTGCACGTTGGCACCCTCGTGCTTGAACCGCCCCAGCGCCGTGCGCTTCTTCGGCTTCGCGCTCGGGTCGTACGGGTCCAGCTCGACGACCCACCCGAAGCGGTTCACCTCGTTGGGCTCCCGCGACAGGTCGAACCGCTCGTCGACCTCGTGCCAGCCGCGCTCGTCGGGGTCGGAGGTCGACACGCCGTAGCGGAGGAGCCGGGGCTCCTTGGTGTCCTCGGTGATCGCCGTCGTCGTGCCGAAGTACTGGTTGAAGTTCTCCTCGCCGTGCAGCGTGGTGCCCCAGGGGGTCATGCCGCCGGCGCAGTTGTTGAGCGTGCCCAGGACCGTGCGCCCGGTGGGGTCGGCCGTGGTCTGCAGATGGGACGAGCCGGCCGCGGGACCGGTCAGCTCCATCGGCGTGGACGTGGTGATCCGGCGGTTCCGGTCGCCGTCGCGCGCCGGACGCCAGTTGCCGGACCGGCCCTCGCGCTGCACCTCGACAACGGAGATGCCGTGCGCCATCATCGCGATCCGCTTCTGCTCCGGCGTCGTGGTCTGGGGTCCCTCGTCGGCCGCCGGGGCGACACCGGAGAACATCAGCTCCTCGTTGGTGTACTCGTGGTTGACCACGAGGAGGAACCGGTTCCCCCGGTCGTCCAGCGGCAGGAAGCCGATGTAGTCGCAGTTGTAGCCGAACTGCTTGGCCTGGGCCTCGGGGGTCTGCGCGTCGACGTCGAAGTCGGGGGCTCCCTTCTCCACCGGGTCGCCCCACCGCATCACGACCGAGTACCGGTAGCCCTCAGGGACCATCAGCTCGTCGTCGAGGTTCTGCGGCACGGGCCGGAAGGTCAGGTCGCCGCGCGAGCCCGATGGCCGGCCGGAGCCGCCGCGCCGGTCCGTCGCGGCAGCGGTGCCGACCGGGCCGACGGCCACCACCAGGGCGCTCACGCCCGCTGCCTTCAGCATGTTGCGGCGGCTGAACGCCGTCTGCACGACCTCGGCGAACGTCGGGTTGTCGGTCTGGTTCGGGATGGCCGAGTCGCACGCGTTGCCGCACTTGTAGAAGCACGTGGCGTGGCTGCGGCTGCCGTGGCGCACGGAGTCGAGGAAGGGCAGGAGCGAGCGGCTGCGGGGTTCGGAGATGTCGGTCATCAGAGGCCTTCGCTGGGGGGACCGGGCCCCCGGACGCTAGGAAGCCTGCACCGCCGTCCGGTGGACCGTCGGTGAACCCCGGGCGTCCCGGCGGCGACGATCGGTGGCCCCGGCCCGCGGCCCGGGCGATCCGGTCAGCCCTCGACGGGGAGCACCAGCAGGCGCAGCAGGCGGTCGGCCTCGGCGTCCGGGTCCTCGGTCAGCCCGGTGTGCACCGGTCCCGGCTGGACGACGGTGCTGCGCGGCGCCGTCAGCCAGCGGAAGCGCGACCCGAGCGCCTCCCGGCCCGCCGCACCCGCCCCCGGGTCGGCGGCGCAGATGTCGGCGGCGGCCTGCAGCGCCCGGTCGATGGCCGCGGCGTCCGCAGTGGGGTCCAGGGCGCGCAGCCGGTCGACGTCGAGGTGCACCCGCGAACCGAGGTAGTCGCGCTGGCGGCAGTAGACGAGGACGCCGGCGTTGAGCGCCTCCCCCCGCTCGATCCGCGGGACGACGCGCAGGACGGCGTACTCGAAGGTCTCCCTGGTCATCGCTCTGCCCCTGGCAGCGATTCGTCCCTCATCGCTGGGTGACCCCTTCCGGTGGCGGCGGACCGAGCCACGACGGCCGGTTCTCGCCCCGCGGCGCACGGCGGCGGCCCGCCGCACCGGCCTCGGCCGCGGCGAGCAGACCCGGCAGCCAGGCGCCGCGCTGACCTTCCACCACAACTGGCCGGGTGCCCGTGCCGCGGTGGGCCGGCCCTACGACGCGTCCGCGCACGCCCTGATCGAGTGCGAGCCCGACGTGCCCGCGGCCGACGCCGCCCTCG
>NZ_SPQM01000173.1 GCF_004570345.1 Blastococcus sp. CT_GayMR20 | reverse complement strand
GTGGGCACGCACAAGGACCTCGCGCTCGTGCTGTTCGTCGGCGCGGCAGTCCGCACGCCGCCCGTGCGCAGCGCCGACGATCGCCGGGCCTGCACCCGCCTTCGGAGCGCCCGCACCTCGGGCTCCCGCTCCTTGAGGTCGGCCACGATGGGCGTGGCCAGGAAGATCGACGAGTAGGCCCCGGCGGCCAGGCCGACGAACAGCACGAGCGCGAGGTCCTTGAGCGTGCCCACGCCGAGGAGCCCGGCGCCGACGAACAACAGCCCGGCGACCGGCAGCAGTGCGATCACCGACGTGTTGATCGACCGCATGAGCGTCTGGTTGACGGCAAGGTTGGCCGCCTCGCTCCACGTCATCCGCGCACTGCGCTCGAGGTCCTTGGTGTTCTCGTCGACCTTGTCGAAGACCACGACCGTGTCGTACAGCGAGAACCCGAGGATGGTCAGGAAGCCGATCACCGTGGACGGCGTGACCTCGAAGCCGATCAGCGAGTAGACGCCGGCCGTGAGGACGATGTCGTGCACCAGGGCGGCGATCGCCCCGACGGCCATCTTGGGCTCGAACCGGAGCGCGAGGAAGGCGATGACGGCGACCAGGAACACCGCCAGGGCGATGAGCGCCTGGTCGGTGATGTCGTTGCCCCACTCGGCGCTGACCGCCTCCTCGCTCACGTCCGACGGGTCGACGCCGGCGGCAGCGGCGACCGCGTCCGTCACGGCGCGCTCGGCGTCGGTGTCGAGCTGCTCGGTGCGCAGGAGGATCGTGTTGCCGCCGACGATCTGGGCGCTGGCCACCTCGGCGCCGGTCCCCTCGGCTGCTTCGCGCACCTCGACCAGCTGCTCGCTGGTGCCGGGCAGGCGGAAGCTGTTGCCGCCGGCGAAGTCGATGCCGAAGTTGAAGCCGCGGAACACCATCGACGCGATGCACAGCAGCACGACGACGGCGGTGACCTTGTAGATCAGCCGGCTGTGACCGACGACGTCGAGTCCCGCCTCGCCGTTGTAGAGGCGGTGCGACAGCGAGGCGCGTCGCTCGGGGCGGCGGACCCCCCCGTCCTTCGCCGGGCGGGCACCCTGACGGGGCAGCCCGGCGTCGACCAGGGCCTCCTCGTCGGCGGACTCCGTCGCCTCGGCCACGACCTCGCCGGCGTCCTGCACCTCGTCGGCGTCCGTGCCGACCGGGATCTCGTCCCCGGCCTCGCGATCCTCGGGATCGCGGACGTCGTCGCGGGTCATGAGGTACTCCTGTTCCGGGCGCCCGTGCCGGGCGCGGTGCCAGCGGTGACCAGTTCCCGGGAGTCGTCCTCCGCCGGGGCCGGCCGACGGGTGTGCTCCACCTGGCCCAGGCCGGAGATCCGGCTGCTGCCGAAGGCCCGGAACCGAGCGAGCACGGCCATCAGCGGATGCGTGAAGAGGAACACGACGACGAGGTCCAGCACCGTCGACATGCCCAGCGTGAACGCGAAGCCCTTCACGTCACCGATCGCCAGCACGTAGAGGATCGCCGCGGCGAGGAAGCTGACCGCGTCCGCGGAGAGGATCGTCCGCCGCGCGCGCACCCAGGCCCGGGGCACGGCGGATCGCAGCGAGCGGCCTTCGCGGATCTCGTCCTTGAGCCGTTCGAAGTAGACGACGAACGAGTCCGCCGTGATGCCGATCGAGACGATGAACCCGGCGATGCCGGCGAGGCTGAGCGTGAAGCCGATCTGCCGACCGAGGAGGACCAGGCAGGCGTAGACGACGACGGCTGACAGCGCCAGGCTGGCGATCATCACCAGACCGAGCAGGCGGTAGTACACCAGCGCGTAGACGAAGACCAGCGCGATGCCGATCGCGCCCGCGATCAGGCCCGCCCGCAGCTGTTCCGCGCCCAGCTCGGTGGAGATCGACTGGGCGGTGGCCTGCGTGAAGCTCAGCGGCAGGGCGCCGTACTTCAGCTGGTTGGCCAGCTCGGTCGCCGACTCCTGGTCGAAATTGCCCTGGATCTCGGTACCGCCGCCGGCGATGGCGGAGTTGATCGTGGGGGCGGAGATGACCCGGCCGTCGAGCGTGATGGCCACCGCGTTGCCGACGTTGGCGGCGGTGTAGGTCGCCCAGGCCGCGGAGCCCTCGCCGTCGAAGTCGAGGTTGACGACCCACTCGCCGGTGGCCGTGGTGGTGCCGGCGGTGGCATCGGTGATGTTCGTGCCCTCGACGACGGCCTGGCCGAGGAGGTACTTGAACGCGCCGTCCTCGCTGCAGGTGGCGACGAAGTCATCGGAGCGGTCGACGGCACCGGTCGACTCGCTGTCACAGCTGAGCGTGGCGTAGGTCGCCGCGGCCTGCTCCTGCGTGACCGGCGGGGCGTCCGGGTCGACCGGCACCGGAGAGGCGGGCCCGGTCGGCGCTGCGGCGGTGGTGGGCGCGGCAGGGTCGAAGGGCACCGACCCGTCGTTCGGGGCGGCGCTGTCGCTCGGCGCGCCAGGCGTGCTCGGCGTCGCGCCGTCCGTGGGCGTGGGGGTGGCGCTGTCGGTCGCCGCCGGGGTCGCCGGCTCGGGCCCCTGGATCACGGGGCGGAAACGCAGCTGTGCGGTCTGGCCCAGCTCGCGGGCCTGCTCGCCGTCGTCCCCGGGCACGGAGATGACGATGTTGGAGTCACCCTCGGTGACCACCTCGGCCTCGGCGACACCGAGGCCGTTCACCCGCTGCTCGATGATCTGGCGGGCGAGCTCCAGGTCCTCCTGGTCGGGCGCCTGGCCGTCCGGCGTGCGCGCGGTCAGCGTGACCGTCGTGCCGCCCCGCAGGTCGAGCCCGAGCTGCGGGGTCCGGGTGCTGCCGGTGAAGAAGATCAGGGCGTACAGGATGGCGACGATCAGGATGAACGCGCCGAAGTACCGGCTCGCCGGCATGGAGCGGTTGGCCACGGTGGTCCCCCGGATCAGAGCGTGCCGTCGGCCGGCCGTCCGCCGGTCGTGCCGGGCGTCCCGGTGTCGGTGCCGGTGTCCGTGTCCGTGTCCCGGCCGTCGACCGTTCCTGCCGGCTTGCGGATCTCGAGGATCGCCGGGCGGGCGAACGTCACGACCACCCCGGGGGCGATCTCGATGTCCACGGTCTTGTCGCCGAGGCCGGCGACCGTGCCGTGGAGGCCGCTGGTCGTCATGACGGGGGTGCCCACGGTCAGCGACTCCTGCATCGCCTGGGCCTGGGCCTGCATGCGCTTGCGCTGGCGGGCGGGCAGCACGAACAGCAGCACCACGGCGAGCGCCAGCAGGATGAACGGGAAAAATTGCTCCACGACAGATGTGCCTCTCTACCGCGGGGACTCGCTCCGCGGTCGGTGCGGGCCCGGTCGGAACCCGCTCGGGTGCGTCAGTTGCTGGTCTCGTGCACGGCGCGCGCAGGCGACCGGACGGGACGCGCACGGCCGCGGCCTGACGAGTTGCGCGCCAGCGGCTCGGAGTCTATGCGCCGAACAGGGGCTCTGACGACGGACCCGGGTTCCCCGGTGCGCCGGTCCCCCCACCGAACACTCCACTCACTCCGCTCCCCTGCTTGCCACCCGTCCACCCGCCGAGCACCGCGCCGCCCTTCGGCAGGGGATGCCCCAGGTGGTGCCACGCGGCCTCCGTCGCGACGCGCCCGCGCGGTGTCCGTGCCAGCAGGCCGGCCCGCACCAGGAACGGTTCGCAGACCTCCTCGACGGTGTTCGGCTCCTCGCCGACGGCAACCGCGAGGGTGGCGACGCCGACCGGACCGCCGTGGAAGCGGACGACCAGGGCCTCGAGCACGGCCCGGTCGAGCCGGTCCAGGCCGAGGACGTCGACGTCGTAGAGCGCGAGCGCCGCCTGGGCGACCTCGCGCGTCACCCGCCCGTCGGCCTCGACCTCGGCGTAGTCCCGCACGCGGCGCAGCAGCCGGTTGGCGATCCGCGGCGTACCGCGCGACCGGCCGGCGATCTCCGCGGAGCCGTCCTCGGTGAGCTCGACCCCGAGCAGGTCGGCGCTGCGGCGGAGGACCTGCTGGAGCTCGGCGGGCTCGTAGAACTCCATCTGACCGACGAACCCGAAGCGGTCACGGAGCGGACCGGTGAGCAGGCCGGCCCGGGTGGTGGCCCCGACCAGCGTGAAGGGGCTGATCTCGAGCGGGATGGCCGTCGCGCCCGGGCCCTTGCCGACGACGACGTCGACCCGGAAGTCCTCCATCGCCATGTACAGCAGTTCCTCGGCGGGCCGGGCGATGCGGTGGATCTCGTCGATGAACAGGACGTCGCCCGGCGCGAGGTTGGACAGCATGGCGGCCAGGTCGCCGGACCGCTCGATCGCCGGGCCGCTGGTGATCTTCACCGACGTCCCGAGCTCGGAGCCGATGATCAGGGCGAGGCTGGTCTTGCCCAGGCCGGGCGGACCGGACAGCAGCACGTGGTCCGGCGGCCGGCCGCGCCGCTTGGCGCCCTCCAGAACGAGCGCGAGCTGGCGGCTGACCTTCGGCTGCCCGATGAACTCCGTCAGCGAGTGCGGCCGCAGCGCCGACTCGACGACCCGCTCCTCGTCCCCTGCCTGCGGCGACACGGCCGCGTCCTGGCCGAGGCCGCTGTCCACCTCCCCCACCATCGGCCGGTCGAACGGGGAACTCATGCGCGACCCAGCAGCTGCAGGGCCTGCCGGAGCAGGACCGCCACCTCGACCGAGCCGGTCGCGACGATCTGCTCGTCAGCCACCGGCGCGAGCTGCAGCACGGCGCCCTCGGCCTCCTTGATGCTCCAGCCGAGACTCATGAGCGCCGCGGTCAGCTGGTCCCGCCACGGCGCCACGGGGGTGACGGACGGCAGTCCGCCGCCCGGGGCGTCGAGCGAGGTGTCCGACGTCGTCGAGCCGAGCCGGTCGCGCAGTTCGAGGATCAGCCGTTCGGCACCCTTCTTGCCGATGCCGGGCACCTGCATGAGCGCCTTCAGGTCGGCCGTCGACACCGCACGGCGGATCTCCCGCGGCGGGTGGATGGCGAGCACCGCCTGCGCGAGCCGCGGGCCCACGCCGTTCGCGGTCTGGAGCAGCTCGAACAGCTGCCGCTCGTCGTCGTCGGCGAAACCGTAGAGGGTGAGCGAGTCCTCGCGGACGATCAGGCTGGTCGCCAGCCGCGCGGTCTCCCCCACCTGCAGCCGGGCGATGGTGCCGGGGGTGCACTGGACCGACAGCCCGATGCCGCCGACCTCGACGACCGCCCCGTTCGGCGACACCGCGGCCACCCGGCCGCTCACGCTGGCGATCATCGGGCCGCCACCCCCGTCCACCGGGGCAGGGTGGTGCTGCGCACCGGGGCTCCGATCCCGCCGGCGATCGCCGCGCGGCGCAACCGGTCCTGGGCCGGCCCCCGCCAGGCGTGGCAGACGGCCAGTGCCAGGGCGTCGGCCGCGTCGGCGGGCTTCGGCGCGGCGGCCAGCCCCAGGACGCGCGTGACCATGAGGGTGACCTGCTCCTTGTCCGCCCGGCCGTTGCCGGAGATGGCCGCCTTGACCTCGCTGGGCGTGTGCCACGCGACCGGCCGGTCCGCCTGCGCGGCGGCCAGCGCCGCGACCCCGGCCGCCTGCGCGGTGCCGGTCGCCGTCCCCTTGTTGTTCTGGGTGAAGACCCGCTCGATGGCCACGACGTCCGGCCGGTGCTCCCGCAGCAGGGACGTCACCGCGGTGTGCAGCTCCAGGAGGCGCAGCTCCAGGTCGAGCTCGTTCATCGTCCGGATCACCCCGACCCCCACGGCGACGGGCCGGGCCCCCGGGCGTCCGTCGACCACGCCCCATCCGCACCGGGTGAGGCCCGGATCGATACCGAGCACCCGCATGAAGATCTCCCACCGTCAGCCGAACTGATGTTCGACCCACGCTAACCGCGAGCGGGGACGTCCGGCCTCCGACACACCGTTACCCGACCTTCTCGAGCACCTCGTCGGACACGTCGTAGTTCGCGAAGACGTTCTGCACGTCGTCGCAGTCCTCGAGGGCGTCGATCAGGCGGAACACCTTGCCGGCGTTCTCCTCGTCGAGCTCGACGGAGACGCTGGGCACGAAGCCGGCCTCGGCCGAGTCGTAGTCGATGCCGGCGTCCTGCAGCGCGGTGCGGACGGCGACCAGGTCACCGGGCTCGCACACCACCTCGAAGGTGTCGCCGAGGTCGCGCACCTCCTCGGCTCCGGCGTCGAGGACCGCCATGAGCACGGAGTCCTCGTCGGCGCCGTCGGCCTTGGGGACCACGACGACGCCCTTGCGGGAGAAGAGGTAGGAGACCGACCCCGGGTCGGCCATCGACCCGCCGTTGCGCGTCATGGCGGTGCGGACCTCCATCGCCGACCGGTTCTTGTTGTCGGTCAGGCACTCGATGAGGACGGCGACCCCGCCGGGTGCGTACCCCTCGTACGTGATGCCCTGGTAGTCGACGCCACCGGCCTCTGCACCCGACCCCCGCTTGACGGCGCGGTCGATGTTGTCGTTGGGCACCGACGACTTCTTCGCCTTCTGGATGGCGTCGAACAGGGTCGGGTTGCCGGCGGGGTCACCGCCGCCGGTGCGCGCCGCGACCTCGATGTTCTTGATCAGCTTGGCGAAGAGCTTGCCGCGCTTGGCATCGATGCCGGCCTTCTTGTGCTTCGTCGTCGCCCACTTGGAATGGCCGCTCATGGCACACCTCTCTCGTTCCCGGCGTCGGCGCCGGCCTGCTCGGCCAGGTGGCGGCGGACGATGTCGACGAACAACGCGTGCACCCGGCGGTCCCCGGTCAGTTCGGGGTGGAAGCTGGTGGCCACCAGATTCCCCTGGCGGACGGCGACGATCCTACCGTCGGCGGCGCCGCCCACGACCCGCCCGAGGACGACGACCTGCTCGCCGGCCTCCTCGACCCACGGCGCCCGGATGAAGACCGCGTGCACCGGACCGCCCGGCAGCGACTCGAAGGCCAGGTCGGACTCGAAGCTGTCGACCTGCCGTCCGAAGGCGTTGCGGCGGACGGTGACGTCGAGGCCGCCGATCGTCTCCTGGTCCGCCGGTGCGTCCAGCAGCCGGTCGGCGAGCAGGATCATCCCGGCGCAGGAGCCGTAGGCGGGCAGGCCGTCATGCACCGCGGCGCGCAGCGGTTCCAGGAGCCCGAAGCGCGCGGCCAGCTTGACCATCGTCGTGGACTCACCGCCGGGCAGGACGAGCCCGTCCACGTCGGCCAGCTCCTCGGGACGGCGGACGGTCACCGCGCGGGCACCCTGCTCGGTCAGCGCCGCGAGGTGCTCACGGACGTCGCCCTGCAGGGCGAGCACGCCGATGACAGGCCGGTCGGAATCGCTGGACACAACCGTCCACGCTACGGGCGGCCTCACGACCGATGAATCGCCGGGACCCGGGGAGTCGGGAACAGCATGGAACCCGTACCCGAGCAGGACGTCCGCTTCGGTGATCCCGAGTCCCCGCCGACGCCGTGGGCGGACGTCGTCCGCCTGCTCGCGAGCGCCGAGCTGTTCTGGATCTCCACCGTGCGCAGGGACGGCCGGCCGCACGTCACCCCGCTGCCGGCCGTGTGGGCCGACGGCCGGCTCCACTTCTGCACGGGGGCGTCGGAGCAGAAGGCGGTGAACCTGGCGGCGAACCCGCACGTGGCGCTGACCACCGGGACCAACCGGTGGAAGGAGGGCCTCGACCTGGTGGTCGAGGGCCAGGCCGTCCAGGTCAGGGACGACGCCCGGCTGCGGACCCTCGCCGACCTCTGGCGCAGCAAGTACTCCGGCGACTGGGACTTCACCGCTGAGCACGGGGCGTTCCACCGCGCGGACGGCGGATCCGCCGACGTGTTCGAGGTCGCCCCCACGAAGGTGCTCGCGTTCGCCAAGGGCCGGTTCGCGCAGACCCGGTACCGCTTCCCCACCGACGCCTGAGCTGCCCCGTGGACCGCGACGGCGTGATGCGGTGGGTGGCGGACTACGAGCGCGCCTGGCGGTCCGGCGACCCCACCGGCGTGACCCGGCTCTTCACCGAGGACGCGCGCTACCGGACCTCCCCGTACGAGGAACCCATGGTCGGCCACGCCGAGATCCAGGCGTTCTGGCGGGACGACGAGGGCCGGACGTTCGCGGTGGCCGCGGAGCCGGTCGCGGTCGAGGGCCGGGACGCCGTCGTCCGGCTGGAGGTGCGGTACCTGGATCCGGTCGCCCGGGAGTACCGGGACCTGTGGGTGCTGCGCTTCGCGCCGGACGGCCGGGTCGAGGACTTCGAGGAGTGGGCCTACTGGCCGGGCCAGCCGTACAGCGCGGGGACCGACGCGTAGGCCGGTCCCCTCGACTCACCAGCCGCGGGTGGCGTACCGCTCGCTGTCCGGCAGCGTGGAGACGTTGATGCCGACCATCGGCTCGCCGAGGCCCCGGGAGACCTTGGCGATCACGTCGGGGTCGTCGTGGAACGTGGTCGCC
>NZ_SPQM01000172.1 GCF_004570345.1 Blastococcus sp. CT_GayMR20 | reverse complement strand
CGCCAGTCGTCCAGCATGAGCGTGTACTCGCCGTCGTAGGCCAGGGGCTCGTTCCGCGGCTCGACGATCAACGGCCCGTACAGCCCGCGGTCGAGCTGCACGCCGACGTGGGCGTGGTACATGAACGAGCCGGCGATCGGCGTCGGGAAGTCGTAGGTGAAGCGGGAGCCCGGCGTGACCGGGTCCTGGGTGATCCCGGGAACGCCGTCCATCCCGTTCGGCGGTGCGAGGCCGTGCCAGTGCACGGTCGTGTCCTCGGACAGCCCGTTCTCCAGCTGCACCCGCAGGCGGTCGCCGACCTTCAGCCGGATCTCCGGTCCCGGAACGGTGCCGTAGCCCCAGGTCGGCACCTCGTGGCCGGCCAGGTCGAGCCGCATCGGTGCGGCGGTGAGCCGCAGCGCTCCGGTGGGGGTGGGGGCTGCGGGCCGTTCGCCGGAGCAGCCGGCGACCAGCGCCAGTCCCGCGGCCGCACCGAGGCCGAGGAACTGACGCCGGGTCGCCGGCTGCGTGGGGAAGGCCGTCACTCGACGGTGAACTCCGCGAACATGCCCAGCGTGAAGTGGGGTGGCCCACTGCCCTCGGTGTCGTGCGTCGTGCCCTGGGGGATGAAGCACGCGCCGCCGTACCGCCCCGGCTCCTCCATGCGAAGGAACACGGTGTCCGACGCGCTCGGCTCGGCGAAGGCGATGCCCGCGAACTCCACCTTCGTGAAGATCTCCTCCTCCGGGAGCGTCAGGAGCTGCTCGAGCGGCTCTGTCACGTCGTCGTTGATGCGCACGACGCCGATCTCGTGGACCTCGTCACCCTCGTTGGTGAAGGTCACCGCCACGATGCCCGCGGGCACGGTGTCCGGGATGCCCTCGTACTCGTAGTTCACCCCCACGGCCTCGATCTGCTCGTAGCCGCACTCCGCCAGCATGTACTCGTCGATCCCGGCATTCGCCTCCATGAACTCCGGCGACTGGAACACGGAGTCGTCGCCGCTCTCCAGCCCCTGGCGGACCTGGCCGGTCAGAGACGTGATGTCGTCGGTCACCTCCTCGGGTGCGGAGTCCTCCGCCTCCTTCAGCAGCGGCTCGACCTGCTCGCGGTAGTCCGTGAGCGCCGCCTCGATCTCCTCGGGGGTGGCCGTCTCGAAGTCCACCTCGGGGCCACCCGTGGTGAGCCCGGCCTCGAGGTCGACCGCCGCTTCGCAGAACGCGGCGGGATCGGCCTCCTCGGCGGCGGACGAGCTCGTCCCGCCCGACGCGCTGTCGCCGGAGTCGTCGTCCGACCCGCAGCCGACCATGGTCGCCGCGATCACGAGCGAGGCTCCACCGACGAGCCAGCGCCGCAACGCCGGTGTGCCAGTCGTCCTGTGCATTCCTTCCAACCTTCCTGCTGGTGGACGGCGTGGCGCCGGCCGCTTCGACGGAGCAGATTGCTGTAGGGAGAGCCGGCAACGGCCGGTCCGGATACACGGGTGAACCGGCGACTCGCCGACGCGTCCGCGATCCGTCACTGCGCGTTGCCGGAACGCCCCTGACCGTGGGTCCGGCCGGTCCTCGGGGTGGCGGCGGTACGGTCCGGGTCGTGGCGGAGGAACAGCCGGTCGGCCGGGTGGAACAGATCTGGATCTATCCCGTCCGCTCCCTCGCCGGCCGCTCGGCAGACACGTGCGAGGTGGGGAGCGACGGTCTCGCCGGGGACCGCGCGTGGACCGTCGTCGACGCCGACGAGCAGGTCGTGCGCGCCAAGGACGTCCCTGCGATGCGCGACGTCGCCGCGACCGGCGACCCGGTCGTGGACGAGGACCGGCTCTCGGAGGCACTGGACCGCCCGGTGCACCTCGTCGCGACGCCGGCCGAGGGCACCGGTGTCGCCCCGGTGCACCTCGTGTCCCGGCAGGCCGTCGACCGCGCCGCGGCCGGCGACCTCCCGGAGGGCTGCTCGCCCGACGACCCGCGGGCGAACCTGCTGCTCACCCTCGACGGGGACGACGAGCGGTCGTGGGTCGGCCGGACCGTGCGGGTCGGCGACGCCGTCCTCGCCGTGAGCCGGACGCCGAAGCACTGCCTCGGCGTCTACGCCGACGTGCGCATTCCCGGCGTGGTGCGCGTCGGCGACCCGGTCCTGCTCGCTTAGGTCGCCATCCGGCCTGAGCGGCGGCAGGCGCGCATTAGGCTCGCAGGCGCCCGCCCGCCGAACCCCTGGAGTTCCTCGTGTCGACCCCGCCATCGCCAGCCGCCCACCCCGGGATCCGGGTGCCGGCCGGGACGACGGCGATGCAGGCGCTCAAGGACGCCGGGATCCCGCTCAAGGGCCCCGACGGCGCGGTCGTCGTCCGGGAGGTGGCCGGTGGTGACCTGAAGGACCTGAACTGGGCGCCGGAGTCCGACGCCGAGGTGCAGCCGGTCCCGGCCGCGAGCGCCGACGGCCGCGCGGTCATCCGGCACTCCACCGCCCACGTGCTCGCCCAGGCGGTGCAGGAGCTCTTCCCCGGCACGAAGCTCGGCATCGGCCCGCCGGTCGAGAACGGCTTCTACTACGACTTCGACCCGGAGCGGCCCTTCACCCCCGAGGACCTCACCGCCCTCGAGAAGAAGATGCAGGAGATCGTCCGGGCCGGGCAGAACTTCGCGCGCCGGGAGATCAGCGACGCCGACGCGAAGGCCGAGCTGGCGGACGAGCCCTACAAGCTCGAGCTGATCGGCCTCAAGGGGGGCGCTGACGACACCGAGGGCGCCTCCGTCGAGGTCGGCGGGGCGCAGCTGACCATGTACGACAACCTCGACGCCCGCACCGGTGACCTGGTCTGGACCGACCTCTGCCGCGGTCCGCACCTGCCGCGCACGAGCGCCATCCCGGCGTTCTCCCTGACCCGTAGCGCCGCCGCGTACTGGCGGGGCAGCGAGAAGAACCCGCAGCTGCAGCGCATCTACGGCACCGCCTGGGAGAGCAAGGACGCCCACAAGGCCTACCTGGAGCAGCTGGCCGAGGCCGAGCGCCGCGACCACCGCCGCCTCGGCGCCGAGCTGGACCTGTTCAGCTTCCCCGACGAGATCGGCTCCGGGCTCGCCGTGTTCCACCCCAAGGGCGGGGTGGTCAAGCGCGAGATGGAGGACTACGTCCGCGCCCGGCACATCGAGGAGGGCTTCGACTACGTCGGCAGCCCGCACATCAGCAAGGGCGGCCTGTTCGAGACCTCGGGGCACCTGCCCTACTACGAGGACACCATGTTCCCGGCCATGGACCTGGAGAACGCGAAGTACTACCTCAAGGCCATGAACTGCCCGATGCACAACCTGATCTTCCGGTCGCGCGGCCGGTCCTACCGCGAGCTGCCGCTGCGCTTCTTCGAGTTCGGCTCGGTGTACCGGTACGAGAAGTCCGGGGTCGTCCACGGCCTCACCCGCGTGCGCGGCCTGACCCAGGACGACTCGCACAGCTACGTCACCCCCGAGCAGGCGCCGGGCGAGATCCGCCACCTGCTCGCCTTCGTGCTCGGGCTGCTGCGCGACTTCGGTCTCGACGACTACTACCTGGAGCTCTCCACGCGGGGCGACGACCCGGAGAAGGCAGCCAAGTTCATCGGGTCCTCCGAGGAGTGGGAGGTGGCGACCGCGGTGCTCGAGGACGCCGCACGGGAGACCGGGCTGGAGCTCGTGCCCGACCCCGGCGGCGCCGCGTTCTACGGGCCGAAGATCTCCGTGCAGGCCCGGGACGCCATCGGCCGCACCTGGCAGATGTCGACCATCCAGTACGACTTCAACCAGCCCGCCCGCTTCGGTCTGGAATACACGTCGGCCGACGGCGGTCGCGCGCAGCCGGTGATGATCCACTCGGCCAAGTTCGGGTCGATCGAGCGCTTCTTCGGCGTCCTGACCGAGCACTACGCCGGTGCCTTCCCCGCCTGGCTGGCGCCGGTGCAGGTCGTCGGCATCCCGATCACCGACGAGCAGGTGCCCTACCTGCGCGACGTCGCGCTCAAGCTCAGGCAGAAGGGCATCCGGGTCGAGATCGACGACTCCGACGACCGGATGCAGAAGAAGATCCGGACGGCGAGCAAGCAGAAGGTGCCCTTCGTGCTGATCGCCGGCGCCACCGATGCCGAGGCCGGGGCCGTCTCCTTCCGCTACCGCGACGGATCGCAGAACAACGGCATCCCGGTGGACGACGCCGTCGACCAGGTGGCCGCCTGGATCGCGTCCCGCTCGAACGCCGACCCGACTGCTGAGTCCGCGGTGGTCGGATGAGCACGCCCAGGGACGACGGCGGGCCGGCTCTGGACCCGGTCCCCGGGCAGGCCTTCGAGCACCTCTGGACCCCGTACCGGATGGCCTACATCCGGGGTGAGGGGAAGCCCACGGGCGCGCACGACTGCCCGTTCTGCGTCATCCCGACGATGAGCGACGAGGAGGGCCTGATCGTCGCGCGGGGGACGACGGTCTTCGCCGTCCTCAACCTCTACCCGTACAACGCCGGCCACCTCATGCTGGTCCCGTACCGGCATGTGCCCGACTACACCGACCTCACCACCGACGAGGTCGCCGAGCTGGGCGCCTTCACGCAGACGGCGATGCGGGTGGTCCGCTCGGTCAGCGGGGCGCACGGCTTCAACATCGGCATGAACCAGGGGTCGGTCGCCGGCGCCGGCATCGCCGACCACTTGCACCAGCACGCGGTGCCGCGGTGGGGTGGCGACACGAACTTCATGCCGGTCATCGGGCTGACCCGCGTCCTCCCGCAGGTCCTGCGCGAGACCCGGGACCTGCTGGCCAAGGCGTGGGCGGAGTCGGCGGCGGAGCCCGCCACGGCGCGGGAGGGCTGACGTGCTCGGCAGCAACGCGCGCCCGGCCGTCGCCCGCTTCTGGGCGCCGGTCGTCGCGCGGCTGGCTGCGGCCGGGGTGACCCCCGACATGGTGACCATCACGGGCACGGTCGGTGCCGTCGCGTCCGCGGTCTTCCTGATCGGCAACGGCGTCCTCTGGTGGGGCGCGGTCGCCGTCACCGCCTTCGTCCTGCTCGACATGCTCGACGGCGCGCTGGCCCGGGCGCGGGGCGGCGGGTCCGTCTTCGGGGCGGTGCTGGACTCCGTCGGCGACCGCGCCGCGGACGCGGCGGTCTTCGGTGCGCTGGTCTGGTGGTACTCGGGCGGGGGCGACAACCGGCTGATCGTCCTGCTCGCCCTGATCTGCCTGGTCCTCGGCGTGCTCACGTCCTACATCAAGGCGCGGGCGGAGGGCGTGGGCCTGTCCTGCGACGTCGGGATCGTCGAGCGCACGGAGCGGCTCATCCTCGTCCTGGTCGGTACCGGGTTCACCGGACTCGGTGTCCCGTACGCCCTGCACGTGATGCTCTGGGCCCTGCTGGCCGGCAGCGCGGTGACCGTCGGCCAGCGCTTCCACGCCGTCCGCCGCGGCGCGGCCGGTGCCGCCCTCCCGATCCCACCGGGCACGCCGTGACGGCCACCCTGCGGGCCCGCACCGCCGCTGCGCTGACCGATGCGGGGTTCGCGGCCGGCTGGCGCGCGGTGCGGATGCTGCCCGAACCCGCCGCCCGCGGGGCGTTCGACCGCGCCGGCCGCTGGGCCGCCGGCCGGCAGGGCACGGGGGTTCGCCAGCTGCGGGCCAACTACCGGGTCGTCACCGGCGGCGCCCTCTCCGAGCCGGAGCTGGCCGACCTCACCACCCGGGGACTGCGGTCCTACGCCCGGTACTGGCAGGAGGCGTTCCGCCTCCCGACGCTCAGCAGCGAGCGGATCGTCACCGACACCGACGTCGTCGGCCTGGAGTACGTGCAGAAGGTCCACAACGAGGGCCGCGGCCTGGTGATGACGCTGCCCCACAGCGGGAACTGGGACGCGGCGGCGGTCTGGTTCATCGACTTCCTGGGCGGCCCGTTCATGACCGTCGCCGAGCGGCTGAAGCCCGAGTCGCTCTACCGGCGCTTCCTCGAGTACCGGGAGTCGCTCGGGATGCGGGTCGTGCCGCTCACCGGCGGACCCCGGCCCAGTTCGGAGGTGCTCCGCGACTGGCTGGCCGACGGCGGCTCCACCTGCCTGCTGGTCGACCGCAACCTCGGCAGCGGGGGAGTGCCGGTGACGTTCTTCGGCCGGGCCGCGACGATGCCCGGCGGAGCGGCGCTGCTGGCCGCGCAGACCGGGGCCGCGCTCATCCCGACCGTCTGCGCCTTCACCGAGCGCGGCTGGCGGCTGACGTTCGCGCCGGAGGTGCCCGTCGACGGCCCGGGCCGGCTGAAGGACCGCGTCGGGACGGCGATGCAGGACGTCGCGGACGCGTTCGCCCGCACCATCGTCGAGCAGCCCGAGGACTGGCACATGCTCGGCCGGATCTGGAGCGACGTCCCTCCGGACCCGCCTGCGGAGGAGCGGGCCTGATGCACCGCGGCATGCGGATAGGCCTCGTCTGCCCCTACCAGTGGGACGTGCCCGGCGGGGTGCAGTACCACGTGCGGGACCTGGCCGAGACCCTGCGGGGCATGGGCCACCACGTCGAGATCCTGACGCCGGCCGAGCACGAGGAGTCGCTGCCCGAGCACGCGACCTTCGCCGGCCGGACGGTGCCCGTGCCCTACAACGGCTCGATGGCCAGCCTGCAGTTCGGGCCGGTGTCCGCGTCGCGGGTCCGCCGCTGGCTGCGCGACGGGCACTTCGACGTGGTGCACGTGCACGAGCCGGCGCCGCCGTCGGTCTCGCTCCTGGTCTGCATGATCGCCAAGGGCCCCATCGTGGCCACCTTCCACGCCGCGACGACGCGGTCGAAGTGGCTGGCGGCGTGGGGGCCGGTGGTCCGTCCCTGGCTGGAGCGGATCAGCGGCCGGATCGCCGTCTCCGACTTCGCCCGCCGCGTGCAGGTCGAGCACCTCGGCGGCGACGCGGTGATCATCCCGAACGGCGTGCACGTCGACGCGTTCGCCGAGGGGCCGTCGCTGCCGGGCTTCACCCGCGGCGTCGACGGACCCACGATCGGCTTCCTCGGCCGCTACGGCGAGCCGCGCAAGGGCCTGCCCGTCCTGCTGGAGGCCATGCGGACCGTCGTCCGCCGGCACCCGGGCGCGCGGCTGCTGATCGCCGGTCGCGGGGACCCCGCCGAGATCCGCGACCTCATCGGCGAGGACCTGCGGCCGCACGTCGCGCTCCTCGGTGAGATCTCCGAGGCCGACAAGGGCGCCTTCCTCCGCTCGGTCGACGTCTACTGCGCGCCCAACCTGCTGGGGGAGTCCTTCGGCGTCGTCCTGATCGAGGCGCTCGCGGCCGGGGCCCCGATCGTGGCCAGCGACCTCGACGCCTTCGCGCGGGTCCTGGAGGACGGCGAGGCAGGCGTGCTCGTCCCGCGCGGCGACGCGGCCGCACTGGGCCGCGCGCTCGGCGACCTGCTCGCCGACCCGGGACGGCGGGCGATCCTCTCCGAGCTCGGTGCCCGGGTGGCCGCGTCCTACGACTGGCAGGTGCTGGCCCGGCGGATCCTGGCCGTCTACGAGACCGTCGTCCTGCCCGAGGGCGGCGTCGTGACCGCGGGCGAGGAGGACGAGTTCCCGGCCGTGCCGCCGACGCGGTCGCCCCTGCGCCGCTGGGTGGAGCGCTAGCCTTCGGCCCCGTGACGTCCGGGGTGTGGTTGCTGCTGGCGGGCGTGCTCCTGCTGCTCCTGGTGGCCTGGACCGTCTGGACCCTCACCCGGCTGAGCCGGCTGGAGGCGCGGGTCGCGCGCGCGTGGACCGCGCTGGACGCCCAGCTGCAGCGACGGGCCGGGTTGGCGGAGGAACTGGCCCGCCAGTACCCGGCCGCGGTCGGCTCCGACCGTGCCGCCTACCTCGCGGCCTTCGCGGCCGACGCCCGGGCGCCCGTCGACGGCGACCGCGAACTGGCCGAGAACGTCCTCGGTCGGGAACTGCGGGAATTGTCGCCCGACCTGCCCGGCGTCCCGGCCGCGCTGCAGAACGACCTGGCCGGCACGACCACCCGGGTGGGTCTGGCCCGCCGCTTCTACAACGACGCCGTCCGGGACACCCGCGCGCTGCGCCGTCACCGGTTCCCCCGGCTGTTCCGGCTGCACGCCCGCCGGCCGCTGCCCCGGTACTTCGACATCGACGACCGCCTCGTCGAGGTCACGAGCAGAGCTGGCAGCGGCGGTCGGACCGGCCGCTGAGCGGCCGTACGATGTCACCGGGGTCCCACCCACCCCGGATCGTCCGTCGAATCGTGAGGCAGCATCCCGTGGCAACCGAGACCCCTTCCACCGGTACCGACCGCGTCAAGCGCGGCATGGCCGAGCAGCTCAAGGGCGGGGTGATCATGGACGTGGTCACCCCGGAGCAGGCGAAGATCGCCGAGGACGCCGGTGCGGTCGCCGTGATGGCGCTGGAGCGGGTGCCCGCCGACATCCGCGCGCAGGGCGGTATCGCGCGGATGAGCGACCCCGACATGATCGACGGGATCATCGGGGCGGTCTCGATCCCGGTGATGGCCAAGGCCCGGATCGGGCACTTCGTCGAGGCGCAGGTCCTGCAGAGCCTGGGCGTGGACTACATCGACGAGTCCGAGGTGCTCACCCCGGCCGACGAGGCGCACC
>NZ_SPQM01000171.1 GCF_004570345.1 Blastococcus sp. CT_GayMR20 | reverse complement strand
GGCGCGGAGCACGTCGGTGCGCAGTGTTGACAGCACACGGCGATCCGCCTCGGCCGGGAAGGCAGCGGCTTCCAGCGCGCGCATGACGACTTCGTGACGCTCGTTGACGAGCAGGAGGATTGATCCCCGGCGAGCACGGTGCCGGTCCGCCAGACCGTGAAGCCGCCCGGGTCGTCGAGGGCGACCGGCGCGGTGCTCTTCGGCCTCCTCGTCGGCGGCACGGGCATGGTCGGCGCGGGGCTCGGAGCCGTGGCCGCGCAGCTCCTGCCGGAGCGGCGGGCCGCCTCCGGTCTCGGGGTGGCGGTGCTGCTGGCCGGCCTCCTGGTGCGCATGGTCGCCGACGGCGTCCCGGCGCTGGGGTGGGCGCACTGGCTGTCGCCGTTCGGCCTGCTCGCGCGGGCCGAGCCCTACGCCGCCGACCGGTGGTTGCCCCTCCTCGTCCTCGCGGTCGGGATCGCCGCTGTCGTCGTGGCATCCGTGGTCCTCCCCGGACGGCGCGACGCCGGCGCGGGCCTGCTCGGCCGCCGTGACCTCCACCGGGCGGGCACCGGACTGCTCGGGTCGCTGCCGGCCTTCGCCCTGCGGCGGCTGCGTCGTCCACTGCTCGGTTGGGGGACCGGCCTGGCGCTGTACTTCCTGCTGATCGGCACGCTGGCGACGACGATGACCGACTTCCTGCGCGACAACCCCGCCTTCGCCGAGCTGGCGTCGTCCGCCGGCTTCTCCCGACTGGCCAGCGTCGAGGGGTACGTCGCCGCGCTGTTCTCGCTGCTGGCGATCCCGGTCGGTGCCTTCGCCGCGAGCCGGCTCGCCACGGTCGGCGCCGACGAGACGAGCGGCCGGCTCACCCTGCTGCTGTCCCTCCCGGTGGCCCGGGCGCGATGGGCGGCGACCGAGGGTGCCGCGGCGGCAGGTGGCTGCGTGCTGCTCGCCGCGGTCGCCGGGGCGGCGACCTGGGTGGGGGCGCGCGTGGTGGGCGCGCCGCTCGGGCTCGGCGAGGCCGTAGGCGGTGCGGTGTCGGTGGCGCCGGTCGCGCTGCTGTGCCTGGGGGCGGCCGTCGCGGCGCTCGGCTGGATACCGCAGGCGGTGCTGGCCGTGGGGGTCCTGCCCGCGGCCGGTGGCTACCTGCTGCTCGTCCTCGCCGACTCGTTCCGCTGGCCGGCCTGGGTCGGCGGGCTCTCCCCGTTCGGCCACCTGGCCGCCGTGCCGGCCGAGTCCCTCGACGTGGGCGGTGCCGTCGGCATGGTCGTCGTCGCCCTGCTGCTCGCCGCCCTCGGGCTGGTCGGCTATGCGAGGCGGGACCTCCGGGCCTGAGGGAAGAGGCGGCCGTGCCACGCTGTTGTCCGCGTGAACGGCGGCTCCGAGCGGGCCGCAGCCGGATGACCTGAGGAGCAACCCGTGTCCCTGCCACCCCTGGTGGAGCCCGCCGCCGACCTGTCCATCGAGGAGGTCCGCCGCTACAGCCGCCACCTGATCATCCCCGACGTGGGTATGGACGGGCAGAAGCGGCTGAAGAACGCCAAGGTGCTCGCCGTCGGCGCCGGCGGCCTCGGCTCGCCGGTCCTGATGTACCTGGCCGCGGCGGGTGTCGGCACGCTCGGCATCGTCGAGTTCGACACCGTCGACGAGTCGAACCTGCAGCGCCAGATCATCCACGGGCAGTCCGACGTCGGCCGGTCCAAGGCCGAGAGTGCCCGGGACTCGATCAAGGAGATCAACCCGCTGATCGACGTCCGGCTGCACGAGACGCGGCTCGACAGCGAGAACGTGCTGGAGATCTTCGGCGACTACGACCTGATCGTCGACGGCACCGACAACTTCGCCACGCGCTACCTGGTCAACGACGCGTGCGTGCTGCTGGGCAAGCCCTACGTCTGGGGCTCGATCTACCGCTTCGACGGCCAGGTGTCGGTCTTCTGGAACGAGCACGGGCCGAACTACCGCGACCTCTACCCGGTCCCGCCGCCGCCCGGCATGGTGCCGAGCTGCGCCGAGGGCGGCGTGCTCGGCGTCCTCTGCGCCACGGTGGGCGCCATCCAGGCGACCGAGGCGGTCAAGCTGATCACCGGCATCGGCGAGACGCTGCTGGGCCGGCTCATGGTCTACGACGCCCTGGAGATGACCTTCCGCACGATCAAGGTGCGCAAGGACCCCGAGGGTGAGCCGATCACCGGGCTCATCGACTACGAGGCCTTCTGCGGCGTCGTCTCGGTCGAGGCCCAGGAGGCGGCCGCCGGCTCGACGATCACCGTCGACGAGCTCAAGGACATGATGGACGCCGGCAAGGACTTCGAGCTGATCGACGTCCGCGAGCCCAACGAGTACGAGATCGTGTCCATCCCCGGGGCCAAGCTGATCCCCAAGGACGAGATCCTGTCCGGCCGGGCGCTGTCGCAGCTGCCGAACGACAAGCCGATCGTGCTGCACTGCAAGACGGGCGTGCGTTCCGCCGAGGCGCTGGCCGCGGTCAAGAACGCCGGCTTCAAGGACGCCGTGCACGTCCAGGGCGGCGTGACGGCGTGGGCGACCCGCATCGACAAGGCCCTTCCGACGTACTGAACAACAGGGACGTCCCGACGGGCCCGGTCCGGCTCCCCTTCCCGGGGAGCGGGCCGGGCCCTCGGCATGTTGGATCGACCGCATGGCCGACTTCTCACCCGTGGAGCTGCTGGAGCTCTTCCAGCGCGCGCAGGCCCAGTTCACCGACCGGGTCGACGCCGTCGAGCCGGGCCAGTGGGACGACGAGTCGCTTCCCGGCTGGACCGTCGCCGACCTCGTCGCGCACCTGGTGAACGAGCAGCTGTGGGTACCCCCGCTGCTGGCGGGCGAGCCGTACGACCTGATCGAGGGCCGGTTCCCCGACGGCACCGAGGACCTGCTCGGCGACGACCCGTTCACCGGCTGGGAGACGGCCGCCGACGGCGCGCTGTCGGCGTTCGCCGAGGACGACGCCCTGGTGCGGACCGTGCACCTCTCCCGTGGTCCGACGCCGGCCACCGAGTACATCTTCGAGATGACCGCCGACCTGACGGTGCACTCCTGGGACCTCGCCCGGGCCACCGACGGGGACACCGAGCTCGACGGGGAGCTGGTCACCGCAGCGCTCGTCTACGCCGAGTCGCTGCCCGCGGACGGCATCCCCGGGATCGTCGACCCGCCGCTCGACGTGCCGCCGTCGGCGCTCCCCCAGGTGCGGCTCCTGGCCCGGTTCGGCCGCCGTGCCACGTCGTCCGGCCTGCGTTGACGGGTGCCCGACGATGGGCCCGTGACCGACCCGGTCGACGTCGACGAGGCGGTGTTCGACGTCGTCGAGCGCATTCCGCCCGGCCGGGTCAGCACCTACGGGGCGATCGGCCACCTGATCGGCATCGGTCCGCGGCGGGTGGCGCGTGCGCTGTCCTCCGGCGGAGGCGCCGTCCCCTGGTTCCGGGTGGTGCGCGCCGACGGCTCGGCCGCCGAACCGGTCCGGGTGCGGCAGCTGGAGCTGCTGGCCGCCGAAGGGGTCCCGGTGCGGAACGGCCGGGTGGACCTGGCATCGGTCGGCTGGCCCTGACCGTGTTGCCGCTGCGTGTCGGTCCGACCCATGCGGACCAATTCCCGGTATGGCCTTCAGCTCGACCCGGAAGCTGCCGACCTCCTGGTCATGAACAGCACCGCGTGCTGGGCCGTCGCCCAGGCCTCGCTCTGCGCAGTGACGGCGTCCCTGGACGACGAGATGGCCGACGACCTGCTGATGGTCGCCGGCTGGCTGACCACCGCAGCGGACCTGATCGTGGAGGCCTGGCTGCGCGAGGCCGCGCTCGCCCTGACCTGACCTAGTCCGCCGTTCTCCGGGCCGGCGCCGCCGGCATCGGCCGGATCGGCCACCGCCGGACCCGTCTCCCCGCACGGCGCACGGATCCGTCGGCTGCCTCCTCGGCGAGCTGCCGGGCGGCGACGACCGACGCCGGCTCCGGCGCGCTCACTTGAACCCCAGTTCGACGACGCATTCCCGGACGGCGGTCTCGTAGGCGACCTCCACCGCGACATCACCCCGGGCGGCTCCGTAGCTGAAGCTGCCGTCGGGATGCGGCGTCACGTCGAAGCCGCGGGCGTGCAGACACTCCGCCATGAGCAGGCCGTACTGGTCGTCAGGGGGTCCGTCCGCCGGATCGGCCGGCGGTGAGGAGGTGTCGATCTGCTGGGGCGGCATCAGGTAGACGAGCGCCCCGTCGCGGACCACCTGCACCTCCACGGAGAGGGGCCAAGCCCGGCGACCAGGTGCAGGTGTCGGTGCTCGACGCCGACGGGACGCCGTCGGGCGGGTACCGGCCCCTGGAGACCGTCGACGGCATCGCCGTCGGCACGGTCGAGTCGCCGGCGTGGCCCCTCTCCGTGGAGGTGCAGGTGGTCCGCGACGGGGCGCTCGTCTACCTGATGCCGCCCCAGCAGATCGACACCTCCTCACCGCCGGCCGATCCGGCGGACGGACCCCCTGACGACCAGTACGGCCTGCTCATGGCGGAGTGTCTGCACGCCCGCGGCTTCGACGTGACGCCGCATCCCGACGGCAGCTTCAGCTACGGAGCCGCCCGGGGTGATGTCGCGGTGGAGGTCGCCTACGAGACCGCCGTCCGGGAATGCGTCGTCGAACTGGGGTTCAAGTGAGCGCGCCGGAGCCGGCGTCGGTCGTCGCCGCCCGGCAGCTCGCCGAGGAGGCAGCCGACGGATCCGTGCGCCGTGCGGGGAGACGGGTCCGGCGGTGGCCGATCCGGCCGATGCCGGCGGCGCCGGCCCGGAGAACGGCGGACTAGGTCAGGTCAGGGCGAGCGCGGCCTCGCGCAGCCAGGCCTCCACGATCAGGTCCGCTGCGGTGGTCAGCCAGCCGGCGACCATCAGCAGGTCGTCGGCCATCTCGTCGTCCAGGGACGCCGTCACTGCGCAGAGCGAGGCCTGGGCGACGGCCCAGCACGCGGTGCTGTTCATGACCAGGAGGTCGGCAGCTTCCGGGTCGAGCTGAAGGCCATACCGGGAATTGGTCCGCATGGGTCGGACCGACACGCAGCGGCAACACGGTCAGGGCCAGCCGACCGATGCCAGGTCCACCCGGCCGTTCCGCACCGGGACCCCTTCGGCGGCCAGCAGCTCCAGCTGCCGCACCCGGACCGGTTCGGCGGCCGAGCCGTCGGCGCGCACCACCCGGAACCAGGGGACGGCGCCTCCGCCGGAGGACAGCGCACGCGCCACCCGCCGCGGACCGATGCCGATCAGGTGGCCGATCGCCCCGTAGGTGCTGACCCGGCCGGGCGGAATGCGCTCGACGACGTCGAACACCGCCTCGTCGACGTCGACCGGGTCGGTCACGGGCCCATCGTCGGGCACCCGTCAACGCAGGCCGGACGACGTGGCACGGCGGCCGAACCGGGCCAGGAGCCGCACCTGGGGGAGCGCCGACGGCGGCACGTCGAGCGGCGGGTCGACGATCCCGGGGATGCCGTCCGCGGGCAGCGACTCGGCGTAGACGAGCGCTGCGGTGACCAGCTCCCCGTCGAGCTCGGTGTCCCCGTCGGTGGCCCGGGCGAGGTCCCAGGAGTGCACCGTCAGGTCGGCGGTCATCTCGAAGATGTACTCGGTGGCCGGCGTCGGACCACGGGAGAGGTGCACGGTCCGCACCAGGGCGTCGTCCTCGGCGAACGCCGACAGCGCGCCGTCGGCGGCCGTCTCCCAGCCGGTGAACGGGTCGTCGCCGAGCAGGTCCTCGGTGCCGTCGGGGAACCGGCCCTCGATCAGGTCGTACGGCTCGCCCGCCAGCAGCGGGGGTACCCACAGCTGCTCGTTCACCAGGTGCGCGACGAGGTCGGCGACGGTCCAGCCGGGAAGCGACTCGTCGTCCCACTGGCCCGGCTCGACGGCGTCGACCCGGTCGGTGAACTGGGCCTGCGCGCGCTGGAAGAGCTCCAGCAGCTCCACGGGTGAGAAGTCGGCCATGCGGTCGATCCAACATGCCGAGGGCCCGGCCCGCTCCCCGGGAAGGGGAGCCGGACCGGGCCCGTCGGGACGTCCCTGTTGTTCAGTACGTCGGAAGGGCCTTGTCGATGCGGGTCGCCCACGCCGTCACGCCGCCCTGGACGTGCACGGCGTCCTTGAAGCCGGCGTTCTTGACCGCGGCCAGCGCCTCGGCGGAACGCACGCCCGTCTTGCAGTGCAGCACGATCGGCTTGTCGTTCGGCAGCTGCGACAGCGCCCGGCCGGACAGGATCTCGTCCTTGGGGATCAGCTTGGCCCCGGGGATGGACACGATCTCGTACTCGTTGGGCTCGCGGACGTCGATCAGCTCGAAGTCCTTGCCGGCGTCCATCATGTCCTTGAGCTCGTCGACGGTGATCGTCGAGCCGGCGGCCGCCTCCTGGGCCTCGACCGAGACGACGCCGCAGAAGGCCTCGTAGTCGATGAGCCCGGTGATCGGCTCACCCTCGGGGTCCTTGCGCACCTTGATCGTGCGGAAGGTCATCTCCAGGGCGTCGTAGACCATGAGCCGGCCCAGCAGCGTCTCGCCGATGCCGGTGATCAGCTTGACCGCCTCGGTCGCCTGGATGGCGCCCACCGTGGCGCAGAGGACGCCGAGCACGCCGCCCTCGGCGCAGCTCGGCACCATGCCGGGCGGCGGCGGGACCGGGTAGAGGTCGCGGTAGTTCGGCCCGTGCTCGTTCCAGAAGACCGACACCTGGCCGTCGAAGCGGTAGATCGAGCCCCAGACGTAGGGCTTGCCCAGCAGCACGCACGCGTCGTTGACCAGGTAGCGCGTGGCGAAGTTGTCGGTGCCGTCGACGATCAGGTCGTAGTCGCCGAAGATCTCCAGCACGTTCTCGCTGTCGAGCCGCGTCTCGTGCAGCCGGACGTCGATCAGCGGGTTGATCTCCTTGATCGAGTCCCGGGCACTCTCGGCCTTGGACCGGCCGACGTCGGACTGCCCGTGGATGATCTGGCGCTGCAGGTTCGACTCGTCGACGGTGTCGAACTCGACGATGCCGAGCGTGCCGACACCCGCCGCGGCCAGGTACATCAGGACCGGCGAGCCGAGGCCGCCGGCGCCGACGGCGAGCACCTTGGCGTTCTTCAGCCGCTTCTGCCCGTCCATACCCACGTCGGGGATGATCAGGTGGCGGCTGTAGCGGCGGACCTCCTCGATGGACAGGTCGGCGGCGGGCTCCACCAGGGGTGGCAGGGACACGGGTTGCTCCTCAGGTCATCCGGCTGCGGCCCGCTCGGAGCCGCCGTTCACGCGGACAACAGCGTGGCACGGCCGCCTCTTCCCTCAGGCCCGGAGGTCCCGCCTCGCATAGCCGACCAGCCCGAGGGCGGCGAGCAGCAGGGCGACGACGACCATGCCGACGGCACCGCCCACGTCGAGGGACTCGGCCGGCACGGCGGCCAGGTGGCCGAACGGGGAGAGCCCGCCGACCCAGGCCGGCCAGCGGAACGAGTCGGCGAGGACGAGCAGCAGGTAGCCACCGGCCGCGGGCAGGACCCCCACGGCCAGCACCGCCTGCGGTATCCAGCCGAGCGCCGCGACGGCCGCCCCCAGGCACAGCAGCGCGACCGGCGCCACCGACACCGCACCGCCTACGGCCTCGCCGAGCCCGAGCGGCGCGCCCACCACGCGCGCCCCCACCCAGGTCGCCGCCCCGGCGACCGCGGCGAGCAGCACGCAGCCACCTGCCGCCGCGGCACCCTCGGTCGCCGCCCATCGCGCCCGGGCCACCGGGAGGGACAGCAGCAGGGTGAGCCGGCCGCTCGTCTCGTCGGCGCCGACCGTGGCGAGCCGGCTCGCGGCGAAGGCACCGACCGGGATCGCCAGCAGCGAGAACAGCGCGGCGACGTACCCCTCGACGCTGGCCAGTCGGGAGAAGCCGGCGGACGACGCCAGCTCGGCGAAGGCGGGGTTGTCGCGCAGGAAGTCGGTCATCGTCGTCGCCAGCGTGCCGATCAGCAGGAAGTACAGCGCCAGGCCGGTCCCCCAACCGAGCAGTGGACGACGCAGCCGCCGCAGGGCGAAGGCCGGCAGCGACCCGAGCAGTCCGGTGCCCGCCCGGTGGAGGTCACGGCGGCCGAGCAGGCCCGCGCCGGCGTCGCGCCGTCCGGGGAGGACCACGGATGCCACGACGACAGCGGCGATCCCGACCGCGAGGACGAGGAGGGGCAACCACCGGTCGGCGGCGTAGGGCTCGGCCCGCGCGAGCAGGCCGAACGGCGACAGCCAGTGCGCCCACCCCAGCGCCGGGACGCCGTCGGCGACCATGCGCACCAGGAGGCCGGCCAGCAGCACCGCCACCCCGAGACCGGAGGCGGCCCGCCGCTCCGGCAGGAGCTGCGCGGCCACGGCTCCGAGCCCCGCGCCGACCATGCCCGTGCCGCCGACGAGGAGGCCGAAGAGCACCGCGCCGGTCGCCCTCGACGACCCGGGCGGCTTCACGGTCTGGCGGACCGGCACCGTGCTCGCCGGGGATCAATCCTCCTGCTCGTCAACGAGCGTCACGAAGTCGTCATGCGCGCGCTGGAAGCCGCTGCCTTCCCGGCCGAGGCGGATCGCCGTGTGCTGTCAACACTGCGCACCGACGTGCTCCGCGCC
>NZ_SPQM01000170.1 GCF_004570345.1 Blastococcus sp. CT_GayMR20 | reverse complement strand
ACAACGCCGGCCTGCAGCACGTGGCCCCGCTGCACGAGTTCCCCGTCGACCGCTTCTCCTACATCCTGCGGCTGATGCTGGAGGCCCCGTTCCGGCTGGTCCGCGGCGCGCTGCCGCACATGTACGACCCGACCCGGCGTGACACGTACATGAGGGTGACCGACGGCTCGGTGTCCGCCCGGTTCCAGGCGCTGCGCCTCCCCATGGGAGCCGGTCTCGGCGGCCTGGTGGCCCAGCGGGCCGCTCCCTACGCGACGGCGAGCTACTTCGAGGACGCGCGCTTCCGGCACACCAGCGAGATCAACGACGGCGTCCGTGACGAGGGGCTCGTCGCGATCCTCGGGGTGCCGCTGATCCGGGGCTCCCAGGTGATCGGCGTCCTCTACGCCGCCGACCGCGCCGAGCGCAGCTTCGACCGGTCGGAGGTCGCCCTCCTCGGCTCCCTCGCGGCGCACGCGGCGATCGCACTCGACAACGCCCGCCTGCTCGAGGAGACGCGGGCCGCCCTCGACGAGCTGTCGGCCGCCAGCCGGGAGCGCCGGGCCTACACCGCCTCGGTGGAGCGGGCCGCGAGCGCGCACGACCGGTTCATCGACGTCGTCCTCCGGGGCGGCGGGGTCGAGGACGTCGCCGTCGCCGTCACGGAGGCGCTGGGCGGCAGCATCACCGTGCTGGACGAGGAGGGCAGAGGAACCCCGGAGGGCTCCCCCACCGGCGCGGGCCTGCCGCCCGACCCCGCGGGAGCGCTGGCGATGTCCCGCACCACCGGCCGCACGGTGCGCGACGGAAGCTGGTGGACCGCCGCGGTCACCGTGGACAGCGAGCTGCTGGGCGGGCTGGTCCTGCACCGGGACGACGAACTCTCCGACTCCGACCAGCGCATCCTCGAGCGCGCCGCCCTCGTCACGGCGCTGCTGCTGCTCATCCGCCGCACCGCGGGCGAGGCCGAGAACCGCGTGCGCGGCGAACTGCTCGAGGAGCTGCTGGGCCCGACGGTGCGCGATCCGGACGGGCTCCGGGAGCGGGCGCGGCGGCTGGGTGCGGACCTCGACCGCCCGCACGCCGTCGTGGTGGCCCGGGTGGAGGAGCGCTGCCGTGGACGGGCCCTGGCCGCGGCGACCCACCTGGCGGCGACCCGCGGTGGCCTGGCCGGCGCGCACGACGGCTGTGTGGTGCTCTGCCTGCCCGACGTCGAGCCCGACGTGGCGGCCGCCACCGTGTGCCGGGAGCTGAGCGGTGCCGCCGGCCCGGTGACCGTCGGCGGGGCGGGGCCGGTCCGGGGGCCGGGTGCCGTCGGCGCCGCCCACGAGGAGGCGGCCCGCTGCGCGGCGACGCTCGTGGCGCTGGGCCGGACGGGCGGCTCGGCCAGCGCGGCGGAGCTGGGCTTCTTCGGCCTGCTGGTCGGCGACGGCCGGGACGTGCGGGGCTTCGTCGAGACCACGCTCGGGCCCGTGCTGGAGTACGACGCCAAGCGCGGCACCGAGCTCGGGGCGACGCTGCAGGCGTTCTTCCAGGCCGGCGCCTCCCCCGCGCGTGCCGCCGAGGCCCTGCGCGTGCACGTCAACACCGTCACGCAGCGCCTGGAACGGGTCGGACGGCTGCTCGGCACGGACTGGAACTCGCCCGGCCGCGCCTTGGAGGTGCAGCTCGCCCTGCGGCTGCACCGCCTGACCGGCGCCGTCCCCGACTGACCGCGACCGATCAGCCGTCCCAGCAGGCCCACGGGGACGTGCCGGCCATGGGACGACGGTCGGCAGCGGCACCACGTCCGGTCACGGCCGAACGTCCCCTCCTACGCTGGACCGGTGCCCGTGCTCCTCGACCTCCTGCCGCCCGAGGTCTGGACGGCGCGCTCCGCCGCGCACGCGGAACGGGTCGACGCCCTCACAGCGGGCGCCCGTGCGCGCCGGGCGGCCGGGCAGCGCCATCCGGTCGAGGACTTCCTCTACGAGTACTACAACACCCGGCCGTCGACGTTGCGGCGCTGGCACCCCGGTCCGCACGTCGCGCTGACCGGGCCGGCTCCGCACGGGGACTGGCGCTGGTACGCGACGGACGGCGGGACCGTGCGCCTGGACGTCGACGCCTTCCTCGCCGACCGCGGGGACACCGTCCGGTTCGTGCAGGGGCTCCTCGCCGCCACCGCCCGGCGGCCGGCGTTCACCGGCTGCTTCGGGCTGCACGAATGGGCGATGGTCTACCGCGCCGGCGAGCACCGGCACACCGTCCCGCTGCGGCTCGGCCAGGCCGGCACGAACGCCGTCGTCGAGGCGCACCCCGTCCGGTGCACCCACTTCGACGCCTTCCGCTTCTTCACGCCCGCCGCCGTCGGGCTCAACCGGGTGCGACCGACCCGTGCCACCCAGCCCGAGCTCGAGCAGCCCGGCTGCCTGCACGCCACGATGGACCTCTACAAGTGGGCGCTGAAGCTCTCCCCCGCGACGCCGTCCGAACTGGTCGCCGACTGCTTCGAGCTCGCCGCCGACGTCCGGACGCTGGACATGCGGGCGTCCCCGTACGACCTGCGTGACCACGGCTACGAGCCGGTGGCGATCGAGACCCCCGAGGGCAAGGCGGAGTACGTCGCTGCCCAGCGCGGGTTCGCCGAGCGCGGCGCCGTCCTCCGCTCCCGGCTGGTCGACGTGTGCGATGCGCTGTCCGATCCGGGACGTACGGTCGACGGGTGACCTCCACGCGCACCGGCCGCTGGGTGCGGCTCGACGGCACCACCAACACCCGCGACCTCGGCGGCCTGCCCACCACCGACGGCGGCACGACGGTGCCGGGCCGCATCCTGCGCAGCGACAACCTGCAGACCCTCAGCGAGGACGACGTCCGGCGGCTCGTGGGCGAGATCGGCCTGCGCGAGGTGATCGACCTGCGGACCACCGCGGAGATCCTGCTGGAGGGGCGCGGCCCGCTGCGGGACGTCGACGAGGTCACCCACCGCCACTTCAGCCTGCTGCCCGAGCGGGGCCACCACACCGACGTCTTCGCCGTCGAGGAGTCCGACCCGGCCGACCTGCCGGAGGGCTGGCTGGAGTCGCTCCTCCCGCGGCAGGTCGCCGAGCACGACGAGGGGGAGCCGCCCGCCGTCCGTTCCTACCTGGGCTACCTCGGGCAGCGTGCCGACAACGTGGTCGCCGCGCTCCGGGCCCTCACGGCGACCGACGAGGGCGCCTCGGTGGTGCACTGCGCCGCCGGCAAGGACCGGACAGGTGTCGTGTGCGCGCTGGCCCTGGCGGTCGCCGGTGTGGGGCACGACGACATCGTGGCCGACTACGCGATGACGGCCGAGGTGATCGACGCCCTGGTCGCCAAGCTCGCCGCGTCACCGACGTACGCCGAGGACATGGTCAGCCGGGACGTCACCAGCCACACGCCCCGGGCGGCGACGATGGACCGCGTGCTGCGGCTGCTCGACGAGCGGTACGGCGGGCCGACCGGCTGGCTGGAGACGCACGGCTTCGGCGCCGACGAGCAGGCCCGGCTGAGGTCCCGCCTCCGGGAGTGACCCGTCAGCGGGCGGACCGGTGGCCTTGCTTGTGCCGGTACATGGCCGCGTCGGCCTCACGGAGCAGCTGCTCCGCGGTGCCGTCGGAACCGACGGCGTGGACCGCGACACCGACGCTGGTGCCGACCGCCACGTCGGTCCCGTCCAGCCGGAAGGGCTCGGCGAAGCAGCCGGTGACCCGGTCGGCCAGCCGGCGGGCGTCCTCCGGGGACACCAGGCCGGGCAGGATGATCGCGAACTCGTCGCCGCTGAGCCGCCCGACGGTGTCCCCGGGCCGGACCACGCCGCGCAGTCGCGCCGCCACCTGACGGAGCAGCTCGTCGCCGGCCGCGTGACCGAGGGTGTCGTTGACCTCCTTGAAGCGGTCGAGGTCGCAGAACAGGACGGCGACGTGGGCGCCCTCGGCGGCGGTCGGGATGCCGGCCACGAGGCGGTCGAGGAAGAGCACGCGGTTGGGCAGTCCGGTCAGCGCGTCGTGCGTGGCCTGGTGGCTCACCGTCGCCAGCAGCCGGGCCTTCTGCAGGGCCGTCGTCGCCTGGTCGCCGACACCTCGGAGCCGGGCCATGACGTCCCCGTCGAGCTGCGTGGGCGCCTGCCCCCTGGTCCACCCGGCGGTGGCGACACCCAGGAACGTCGTGCCGGCCAGCAGGGGCACCGCGACGACGTCGGACGTGCCGACCCCGTCGAGGAGCCGCCGCAGCGCCGGGCTGCTCGTGTCGCTGGAGATGATCCGGGGCTCCCGGTCGGTGAGCATGCCGACGAGCTCGGGGACGTCCTCGGCGCGCAGCGCGGTGGTCTGCAGCAGGTCGGCGCCGGCGCGGTCAGCGACATCGTCAGCGAGGCGCTGCCGCGGATCGTCGGCTGCACGAGCGCCGGCATCCTGATGTGGGACCCGGCCACGGGCTCGCTGCGGTCGCACGCCTCGACCGGGCTGACCGACGCCGGCGCCGACCTGCTGCAGACCACCGCGCTGCGCGCCGAGGACGTCCCCGAGCTCGTCGGCATGCTCACCGACCGGGAGCCCCGGATCATCTCCAGCGACACGAGCAGCCCGGCGCTGCGGCGGCTCCTCGACGGGGTCGGCACGTCCGACGTCGTCGCGGTGCCCCTGCTGGCCGGCACGACGTTCCTGGGTGTCGCCACCGCCGGGTGGACCAGGGGGCAGGCGCCCACGCAGCTCGACGGGGACGTCATGGCCCGGCTCCGAGGTGTCGGCGACCAGGCGACGACGGCCCTGCAGAAGGCCCGGCTGCTGGCGACGGTGAGCCACCAGGCCACGCACGACGCGCTGACCGGACTGCCCAACCGCGTGCTCTTCCTCGACCGCCTCGTGGCCGGCATCCCGACCGCCGCCGAGGGCGCCCACGTCGCCGTCCTGTTCTGCGACCTCGACCGCTTCAAGGAGGTCAACGACACCCTCGGTCACGCGGCCGGCGACGAGCTGCTCCGTCAGGTGGCGGCGCGACTGCGCGGCGTGGTCCGGCCCGGGGACACCGTCGGGCGGCTCAGCGGCGACGAGTTCGCGATCATCCTGCCCGGCCTGGTGTCCCCGGAGGACGCCCGCCGGCTGGCCGACCGGGTCACCGGCTGCTTCGCCGAGCCCTTCCGGCTGGACGGGACCGACGTGGCGGTCGGCACCAGCGTCGGTGTCGCGGTCCACGCCGTCGGTTCCGACGGCACCGCGGAGCAGCTGCTCCGTGAGGCCGACGCGGCCATGTACCGGCACAAGCAAGGCCACCGGTCCGCCCGCTGACGGGTCACTCCCGGAGGCGGGACCTCAGCCGGGCCTGCTCGTCGGCGCCGAAGCCGTGCGTCTCCAGCCAGCCGGTCGGCCCGCCGTACCGCTCGTCGAGCAGCCGCAGCACGCGGTCCATCGTCGCCGCCCGGGGCGTGTGGCTGGTGACGTCCCGGCTGACCATGTCCTCGGCGTACGTCGGTGACGCGGCGAGCTTGGCGACCAGGGCGTCGATCACCTCGGCCGTCATCGCGTAGTCGGCCACGATGTCGTCGTGCCCCACACCGGCGACCGCCAGGGCCAGCGCGCACACGACACCTGTCCGGTCCTTGCCGGCGGCGCAGTGCACCACCGAGGCGCCCTCGTCGGTCGCCGTGAGGGCCCGGAGCGCGGCGACCACGTTGTCGGCACGCTGCCCGAGGTAGCCCAGGTAGGAACGGACGGCGGGCGGCTCCCCCTCGTCGTGCTCGGCGACCTGCCGCGGGAGGAGCGACTCCAGCCAGCCCTCCGGCAGGTCGGCCGGGTCGGACTCCTCGACGGCGAAGACGTCGGTGTGGTGGCCCCGCTCGGGCAGCAGGCTGAAGTGGCGGTGGGTGACCTCGTCGACGTCCCGCAGCGGGCCGCGCCCCTCCAGCAGGATCTCCGCGGTGGTCCGCAGGTCGATCACCTCGCGCAGGCCGATCTCGCCCACGAGCCGCCGGACGTCGTCCTCGCTGAGGGTCTGCAGGTTGTCGCTGCGCAGGATGCGGCCCGGCACCGTCGTGCCGCCGTCGGTGGTGGGCAGGCCGCCGAGGTCGCGGGTGTTGGTGGTGCCGTCGAGCCGCACCCAGCGGCCGGTGCGCGTGGAGGTCACCCGTCGACCGTACGTCCCGGATCGGACAGCGCATCGCACACGTCGACCAGCCGGGAGCGGAGGACGGCGCCGCGCTCGGCGAACCCGCGCTGGGCAGCGACGTACTCCGCCTTGCCCTCGGGGGTCTCGATCGCCACCGGCTCGTAGCCGTGGTCACGCAGGTCGTACGGGGACGCCCGCATGTCCAGCGTCCGGACGTCGGCGGCGAGCTCGAAGCAGTCGGCGACCAGTTCGGACGGCGTCGCGGGGGAGAGCTTCAGCGCCCACTTGTAGAGGTCCATCGTGGCGTGCAGGCAGCCGGGCTGCTCGAGCTCGGGCTGGGTGGCACGGGTCGGTCGCACCCGGTTGAGCCCGACGGCGGCGGGCGTGAAGAAGCGGAAGGCGTCGAAGTGGGTGCACCGGACGGGGTGCGCCTCGACGACGGCGTTCGTGCCGGCCTGGCCGAGCCGCAGCGGGACGGTGTGCCGGTGCTCGCCGGCGCGGTAGACCATCGCCCATTCGTGCAGCCCGAAGCAGCCGGTGAACGCCGGCCGCCGGGCGGTGGCGGCGAGGAGCCCCTGCACGAACCGGACGGTGTCCCCGCGGTCGGCGAGGAAGGCGTCGACGTCCAGGCGCACGGTCCCGCCGTCCGTCGCGTACCAGCGCCAGTCCCCGTGCGGAGCCGGCCCGGTCAGCGCGACGTGCGGACCGGGGTGCCAGCGCCGCAACGTCGACGGCCGGGTGTTGTAGTACTCGTAGAGGAAGTCCTCGACCGGATGGCGCTGCCCGGCCGCCCGGCGCGCACGGGCGCCCGCTGTGAGGGCGTCGACCCGTTCCGCGTGCGCGGCGGAGCGCGCCGTCCAGACCTCGGGCGGCAGGAGGTCGAGGAGCACGGGCACCGGTCCAGCGTAGGAGGGGACGTTCGGCCGTGACCGGACGTGGTGCCGCTGCCGACCGTCGTCCCATGGCCGGCACGTCCCCGTGGGCCTGCTGGGACGGCTGATCGGTCGCGGTCAGTCGGGGACGGCGCCGGTCAGGCGGTGCAGCCGCAGGGCGAGCTGCACCTCCAAGGCGCGGCCGGGCGAGTTCCAGTCCGTGCCGAGCAGCCGTCCGACCCGTTCCAGGCGCTGCGTGACGGTGTTGACGTGCACGCGCAGGGCCTCGGCGGCACGCGCGGGGGAGGCGCCGGCCTGGAAGAACGCCTGCAGCGTCGCCCCGAGCTCGGTGCCGCGCTTGGCGTCGTACTCCAGCACGGGCCCGAGCGTGGTCTCGACGAAGCCCCGCACGTCCCGGCCGTCGCCGACCAGCAGGCCGAAGAAGCCCAGCTCCGCCGCGCTGGCCGAGCCGCCCGTCCGGCCCAGCGCCACGAGCGTCGCCGCGCAGCGGGCCGCCTCCTCGTGGGCGGCGCCGACGGCACCCGGCCCCCGGACCGGCCCCGCCCCGCCGACGGTCACCGGGCCGGCGGCACCGCTCAGCTCCCGGCACACGGTGGCGGCCGCCACGTCGGGCTCGACGTCGGGCAGGCAGAGCACCACACAGCCGTCGTGCGCGCCGGCCAGGCCACCGCGGGTCGCCGCCAGGTGGGTCGCCGCGGCCAGGGCCCGTCCACGGCAGCGCTCCTCCACCCGGGCCACCACGACGGCGTGCGGGCGGTCGAGGTCCGCACCCAGCCGCCGCGCCCGCTCCCGGAGCCCGTCCGGATCGCGCACCGTCGGGCCCAGCAGCTCCTCGAGCAGTTCGCCGCGCACGCGGTTCTCGGCCTCGCCCGCGGTGCGGCGGATGAGCAGCAGCAGCGCCGTGACGAGGGCGGCGCGCTCGAGGATGCGCTGGTCGGAGTCGGAGAGTTCGTCGTCCCGGTGCAGGACCAGCCCGCCCAGCAGCTCGCTGTCCACGGTGACCGCGGCGGTCCACCAGCTTCCGTCGCGCACCGTGCGGCCGGTGGTGCGGGACATCGCCAGCGCTCCCGCGGGGTCGGGCGGCAGGCCCGCGCCGGTGGGGGAGCCCTCCGGGGTTCCTCTGCCCTCCTCGTCCAGCACGGTGATGCTGCCGCCCAGCGCCTCCGTGACGGCGACGGCGACGTCCTCGACCCCGCCGCCCCGGAGGACGACGTCGATGAACCGGTCGTGCGCGCTCGCGGCCCGCTCCACCGAGGCGGTGTAGGCCCGGCGCTCCCGGCTGGCGGCCGACAGCTCGTCGAGGGCGGCCCGCGTCTCCTCGAGCAGGCGGGCGTTGTCGAGTGCGATCGCCGCGTGCGCCGCGAGGGAGCCGAGGAGGGCGACCTCCGACCGGTCGAAGCTGCGCTCGGCGCGGTCGGCGGCGTAGAGGACGCCGATCACCTGGGAGCCCCGGATCAGCGGCACCCCGAGGATCGCGACGAGCCCCTCGTCACGGACGCCGTCGTTGATCTCGCTGGTGTGCCGGAAGCGCGCGTCCTCGAAGTAGCTCGCCGTCGCGTAGGGAGCGGCCCGCTGGGCCACCAGGCCGCCGAGACCGGCTCCCATGGGGAGGCGCAGCGCCTGGAACCGGGCGGACACCGAGCCGTCGGTCACCCTCATGTACGTGTCACGCCGGGTCGGGTCGTACATGTGCGGCAGCGCGCCGCGGACCAGCCGGAACGGGGCCTCCAGCATCAGCCGCAGGATGTAGGAGAAGCGGTCGACGGGGAACTCGTGCAGCGGGGCCACGTGCTGCAGGCCGGCGTTGT
>NZ_SPQM01000016.1 GCF_004570345.1 Blastococcus sp. CT_GayMR20 | reverse complement strand
CGAGCATCGACAGGCCGACGCAGCCCTCCATGGACCGGACGGTGGGCATGACCTCGTCGCGGACGTACGAGGTCGCCTCGGGGACCGATGACGCCTCGCCGTGGATCGTCGTCGACCTCGCGTACATCGCAGCCACTCGTCCTCCAGGTGATCACGGGCGGCCCGTGCCGTGCGGCAGCGCGGCCGGACAACAGCCTGTCCGGCCTGCAGATGAGGGGCAACCGGGACTAGTCGCCGACCGCCCGGGTGCCGAACATGAGCACGCGTCGCTCGAGGTCGTAGTAGACGTCGCTGCTCGCGTGCAGCCAGTCGAACAGGTTGTCGGCGTCCTCGGCCGTCACCCCCAGGATGTGCTCGTCAGCACCGTTGTCCAGGATGAGCTGGAAGGTGTACAGCCCGTCCTGGCCGGATTCCCGGTGGGTGAACGTCGGCTGCCAGTGAGTGACCTTGCGGACCTTGATCTGCTGCGGGCTCACGGTCATCGCGGGTTCCTCTCGTCGTGCTGCCGCGACGGTTCCCCCGCCGGAGGTGGCGAAAACCCGGCCCTGCGACCGGTGCCCGCCTACGTCGATTGTCGCGGCCGGGGCCGACACCTCGTGCCGTTCGGGAGGCGTCATCTGCGGCATCCCGCGCAGGCGCTCCGATCCCTAGGCTCGGCACGATCCCGACGCCCGGCTCCATGGTTCTCCACGGAGTCCAGCGGGAACGACTCCGGGTGCGGCCGGCCACGCGGCCTCGCCGACCGACCGATAGGAGGAGCGCGATGACGCGGCCCGCCGACGCTCAGCACGGGGTCCTGGTGCTGTCCTGCAAGGATGCCCCCGGGATCGTGCACGCGGTGTCCGGACTGCTCGTCGAGGAGCAGTGCACCATCGTGGAGAGCCACCAGTTCGACAGCCTCGTGAGCGGCATGTTCTACATGCGTGTCGAGTTCGCGCACGCCGACGGTGCCCCGCTGGACTTCGCCCGTCTGTGCCAGGCCTTCGAGCCGATCGCCCAGCGGTTCCAGATGTCCTGGCGGATGGCCGACGCCGCCGAGCGGCAGCGCGTGCTCATCATGGTCAGCCAGTACGCGCACTGCCTCAACGACCTGCTCTTCCGCAACTCGGTCGGCGAGCTCAACCTCGACGTGGTCGCCATCGTGTCCAACCACCCGACCCTGAAGGGCATCGCCGACTTCTACGGCGTGCCCTTCCGGCACATCCCGGTCACCCGCGAGACCAAGCCCGAGGCGGAGGCGGCGCTCCTCGACATCGTGCGGGAGGAGCGGGTCGACCTGGTGGTGCTGGCCCGCTACATGCAGATCCTCTCCGACGGCCTGTGCAGGGAGCTCGAGGGCCGGGCGATCAACATCCACCACTCGATGCTGCCGAGCTTCAAGGGGGCCCGCCCGTACCACCAGGCGCACGCCCGCGGTGTCAAGTTCATCGGCGCGACCGCGCACTACGTCACCGCGGATCTGGACGAGGGACCGATCATCGAGCAGGAGATGTTGCGCGTCGACCACTCGCTGAGCCCCGAGCAGCTCGCCGCCCGGGGCCGCGAGGCGGAGACCCGGGCCCTCGCGCACGCGGTGCGCTGGCACACCGAGAACCGCGTCATCATCAAGGGGAACCGGACCGTCGTCTTCGAGTGACGTCGGACCGGGCCGACCGTCAGGCCGGCCGGCCGCGGCCCTCGCGGAGCAGCTTCACCAACGCGTTGGTCGAGGAGTCGGAGTCGTACTCCGGCGGGGACGCGCTCTGCAGCTTCGGGGCGAGCTGGTTGGCCATGACCTTGCCGAGCTCGACGCCCCACTGGTCGAACGGGTTGATGCCCCAGACGACGCCCTGGGTGAAGACGCGGTGCTCGTAGGCGGCGACCAGCTGGCCGAGCACTGCGGGGGTCAGCTTCGGCGCGACGATCGCGTTGGAGGGGTGGTTGCCCGGCATCACCTTGTGCGGGACGACGTCCGGCGGCGTCCCCTCGGCGGCGACCTCCTCGGCGGTGCGGCCGAAGGCCAGCGCCCGCGGCTGGGCGAGGAAGTTCGCCATGAACAGGTCGTGCATCCCGTCCAGGTCGTGGTTGGGCTGCGCGAAGGCGATGAAGTCGGCCGGCACGAGCACCGTGCCCTGGTGCAGCAGCTGGTAGAAGGCGTGCTGGCCGTTGGTACCCGGCTCGCCCCACACGATCTCGCCGGTCGCGACGTCGACCCGGCCGCCGTCCAGGGTCACCGACTTTCCGTTGGACTCCATGCACAGCTGCTGCAGGTAGGCGGGGAAGCGGGCGAGGTACTGCGCGTACGGCAGGACGGCGGAGGTCTGCGCGCCGAAGAAGTCGATGTACCAGAGGGAGATGAGCCCGAGCAGCGCCGGCAGGTTCTCCTCGTACGGCGCCGTCCGGAAGTGCTCGTCCATGGTGTGGAACCCGTCGAGCAGCTCCCGGTAGTGCGCCGGGCCGATCGCGACCATGAGCGACAGCCCGATCGCCGACGTGAAGGAGTACCGGCCGCCGACCCAGTCCCAGAAGCCGAACATGTTGTCGGTGTCGATGCCGAACGCGGCGACCTTCTCCGCGTTGGTCGAGACCGCGACGAAGTGCCTGGCGACCGCCTTCTCGTCCCCGCCGAGGCCCTCGACGAGCCAGCGGCGGGCCTCCGTGGCGTTGGTCAGCGTCTCCTGCGTGGTGAACGTCTTCGACGCGACGATGAACAGCGTGCTGGCCGGATCGAGGTCCCGAGTGGCCTCGGCCAGGTCGGTGGGGTCGATGTTGGAGACGAAGCGGAAGGTCAGTGCGCGGTCGGAGTAGTCGCGCAGCGCCAGGTATGCCATGGCCGGCCCGAGGTCGGAGCCGCCGATGCCGATGTTCACCACGGCCCGGATCCGCTCGCCGGTGTGCCCGGTCCACTCGCCGCCGCGCACGCGGTCGGCGAAGTCGGCCATCCGCCGCAGTACCTCCTGGACGTCGCGCCGCACCTCCTGCCCGTCGACCTCGAGGCCGCCGGTGCGGGGATCGCGCAGCGCCACGTGGAGCACGGCGCGGTCCTCGGTGACGTTGATGTGCTCGCCACGGACCATGGCGTCGGTGCGCTCGCGGAGCCCGGCCCGCTCGGCCACCGCCACGAGCAGCCGGACCGTCTCGCGGGTCAGCCGGTTCTTGGAGTAGTCGAGGTACAGGTCGCCGGCGCGGCAGGTCAGCTCCTCGCCGCGGCCCGGGTCCTCGGCGAACAGGTCGCGGAGGTGGACCCCGCTCACCTCGCGGTGGTGCTCCGACAGTGCCTGCCACTCCGGGCTCTCGCTGATCCCCACCCGTCCACCTTCCCGCAGGCGGGAACGGGGGGCGACCCCGGGTTCAGGCGGTCATGCCCAACTCGGCCGCTGCGGCCACCGTCGTCTCCAGCGTCCGGCGGCGGACGACGAGCAGGTCGCCGTTGCCGAGCTCCTGCCAGTCGCGGCCCCAGCCGCTGGAGGAGACGACGACGGCGTCGTCGCTCACCCGGTACCGCAGCGTGTAGTACTCCGGGTCGTCGTCCTCGAGCGGGCCGTCGGGGTCGAACCGGCAGAAGGCGTACAGCTCGTCGGGGGTCAGCAGCAGGCAGTTGAGGCTGGTGAACGGCGTCGTGGCCGCGATCTCGTCCGCCGTCGTCCGCAGGGCCTCGGCCGGACCGGCGCCGTCGCGCAGCCGTTGGGCGACCGCGAGGAAGTAGCGCTCGCTGTCGGTCGTGCCGCGGCGCTGCCGCTGCGACCGCTGGGTCAGCAGCTCGTCGAGAGCGGCCGGCGGCCGGATCGAGCCGTTGTGCGCGAAGGCCACGCGTCCGTCGGTGAAGGGGTGCGTGTTGTCCGGGCCGATGCCCAGCCCGAGCGTGGCCCAGCGCAGGTGCGCGATGCCCGAGTCGGTGCGGCGCCGGCGCGCCCAGCGGGCGAACTCGTCGCTGGTCCGCGCGGCGTCGGCGCGCTTCCGGACGACCACCCGCCGAAGGGTGCTGCGGGCGACTCCCCAGCCGTCACCGTGCTTGACGGACAGCGCCGTGAAGTCGGCGAGGTCGTCCTCGCCGAGGAGGTCGCTCAGGGTCGTGGATGTCCGGGTGGTCCAGCCCAGCAGTCGGCACACGGCTCCACGATGACGGAGGAAGGCCCGGATCCGGCGCAACCCCAGGTGGCACCGGCACGTCGCGCCCGTCAGCCGTAGAAGCGGAACACCGGCTCGGCGATGCAGACCGGCTTGGCGGCACCGTCGGCCTCGATCACGGCGGCCACCGTGACCTGCAGGCCGCCGGCGACCTCCTCGACGTCCGTGAGCGTCGCGGTGAGGCGGAGCTTGGAGCCGACCGGCACGGGGGAGGGGAAGCGCACCTTGTTCAGCCCGTAGTTCACGGCCATCGTCGCGTCGCTGACGGCGAGCACCTCCGACCACATCGGGATGAGCAGCGACAGGGTCAGGTACCCGTGACCGATCGGCCCGCCGAAGGGGCTCTCGGCCTTCGCCCGGTCGACGTCGACGTGGATCCACTGGTGGTCACCGGTGGCGTCGGCGAAGAGGTTCACCCGGTCCTGGGTGACCTCGACCCACTCGCTGGTGCCGAGCTCCGTGCCCTTGAGGGCAGGCAGTTCGGCCATGGTCGTGGTGGTGCTCATGCGGTGGTCTCCTCGGTCGGGACGTAGCGGTGGCGCAGGTCGGGCTTGCGGATCTTGCCGGTGGCGGTCTTCGGCAGCTCGTCGGCGAACTCCACGTACTTGGGCACCTTGAACCCGGCGAGCCGGGTCCGGAGCCGGGTCCGGATCGCCTCGGGGTCGGGCTCCCGGCCGGGCGCCGGGACGATCACGGCCATGCCGACCTCGCCCCACGTCGGGTCGGGCACGCCGATGACCGCGACCTCGACGACCTCGGGGAACTCCAGCAGCGCGGACTCGATCTCGGCCGGGTACACGTTCTCGCCGCCGGAGATGATCATGTCCTTGTAGCGGTCGCGGATGTAGAGGTAGCCGTCCTCGTCGGTCGAGCCGGCATCCCCCGAGTGGTACCAGCCGTCGACGATCGCCGCCTCGGTGGCCTCGGGGGCGTTCCAGTAGCCGGCCATGATGTTGGGCCCGGACAGGACGACCTCGCCGATCTCGCCCGGTTCGCACTCGGTGCCGTCGGGGCGGACGACGCGGACGTCGACGAAGAACTGCGACTTCCCGGCCGACCCGACCTTGGCCACGGCGTCGGCGCTGTCCAGCGCGGTGCCGGCGGGGGCGGACTCGGTCATCCCGTAGGCCTGCTGCACGGTGATCCCCCGGTTGAGCCAGGTGTGCAGCAGGGGGAGGGGGAGCGGTGCGCCGGCGGCGCCGATGGTGCGCAGCGCGGACAGGTCGAGGCTGTCGAAGTCCGGCTGGCGGCTGAGCGCGTCGAGCATGGTCGGGACGGCGAAGAACGACGTCACCCGCTGCTCGGCGATGACCGCGAGCGTGGCCGGCGGGTCGAAGCCGCGGACGAGGACGACGCAGCCGCCCCGCAGCAGCGTCGGGTTGAGCGTGCCGTTCAGCCCGCCGATGTGGAACAGCGGCGCCAGCCCGAGGGTGCGCTCGTCGGGCGTGAAGTCGAACCCGAGGATCTGGTTGAGGCACGACCAGGTCATGTTGCCGTGGGTCAGGACGGCGCCCTTGGGCCGGCCGGTGGTGCCCGACGTGTACATGATCAGGCACGGGTCGTCGAGGCTGACCGGCTCGTCGCGGAGCACCGGCTCGGCCTCGGCGAGGAGCTGCTGCCAGTCGAGGGAGTCGCGGCCGCCGGCGAGCGGGGTCTCGGCGGCCATCCACTCGCGGACCGCCGGCAGCTCCGCCCGCAGGGCGTCGGCCGTCGTGCCGTGCTCCCGCCCGTGGACGACGAGGCTCGCCCCGGCGTGCTCGAGCACGTACCGCGCCTCGGGAGCAGTGAACCGGGCGTTCACCGGCACCCAGATCGCACCGAGCTGACCGCACGCGTACAGGGTCTCCAGCGCGGCGGGGTGGTTGGCTCCGAGCCAGGCGACCCGGTCCCCGCGCTGGACGCCGAGGGCGCTCAGCGCGGCGGCCGCCCGGCGGACCCGGTGGGCGAACTCACCGTGGGTCGTCGTCGTCCCCTCGAACCAGATGGCCGGCCGGTGCGGGGAGATCCGGAGCCGGCGCTCGGGCCACGAGCCCAGGCCTGCGTTCCTCATCGCAGCCCCAGTGCCTTGATCGCGTTCTCCTTCATGATGAGCGGCTTCACCTCGGGCTTGATGTCCAGCTGCTCGAAGTCGGCGATCCAGCGCTCGGGGCGCAGCAGCGGGTAGTCCGACCCGAAGAGCACCTTGTGCTTCAGCAGCCCGTTGGCGGCCTTGACCAGCTGCGGCGGGAAGTACTTGGGCGACCAGCCGGACAGGTCGATGTAGACGTTGGCCTTGTGGGTGGCCACCGAGATGGCGGCGTCCTGCCAGGGCACCGAGGGGTGCGCCATGATGATCGTCAGGCCGGGGAAGTCGGCGGCGACGTCGTCGAGCAGCATCGGGTCGGAGTACCGCAGCTTGATGCCGCGCCCCCCCGGGAGGCCCGCGCCGATGCCGGTCTGGCCGGTGTGGAACAGCGCCGGCACGCCGAGGCTCTGGATCTCCTCGAAGAGCGGGTAGACCGACCGGTCGTTGGGCTCGAAGGCCTGGATCGACGGGTGGAACTTGAAGCCGCGGACCCCGTGCGACTCCACGAGCTTGCGGGCCAGCCGGATGCCGGACAGGCCGCGAGCGGGGTCGACCGAGCCGAAGGGGATGAGCACGTCGGGGTGTTCCGCGGCCAGGTCGGCGATCTCCTCGTTGGAGAGCGCGGGCTGGCCGGTGGCCATCTCGGTGTCGACGCTGAACACCACGGCGGCCATGTTCTTGGCCCGGTAGTCCGCCGCGATGTCGGGCACCGTCGGGTCGTACGGGTCGCCCTTGAAGTACTTCGAGGCGGCCGCGGACAGCTCGTCGTCCAGGGCCATGTGCCCGTGCGTGTCGGCGTGCACGTGGGTGTGCACGTCGATGGCCACGAGTGCGTCGAGGTCCAGTCGGAGGCTCATTTCGGCGGCTCCGGGAACTGCTGGCCGACGGTCTGCTGGGACGGCGCGAAGCGGTCGGGCCAGATGCCGGCGATGGCGTCGGCCGACCAGCCGGTGCCGTCGGCGAACTCGACCACGGCCTCGGTCGGGTGGGACCACAGGGCGAGGCGGTCGCCCCCGATCCCGATGGCCTGGCCGGTGATGCCCGCGGCGGCGTCGGAGGCGAGGAAGGCGACCAGTCCGGCGGCGTCCTCGGGGGGACCGAAGGCCAGTTCCCGGCGGGCGTACGGGGGCAGCGGTTCGCCGGCCTGCAGCGCGTCCACGTAGGGCTTGAGGAAGGGCACTGTCTCGGTCATCCCGGTCGCGGCGACGGGGACGATCGCGTTGACCGTGATCTCGGCCCGGGCCAGCTCCATCGCCCAGGTGCGGACCATGCCGACGATCCCGGCCTTGGCCGCGGCGTAGTTGGTCTGCCCGAAGTTGCCGACCTGGCCGGTGGGGGAGCCGACGCAGATGATCCGGCCGCCCTCGCCCTGCTCGCGGAGCTTGATCGCGGCGGCCCGGGTGCAGGTGAACGTGCCGCGCAGGTGCGTGGCGACGACCGCGTCGAACTGCTCGTCGGTCATCTTCCAGAGGGTCGAGTCGCGCAGGATGCCGGCGTTGTTGACGAGGATGTCGAGCCGCCCGAACTCGTTCGCGGCACGGTCGACCAGTGCCTGGGCGGCCTCGCTCGACCCCACGGCGACCACCTCGGCGACGGCGCTGCCGCCGGCGTCGGTGATCGTCTTCACCGCGGCGTCGGCGACCTCGGGGTCGACGTCGTTGATGACGACGGCGGCGCCCGAGCGGGCCAGTTCGGTGGCGTAGGCGAGGCCGAGGCCCCGCCCGGATCCGGTGACGACGGCGACCTTGCCGGTCAGGTCCACGGCTGCTCCTCATCAAGGCGGGGGTGGTGCGGGCAACGTAGGCGGGTATCGTTGAGGTTGTCAACGATGGAGGTGTCCATGGAACAGCCCCTGGCCGACGACTTGGGTTTCCTGCTCTCCCGCGCCAGCGGACAGGTCGTGCGGGCGACGAACGCCGCCCTGGCCGAGCACGGGCTGCGGGTGCGGCACTACTCGGTCCTGGTGCTGGCCTGTGAGTCCGAGAGCGGGCTGAGTCAGCGTGAGCTGGCCACGGTGCTCGGGTTGGATCCCTCGCAGGTGGTCCTCCTCGTCGACGAACTGGCCGCCGCCGGACTGGTCGAGCGCCAGGCCCCGGAGGGCGACCGGCGGACCCGGCTGGTGGTCGCCACGTCCGAGGGGCGCCGTGTCCGGAAGGCCGCTGGTGAGGACGCCGACGCCGCCGTCGAAGGACCGCTCAGCCTGCTGGGGGACACCGAGAGGGACAGGCTCCGCGACATGCTGACCCGGATCTGGAGCGCTACCGGCTGAAGAAGGGCCACCTCCTCCCCACCACCCGTACCTAGCGGCGGGCCCCTGGGGGAGGCCTCAGGGGAGGCGGCCGCTCGCGCGGAGGCTGCGCTCGAGTGCCGCCCGGGCAGCCGGTTCCAGGCCGTCGAACACCCGTCGGTAGACGGCACTGCTGGTGGGCGCCGGCCAGTCCGCGCCCAGCTGAGCTGCAGGCAGACCGGGATCGGTCCGCAGCAGGGACAACCAGTCCGCACCCAGCAGCGTCAGCTGGGCGAGCGAGCCCGACACCCGCGGCGGGCGGCTCCAGGTCTCGATGAACCACGTGTGCGCCGCGCGGACGGCCGGCACGTCCCAGGCCCGGTGCACCAGCCGGTCGAGGTCGGTGCCCGGGAGGGCCCGGGCGGCGAACGCGTCGGCCAGTTGCGCGACCTCGACCAGGTCGGACCGGCCCAGCACGGCCGTGACGTCGACGGTGCCCGGAGCGATCCACAGGCCGTCCCGCAGGCCACCGAAACCGGCCCAGGTGAGCCGAGCCCGCACCCGGTGCCGCAGGTCGCGCCGGCTCTCGGGCACCGAATAGCTGAGCAGCGTCCACTCGCCCGCGGGGTGCTCGAACGGCGCCGCTGACGCCACCCGCTCACGGGCCTCGCGCAGCACCTCCTCGGCGAGCGGGGTGAGCGCGTACTCCGCCGTCCTCCCGACCTGACCGCGCGAGAACAGGCCGCGCTGGGTCATGCGCTTGAGGGTCGCCCGAGCCGCCGCCTCGGTGACGCCGAGGTCGGCCAGCAGGTCCAGCAGGGTCATCGAGGGCAGTGGGGGCAGCTCGGAGTCGAGGACCACCGCGCCCAGGAAGCTGAGAAGGAGGGACTGGGGCCGGTGGGCGGCCGGCCCGGGCTGCGCATCGTCCTCGACGACCGGTACCGCGCTCATCTACCGCTCCCTCCTGTTCCCGGTCTCATCGACGTCACGATCCACCGTCAAAAGTTAGACATCTCCTTGACGGACGTTCGTAGTCACTCTAGCTTTTGCGTGACCTGGAACACCATGGGCCACCTCGCTGGGGTTGACCGGCCAGCCGGAAGGACGCCGATGACAGCACCGCTGCTGAGCGTGGAGCACCTCGATGTCTCCTACGACGGCGCCGTCCAGGCCCTTCGGGACGTCTCGCTGGAGGTCGGAGCCGGTTCGGTCGTCGCCGTCCTGGGCTCCAACGGTGCCGGGAAGACGTCGCTCCTGCGGGCCATCTCCCGCGCGCTGGGCTCCTACGGTGGCTCGGTCACGGGGGGGACGATCCGCTACAAGGGTGTCGACCTGGCCGGGATGGACGCATCGGAGGTCGTCCGGCGGGGCCTGATGCAGGTGCCCGAGGGGCGACGGGTGTTCCGTGACCTGACCGTCGAGGAGAACCTCCAGGCCGGCGGGTTCACGGTCCGGGACGCCAAGCGCCGCAACGAGGCCCGCGACCGGGTCTTCGAGCTCTTCCCGGTGCTGGCCGAGCGGCGCACCCAGCTCGGCGGGCTGCTCTCCGGCGGTCAGCAGCAGATGCTGGCGATGGGCCGGGCCCTGATGACATCGCCCGAGCTGCTGCTCCTCGACGAGCCGTCCCTGGGACTGGCCCCGCTGCTGGTCGACCAGATCGGCGAGATCGTCACCCAGATCAACGGGCAGGGAACGGCCGTCCTGCTGATCGAGCAGAACGCCGTCATGGGCCTGCGCGTCGCCGACCGGGCCTACGTCCTGGAGGTCGGCCACGTGACGGCCTCGGGCAGCGCCGACGAACTCGCCGCCAGCGACGACGTGCGCGAGCGGTACCTCGGTGTCGCCGTCCCGGTACGGCCCGTCGACGTGCTGGTGTCCGAGCCGGCGATCCCGACGGCCGAGGCGCCCAAACGGCTCGCCGTCGAGGACCTGACCGTGCGCTTCGGCGGCATCGCTGCCCTGTCCGGGGTGTCCTTCCAGATCGACCCCGGCACGGTCCACGCGCTCATCGGCCCGAACGGGGCCGGCAAGTCGACCTGCATCAACGTGCTCGGTGGCGCCTACCGGGCCACCGAGGGGCGGGTCACCTACGGCGACGACGTCCTCACCGCGCTGCCCGCACACCGCACCGCCGGGCTCGGCGTGGCGCGGACCTTCCAGAACATCTCGCTGGCCCTCGAGGACACGGTCGAGGACAACCTGCTCGTCGGCCGGCACCGGCTGATGCGCTCCGGCGTGCTGTCCGGGGCCGTGCGGACGCCGCGGGCGCGGCGCGAGGAGCGCGTCCACCGGGAGACCGTTCGCGACATCGCGGAGCTGCTCGGCCTGACCCCGCTGCTGCGTACGCCCGTGCACAGCCTGTCCTACGGCAACCGCAAGCGCGTGGAGATGGGCCGGGCGCTGGCCGCCCGGCCGTCGCTGCTCCTGCTGGACGAGCCGGTCGCGGGCATGACCCACGGAGAGTCGCAGGAGATGGCCGAGACCATCCGGCAGGTCCGCCGCGACCTCGGACTGTCGATCCTGCTCGTCGAACACGACATGCCCTTCGTCATGGGTCTCGCCGAGCAGGTGACGGTCCTCGACTTCGGCAAGAAGATCGCCGAGGGCACCCCGGCCGAGGTCCAACGCGACCCCGAGGTCCTCCGTGCCTACCTGGGAGCGGCAGCCGTATGAGCTATTTCCTGACGCAGGTGCTCAACGGCCTGTCCTTCGGGCTGGTGCTGAGCCTGATCGCCGCGGGCTTCGCCATGGTGTTCACCTCGACCGGGGTGCTGAACTTCGCGCACGGCGCGATCGTCCTGCTCGGTGCCTACCTCGTGGCGGTCACCCAGCCCACGATCGGCTTCTGGCCGGCCGTCCTCGTCGGGATCGTCGGTGCGGCCGTCGTCGGCGTGCTGATCAACGCCCTCCTGGTCCGCAACCTCGCCGATCCCAACCCTGGCACGGCGGCCATCCTGATGCTCGGGGTGGACATCCTGCTGCTCACCGAGCTGACCCGCCGGATCGGCAACCGGGTGCTGCCGCTCGGAGCTCCCTGGGGAGCCGACGTGGTGCGCATCGGCGGCATCTCCCTCCCGACCGGCCGTGTCCTGGCTGCGGTCCTGGCCGTGGTGGTCTTCGCCGGCCTCTGGTTCCTGTTCGCCCGCACCCGCCTGGGGATCGGGATGCGCGCGGCGGCGGCCGACGGGCCCACCGCGTCGCTCATGGGCATCCGGCTGTCCCGCACCGGCGCCGCCGGGTGGGCGCTGGCCGGGGTGCTCGCCGCCCTCGCGGGCATCTTCCTGACCTCGTTCCCGTCGCCCGGGGTGGCTCCCACGGTGGCGCTGTCGGCCTTCCTCGCCATCCCCGCCTGGGTGCTCGGCGGCTTCGACTCGGTGCCGGGGGCGGTGCTGGGCGGCCTGGTCATCGGGCTGGTCACCGCGCTGACCGTCGGCTACGAGAGCGAACTGGCCTTCCTCGGCAGCGGCTTCGGCGAGGTCGTGCCCTACCTCGTGATGATCATCGTCCTGCTCGTGCGCCCCCAGGGCCTCCTCGGCAGCAAGGAGGCCGTCCGTGTCTGACCTCCCTCGTCGGATCGCCGGAGTGCTCCTGCTCCTGGTGGCCGTGGCGCTGCCCCTGGTGCTCGACGACTTCTGGCTCCAGCTGGGCCTCTTCGTGATGGCCACCATGGTCGGGGCGGTGGGCCTGACCCTGCTGGTCGGGGTGGCCGGTCAGCTGTCCCTCGGCCACGCCGCGTTCGCCGCCATCGGTGCCTACGTCTACGTCTGGGCGACATCGGAGTCCACGCCCACGCTCGCCGGTGCCGGCCTGCCGGCGATCGTGGGGCTCGTCCTCGCCGTGGCGATGGCGGCCCTCATCGGGTTCATCTTCTCCCCGGTCGCCAGCCGGCTGCGGGGCATCTACCTCGGCCTGGCCACCCTCGGGCTGGTCTTCGTGGTGCGGCACCTGCTGCTCAACCTGGACTCCTGGACCGGGGGGTTCAACGGGCGCTCGGTGGAGCCGTTCACCCTCGGCAACTTCAGCTTCAGCAACCGCGATCCCGACTACCTCGCCGTCGCCGGGGTGGAGCTGGAGGGCCTGCACCGGCTCTGGTACCTGTTCCTGCTCCTCACGCTGCTGGCCTGCTGGCTGGCCGCCAACCTGCGGACCAGCCGGACCGGGCGGGCGTGGGCGAACGTCCGTGACAGCGAGACCGCGGCCGCCGCCATGGGCATCGCCGTCGCCCGGCACAAGGCCTCGGCGTTCGTCGTCTCCTCCGGCTACGCCGGGCTCGCGGGGGCCCTGCTCGCCCTCGCGTACGGCCGCCTGGCGCCCGACGTCTTCACGCTCACGGTGTCCGTCGACTTCCTGGTCATGATCGTGATCGGCGGCCTGGGCTCGGTCGGCGGTGCCATGGTCGGCGCCCTCTTCGTCACCGCGCTCCCGCTCGTGCTCACGCAGTACAGCGACGTGCTGCCCTTCATGGCAGCCCCGGGCTCCGGCGGGCTCGATCCGGCGACCACGTCACGGCTGCTCTACGGGCTCGCCATCATCGCCGTCCTGATCTTCCTGCGCGGGGGCCTCGCCGGGGCCTTCCGCCGGCTCACCGGCAGGGGCACCGCGTCCGGCGCCCCGGACGACACCCCTGGCCCCACCACACCGATCGACCCCGGCCACGAGGCCGGGGACCACCCCTCCAGGTCTAAGGAGACCGCTCGATGAGGAAGACCCGTCCCGCCCTGGCCGCCGCCGCAGCCTGCTTGTTCGCGGTCACCGCCTGCTCCACCACGGAGCCGGAGGCCGCCGGCGGCGGTGACTCCGGAGACGTCGAGACCGGGAACGGAGTGACCGACTCCGCCATCAACATCGGCGTGCTGACCGACCTGTCCGGACCGTTCGCCGCCGGCGCCGCCGTGCAGGTCACCGAGTTCCAGGCCTACTGGGACCAGGTCAACGCCGACGGCGGGATCTGCGACCGCGACGTCGAGATGCAGGTGCAGGACCATGCCTACGACCCGCAGAAGGCGGTCTCCCTGTTCCGCAGCATCTCCTCCGACGTGGTCGCCCTGCAGCAGGTCCTCGGTGGACCCACCAGTGCCGCGGTGCTGCCGCTGGCCGACCAGGAGGGCCTCTACGTCGGCGGGGTGGGCTGGGCGAGCACGGCATTGGAGTACGAGTCCAACCAGCTGCCCGGCGCGAGCTACAGCATCCAGGGTGCGAACGCGATCGACTACCTGGTCGACGAGCTCGGTATCGCCGAGGGTGACTCGGTCGGCGTCGTGTACTTCGTCGGCGACTACGGCAACGACGCCCTCGCCGGCGCCGAGCACGCCGCCGAGGAGCGTGGACTGACGGTGATCCCGCAGGAGATCACTCCGGCGACGACCGACCTCTCGGCGCAGGCGTCCTCGCTCGTCCAGGAGGGTGCGTCCGCCGTCATCCTCGCCGCCGCTCCGGGGCAGCTGGCGTCGCTGGCCGGCGTGCTCGGGTCCCAGGGCGCGGACATCCCGATCGTGGGGATGAACCCGACGTTCAACCCGGCCCTGCTGAACACCCCTGCCGCGGACGCGCTGCTGGCCAACGCGTACAGCATCACCGCCGTCGCGCCCTACGCCTCCGACGCCCCGGGCGTCCAGGCGGCCAACGAGCTCTACGCCGAGGCCGACCCCGACGGCGCCGTCGGGTGGGAGGTGCCGCTGGCCTATGCGCAGGCACAGCTCCTGCGTACCTCCCTCGAGGGTGCCTGCGAGGCCGGTGACCTGACGCCCGAGGGCGTCGTCGCCGCGATGCGCGAAGGCTCCGACGTGGACACCGACGGCCTGCTCCCCGACGGCCTGGACTACTCCACGGTGGGCGAGTCCCCGACCCGGACGGTGTACGTCTCCAAGGTCAGCGACACGGCGGAGGCCGGGCTGGAGCTCCTCGACACCTACGAGGGCCCCAGCGCGCAGAGCTACACCTTCGGCTGACCGCCGTGGCCCTGGAGCGCAGTGAGCTGCTGGCCGCTCCGGTCCCGGGCCCGGTGGGGGGCGTCCTCGGCGACGTCCTCCACCGGGCCGCCCGGGAGTCACCGGAGGCGCTGCTGCTGACCACTCCGGCCTCCGGCGAGACCTGGACGGCGGCGCAGCTGCTCGCCGACGCCCGTGCGGTCGCCGGCGGTCTGCTCCAGGACCTCCAGCCCGGTTCCCGGATCGCCACCTGCCTGGGCAACGGTCCCGAGCCGGTGCTGCTCCAGCTGGGCGTCGCGCTGGCCGGGATGACCCTCGTGCCGATCAATCCCCGCTCGCGTCCGGCCGAGCTCGAGCACGCGCTGCGGCTGTCCGGTGCGGCGTGTCTCTTCGCCGCCGTCGACGTCGGCGGCAACCGGGTCGCCGACCTCGCGGTCGAGGCCGCCGCCCGACTTCCCGCGCTGCGGGAGGTCCGGCGGTGCGGCGACGACTGGCGGCACTCGATCGAGCTCGCCGAGCCCGCCGGACTGCCCTCGGTGGATCCGGAGAGCCTCGCGCAGGTGCAGTTCACCTCCGGTACGACGGGCCGGGCCAAGGGCGTCCGGATCACGCACTCCGGCATGGTCACCACCGGTCGCGCCTTCGCCGACCGCCTGGGGCCGCGGGCGGGCCGGGTGTGGGTGAACCCCATGCCGCTGTTCCACACCGCGGGCAACGTGCTGGGTGTGGTCGGCGCGCTGTGGGCGCAGGCGGAGCACGTCGTCCTGCCCTTCGCCCCTGGGCCGGTGCTGCGGGCGATGGCCGACCGCCGGGCAACCCTCCTGTCGGCCGCCCCCACGCTGCTCGACCTGCTCGCCTCCCACGTCGACCTGCCGGGAACCGACCTGTCCGCGCTGGAGGTGCTCTTCACCGGCGGCATGACCGTCACCCCGGCGTTCGTCGACCGCGTCGAGTCGCTGTTCGGCGCCCGGCTGTCGATCACCTTCGGCATGACCGAGACCTGTGGCGCGGTGCTGCAGACCGCGCCGACCGACCCCGACCGGATCCGCCGGGAGACCGTCGGGGCGCCGCTGGCCGGGACCGACGTGCGCATCGCCGGCCGGAACGGCGTGGCGGTGCCGCCGGGAACCCCCGGCGAGCTGTGGGTCCGCGGGGCGCGCATCACGCGCGGCTACCTGGACGACCCCGCGGCCACGGCCGAGGCCATCGACGCCGACGGGTGGCTGCACACCGGCGACCTGGCGGAGATGGACCGTGACGGTGCCTGCCGGGTCGTCGGGCGCATCAAGGACATGATCAAGACCGGTGGTGAGAACGTCTCGCCGGTCGAGGTCGAGGAGCTGCTGGTCCGGCACCCGGACGTCGACCGGGCCGCCGTCGTCGGGGTGCCCGACGAGCGGTGGGGGGAACTCGTCGTCGCGTTCGTCGTCCCCGCTGCCGGACGGGACCCGGACGCGGCGGACCTGACCGCGTTCTGCCGCAGCGGCCTGTCGCCGTTCAAGGTGCCCCGGCTCTGGCGCGTGGTCGACGACCTGCCGATGACCGCCTCCGCGAAGGTGCAGCGCGCGGAGCTGCGCCGCATGGCCACGGAGGACGTCGCGCCGCGCTGATCGCCGGGGACGGGCATCCTTGTCCGGGACGGCCGGCAGCGGCCCATCGATCGCGGCGACGCGGTCCGGACGAGGGGACGACGACATGGCACTGCTCGAGGACGGCGCCTGGCAGGGCAAGCTCTGGACCGGTTCGTGGAGCGACGGCAGCGGCGGCACCTACGACGCGGTCGAGCCGGCCACGGGGGAGACCCTCGGGGCGGTCGGCAGGGCGACGCCGGAGGACGTGCACGTCGCGGCGGTGCGTGCGGTCGACGCGCAGAAGGCGTGGGCCGCGCTGCCGTTCGAGGAGCGGGCCGCGGTCCTGCGCCGCGCCGGCGACGTCCTGACCGCTCACGCCGAGGAGATCAAGGGGTGGCTGGCCCGGGAGTCCGGAGCGATCCAGCCGTTCGGCGACTTCCAGGTCCACACCAGTGCCCAGGAGTGCTACGAGGCCTCCGCGCTGCCGTCGCACCCCTACGGCGAGCTGCTGCGCACCGGTTCCCCGCGGCTCTCCTTCGCCCGCCGGGTGCCGGCCGGCGTCGTGGGCGTGATCGCGCCGTTCAACGTGCCGACGATCCTCGCCATCCGGGCCGTGGCGCCGGCGCTGGCGCTCGGCAACGCGGTCATCCTCAAGCCCGACCCGCGGACGGCGATCTCCGGCGGCGCGATGTTCGCGAGGGTCTTCGAAGAGGCCGGGCTGCCCGCCGGCGTGCTGCAGGTGCTGCCGGGCGCGGCGGACGTCGGCGAGGCGCTGGTCGTCGAGCCCGCCGTCCGGGTCATCGCCTTCACGGGGTCCACCCGGGCCGGGCGCGCGGTCGGGGCGCTGGCCGGTCAGCACCTCAAGCGCGCCCACCTCGAGCTCGGCGGCAACTCCGCGCTGATCGTCCTGGGCGACGTCGACGTGACCGCCGCGGCGTCGGTCGGCGCCTGGGGCACGTTCGCCCATTCCGGCCAGATCTGCATGGCCACCTCCCGGCACCTGGTGCACGCCTCGATCGCCGAGGAGTACACGCAGGTGCTCACCGAGAAGGTGGAGAAGCTGCCGGTCGGCGACCCGTTCCGCGACCACGTGGCGCTCGGCCCGCTGATCGACGCCGGCCAGCGCGACCGGGTGCACGGCCTGGTCACCGCCAGCGTCGAGGGCGGCGCGCAGTTGCGGACGGGCGGCACCTACGACGGTCTGTTCTACCGGCCGACGGTGCTGGGCGACGTGCCGGTCGAGGCGCCGGCCTACCAGGAGGAGATCTTCGGCCCCGTCGCCCCGGTGACGCCGTTCTCCTCGCTCGACGAGGTGGTGGAGCTGGCTGCGGGCACGGAGTACGGGCTCTCGCTGGGCATCCTGACGAAGGACGTCTACGCCGGACTGCAGCTGGCCGAGCGGATCCCCTCCGGCCTGGTGCACATCAACGACCAGACGGTGAACGACGAGGCGGTCGCGCCCTTCGGTGGGGTGGGCGCCTCCGGCACGGGCTCGCGGCACGGCGGGCCGATGGCCAACATCGAGGCGTTCACCGAGACGCAGTGGGTCACCCTCCGCGGCGACCTCCCCGCCTATCCCTTCTGACCTCCCCAGTCGGCTGTCGGGTCGTCGTCGTCATGCGGGCCGAATGACGACGACCTGACGCGCCTCCAGCGGGTTCGCGAGGTTGCGGCGCAGGCGTCGGGGCGCGGATGCCGCCAGGTCCGTCAGGCAGTCGCACTGGCCGACGGGCTGGCCGGTTCACCGCAGGAGACGAGGGTTGCCTGCTGCTGCACGCGAACCGTGGCCTCCCTGCAGGGGCCCGCTGCGAGCTGGCGAGTGGTGGGGCGCAGGGAGGTCCTTCCGTTCGCGTGGCCGCACGCCGAGGTGATCGTCGAGTACGAGGGGAGGTGGCACGGCGAGACCCCGCAGCAGGTGGCCAAGGATCGGCGGAGGCTCAACCGGCCGAGCGCCGCCGGCTGGACGATCGTCTTCGTCACCGCCGAGGACCTCTGTCGACCCAGGGCTTTCCTCACCCGCATCGCGACCGCATTGAGCCGTTGAGTGTCGGGTCGTGGTCGCGATCCGAGCTCGATGACGACCACGACGCGACACTCGGCGACGAGGGCATTTCTCAGACGGTGGCGGGGAGGGGCATCTCGCGGAGGTCGTCGGCGATCGTGAGCGGGGCGCCGGTGGCGGCGACCACCTCGTCGGCGGTCACCCCGGGCGCGATCTCGCGCAGGACGAAACCGTCGGGCGCGACGTCGATGACGGCGAGGTCGGTGATGACGCGGTCGACGCAGTGCTTGCCGGTCAGCGGCAGGGTGCACTCCTCGAGCAGTTTGGGCGACCCGTCGCGGGCGACGTGCTCCATCATGATGATCACCTTGCGGGCGCCGTGGACGAGGTCCATCGCGCCGCCCATGCCGTTGACCATCTTGCCGGGGATCAGCCAGTTGGCCAGGTCGCCGCGGGGGTTGACCTGCATCGCACCCAGGACCGCGACGTCGAGGTGCTTGCCGCGGATCATCCCGAACGACATGGCGGAGTCGAAGAAGCTGGCGCCGGGCAGGATCGTCACGGTCTCCTTGCCGGCGTTGATCAGGTCGGGGTCCTCCTCGCCCTCGTAGGGGTAGGGGCCGACACCGAGGATGCCGTTCTCCGAGTGCAGGACGACGTGGATGTCGTCGGGCACGTAGTTCGGGACCAGGGTGGGCATCCCGATGCCGAGGTTGACGTACTGGCCGTCCTCCAGCTCGAGTGCGACCCGGGCGGCCAGCTGCTCGCGGGTGAGTGCCATCAGGCGGTGCCTCCAGCGGTTGCGATCTCCTCGCCGGCGCCGGCCGGGGTGTCGGAACGGTCGGTGCGCGGGCGGGTCGTGCGCTTCTCGATCTTCTTGCCCTCGGCGCCGACCACCACCACGCGGTCGACGAACACCCCGGGCAGGTGCACGTGCTCGGGGGTGATCCCGCCGGGCTCGACGAGCTCCTCGACCTCGGCGATGGTGATCCGCCCGGCCATGCCCGCGGGGGCGTTGAAGTTGCCGGCCGACTCGTGGAACACCAGGTTGCCGTGGCGGTCGCCGGTCTTGGCCCTGAGCAGCGCGAAGTCGGCGGTCAACGCGGTCTCGAGGACGTACTGCTCGCCGTCGAAGACCCGCACCTCCTTGGGCTCGCTGGTCTTCACGACGTTGCCCTCCGCGTCGTAGCGGACCGGGATGCCGCCCTCGGCGACCATCGTCCCGACACCGGTCGGCGTGTAGAAGGCGGGGATGCCGGCGCCGCCGGCGCGCAGCCGCTCGGCCAGCGTGCCCTGCGGCGTGAGCTCGACCTCCAGCTCACCGGTGAGGTAGAGCCGGGCCAGCTCCTTGTTGCCCCCGACGAACGAGCTGATCGTGCGGACGATCCGGCCGGCGTAGAGGAGCACGCCCAGGGCCTGGTCGTCGACGCCGCAGTTGTTCGAGATCGTGGTGAGTCCGCGGGAGCCCTTCTCGAGCAGCGCATCGATGAGCGCGACAGGGACGCCGCACAGCCCGAACCCGCCGACCGCGAGGACGGAGCCGTCGGCGATGTCGGCGACGGCCTCCCGGGTGGTGGCCACGACTTTGTCCAACACGTGCTCCCATCGGGTCGGGGACTGCCGCCGTCAGTATCGCCTGTCCTCCCGCGCGTACCCGACGTGCGGTCTCCGCTGGGTGGAATGGGTGCGGGAACTACTGACGCGCCGCCCCCGTTCGGCGGACATGGATCTGACCTGTCCGAAGTGCCAGGGGACGATGCGCACCTACGAGCGCAACGGCGTCCACGTCGACCAGTGCACCGAGTGCCGCGGGATCTTCCTGGACCGGGGCGAGCTCGACCGGCTCATCGACGCCGAGAACGCGTGGCACGGCGGCGGCGCGAAGCCGGCGGAGCGGCACGAGGAGCGTCCCGAGGAGCGTCGCGGGGACGAGTACCGCCGGGAGCAGGAGTCCTCCCACGGCTACTCGTCCGGCCACCAGTCCGCCGCGTCCGGCGCGGGCCTCGGCGCCGTCGTCGGGGAGGTGCTGCGCCAGGTGCAGGGATCGAAGTCGCACTCCTCGCACTCCTCGGACCCCTACTACAAGAAGCGGAAGAAGGAGTCCTTCCTCGGCGACCTCTTCGGCTGAGCGGCGCCGTCAGCCGAGGCGGACGGTGAGCCGGACGGCGACGCCGTGCTCACCGGCGGAGATGTCGACGTGGTCGCACAGCTGGCGGGCGAGCCAGAGACCCATCCCGCCGCGGGACAGGTCGTCGCCGTGCGCCGGCCCGTAACCGGCGAACGGGTCGTCGAAGCCCGGACCCCGGTCGCGGATGGTGCAGACGACGCGGTCGCCGCCGACCCACAGTCGCAGGCTCACCGGCGGCCCGCCGTGGCGGACGGCGTTCGACGTCATCTCGTCGACGGCGAGCAGGAAGTCCTCGACGAGGTCGCGCGGCGCGTCGACGGTGCCGAGTTCGGCGGCGACCGCGTGGCGCAGACCGATGAAGTCCGCGACGTCGCCGGCCTCCAGCCGCGGCACCGTCTCCTCGAGCGGTTCTCGCGGGACCGGCAGCGAGCGCAGGTAGGCAGCGGGCTCGGTGAACTGCGGGTTGGGGGCGCGACCACCGTCGCCGTCGAGGACGTGGGAGTGGGTGCGCAGGGCCGACTCGAGCAGGGGATCGGGCAGCCGCTGGGTGTCGAACACGCACAACCCCCAGAGCGGCCAGCCGCCGAGGGCCTCGTTGATCACCGACTCGTAGCGCTGCCACTCCAGCCAGTCCCGCTCGGTCGGGCCGAAGTCCACCTCGCCGACCACCCGCACCCGGGAGATCCCCTCGGCCGCGCGCTGCTCCGCCAGCGACCGGAAGGTCGTGATCGCCGTGGGCGTCCGCGCCCGGTAGACGTCGCCTCGCTCGAGGACGTGCACCCGCGGTTCGCCGCCGACGGCGTCCCGCAGGACGTCCGCCGTCGCAGCGCTGGTGGCGACCACCGCTGCATCGCCGGCGGCGAGACCCTCGAGCAGCCAGGGCGCGGCGATGTCGACGAGTTCGGCGGGCGAGTCGTAGAGGAGGGCGTCGTGGAGGTAGCGGTGAGGCGGGCGCGTCCGCGCCACCGCTGACTGCCCTGTCACGAATCCGTCCCTCGCAGTGTCGACCGCCACCGCTGAACGGAGGCATGCTCCCACGGTAGGTGACGCGAGCGAGGCATGTGCTCGGACGGTGGGGTCGCGACCCGCGGGCACGCGACCGCGGGACCCGTTTCGGCGACTCCGCGCCGGGCAGGTGTAGGACGGAAGGCGCGAACGAGCACGTCGACGGGAGACCAGCATGGCGATCGCCACCATCAACCCGGCCACCGGCGAGACGCTGAAGACCTACGAGCCGCTCTCCGGCGACGCGGTCGAGGAGAAGATCGCCCGCGCCGCCGCTGCGTGGGCGAGCTACCGGCTGACGACGGCGGAGGAGCGCGCCGGCTGGCTGCGGTCGGCCGCGGACGTGCTCGACGCCGACGCCGACGCCGTGGCGGAGCTGATGACCACCGAGATGGGCAAGACGCTGGCGTCGGCCAGGGCCGAGGTCGCCAAGTGCGGCAAGGCGCTGCGGTGGTACGCCGAGCACGGCCCCACGCTCCTGGAGCCCGAGCGCAAGGACGCCGACGCGGTGGGGGCGACCGAGGCCTACGTCGTCTACCAGCCGCTGGGCGTCGTCCTGGCGATCATGCCGTGGAACTTCCCGCTCTGGCAGGCGATGCGATTCGCCGCACCGGCCCTCATGGCCGGCAACGTCGGCCTGCTCAAGCACGCCAGCAACGTGCCGCAGACGGCGCTCTACCTGGAGGAGCTGTTCCGCAAGGCCGGCTTCCCGGCCGACGTGTTCCAGACGCTGCTCGTCGGTTCCGGCGCCGTCGAGAAGATCCTGCGCGACGACCGGGTGGTCGCCGCGACCCTCACCGGCAGTGCGCCCGCCGGGCAGTCCGTCGCCGCCATCGCCGGCGACGCCCTGAAGCCGACGGTGCTCGAGCTCGGCGGCAGCGATCCGTTCATCGTCATGCCCTCGGCCGACCTGGAGAAGGCCGCGGCGGTGGCCGTGACCGCGCGCAACCAGAACAACGGGCAGAGCTGCATCGCGGCCAAGCGGTTCTTCGTGCACCGGGACGTCGCCGAGGAGTTCACCCGGCAGTTCACCGAGAAGATCGCGGCCCTGACCGTCGGCGACCCGATGGACGCGAACACCGAGATCGGGCCGCTGGCGACGGAGTCCGGGCGCGAGGACGTGGAGAAGTACGTCCAGGACGCCGTCGCCAAGGGCGCGACGGTCCTCACCGGGGGGAAGCGCGTCGACGGGCCCGGCTGGTTCTACGAGCCCACCCTCCTGGCGCGCATCACGCCGGAGATGGACCTCTACTTCGAGGAGGTCTTCGGCCCGGTGGCGGCGCTGTTCACCGTCGACAGCCTCGAGGAGGCCATCGAGATCGCAAACGGCCACCCGTACGGACTCGGCGCCAACCTCTGGAGCGACGACGAGGACGAGCGGGCGCGGTTCGTCCGCGACATCGCCTCGGGCATGGCGTTCGTCAACGGCATGGTCACCAGCTATCCGGAGCTGCCGTTCGGCGGCGTGAAGCAGAGCGGCTACGGCCGGGAGCTCACCGAGGTCGGCATGCGCGCCTTCATGAACGCCAAGACGGTCTGGATCGGCGGGGCCAGCAGCGAGCACGACGGCGGGCACACCGCGGGCGCCGCGTCGGAGTGACTGCCGGGCCGCCAGGCCCTGGCCACTGCGGCTGGTCGCCGCCAGACTCGGGCCGTGTCCCCCTCAGTGCAGCTTGGCGCGCCAGTCGGCCGGTACCCGCTCCCGCGGGCCGGGCGCGGGCTGGTCGACCGGGTGGTGGTGCGGCGGCGCGAGGTCCGGCCCGTCGACCGCCTCCTCGGTGGTGAAGTTCCAGAACCACGTCTCACCGGGCTCGAAGCTGCGGATGACCGGGTGACCGGCCTCCTCCGCGTGGGCGCGCGCGTGCTGGCTCGGCGAGGAGTCGCAGCAGCCCACGTGCCCGCACTGGGCGCAGCGGCGCAGGTGGAACCACCAGCCGGCGGTCTGCTCGCACTCGGCGCAGCCGGTGCCGCTGGGCGGCACGCTGACGTCGATCGCTGACACGGAACTCTCGGGCACGGCGACCACCAGAGGAATCGGAGAGCGGCATGGAACCAGGCATCTACGGTACGGACGGCACGGACCCCGAGGAAGCCTCCGGCGTCCTGGAGCCCGAGGACACGCTGGAGGACTCCCGGGGCGTCCGCGACGTCCTGGACACCGGGTGGTCCCCGGCGGAACGGCCGTGGGCCGTCGACGACTGGGGGACGACGGAGGCCGAGGAGGAGGCGGGGGAGAGCCTCGACGGCCGCCTGCGGCGCGAGCTCCCCGACCGCTTCGACGACGACGGCGACGGGCTGGGCGACACCTCCGACACCGACGGCGAGCTGATCGACGACGAGGTCGGCGACCGGCGGGCCGGGCGGCTCGTGGACGCCGACGACGGCGGCACCGACGACAGCGATGACCGGCTCTACGCCCGGGACGAGGGCATCGACGGCGCCGCGGCGTCAGCGGAGGAGGCGGCGGTCCACGTCGTCCGGGACCGCGACCTGGAGGACTGAGCTGCGACGACCGCGGCCCCGCGAGCTGCGCGACTAGCGTTGTGAGAGGACCCCCTTGCCCCCCACCACTCGCACGCTCGCGGCGGGCCCCTGCAAGGGGGCCACGACACAGCAGGACGCCCGACAGGAGTCGCCATGGACAAGCCGGTCCTGCTGAGCGTCGACGACGACCCGGGCGTCTCCCGCGCCGTCGCCCGCGACCTGCGGCGGAAGTACGGCGAGGACTTCCGGATCCTGCGGGCGTCCTCGGGCGCGGAGGCGCTGGACGCGCTGCGGGAACTGAAGCTGCGCGGCGACGTCGTGGCGGTGCTGCTGGCCGACTACCGGATGCCGGGGATGAACGGAATCGAGTTCCTCGAGCAGGCGATGGACCTGTTCCCCCGCGCGCGGCGGGCCCTGCTCACCGCGTACGCCGACACCGACGCGGCGATCCAGGCGATCAACGTCGTCGACGTCGACGCCTACCTGCTCAAGCCGTGGGACCCGCCGGACGAGAAGCTCTATCCCACCGTCGACGGGATGATCAAGTCCTGGCGGCACAGCCCTGACACCGCCGTCGAGGACGTGAAGCTCGTCGGTCACCGCTGGTCGGCGCCCTCGTTCCGGGCGCGCGACTTCCTCGCCCGCAACGCCGTGCCCTACCGCTGGTACAGCGTGGACGAGCCGGAGGGGCAGCGGCTGCTCGCCGCGGCGGACGCCGGGCCCGACGACGTCCCCGTCGTGATCACGCCCGACGGCACGGTGCTGCGCGCACCCAGTGAGGTCGAGCTCGCCGGTGTCGCCGGGCTGAGCGTGGAACCGCAGGCGGACTTCTACGACCTGATCGTCGTCGGCGGCGGTCCCGCCGGCCTCGGCGCCGCTGTGTACGGCGCCTCGGAGGGGCTCCGCACGGTCCTCGTCGAACGCGAGGCCACGGGCGGGCAGGCCGGTCAGAGCAGCCGGATCGAGAACTACCTCGGGTTCCCCGACGGGGTCTCCGGCGGGCAGCTGGCCGACCGCGCGCGCCGGCAGGCCGCGAAGTTCGGCGCCGAGATGCTGCTGACCCGTGACTGCGTCGCACTGGAGGCCCATGGGTCCAAGCGGGTGCTGCGGTTCGCCGACGGCAGCACGATCGCCGCGCACGCCGTCGTCCTGGCGACGGGGGTCTCCTACCGCAGCCTGGGCGTGGCCGGCGCCGACGAGCTGACCGGTCGTGGCGTCTACTACGGCTCGGCCATGACGGAGGCGCAGGAGTGCGCCGACCAGAAGGTCGTCATCGTGGGCGGCGCGAACTCCGCCGGCCAGGCGGCCGTGTTCTTCTCCCGGTACGCCAGCACGGTGCACATCCTGGTGCGCGGGCCGTCGCTCGAGGCGTCGATGTCGCACTACCTCATCGAACAGATCGCCGGCATCGAGAACGTCCACGTGCACATCTGCACGACGGTGGCCGAGGCCCACGGCACCGACCACCTCGAGCAGCTGACGCTGCAGGACGCGCGCACCGGTGAACGCCAGACCGTGCCGACCACCCACCTGTTCGTCTTCATCGGTGGCGAACCGCGCACGCACTGGCTGGACGGGGCCGTGGTGCGCGACGACCGCGGCTTCATCCCGACCGGCCCGGAGCTGCTCGAGGACGGCCGCCGGCCGGCCGACTGGCCGCTGGACCGCGATCCGTACTTCCTCGAGTCCAGCCTGCCGGGGGTGTTCGTGGCCGGTGACGTCCGGGCCGACTCGGTCAAGCGGGTCGCGTCCGCCGTGGGCGAGGGTGCGATGGCGGTCACCCTCGTGCACCGCTACCTGGAGGACCGATGACGAGGGCGCAGCAGCTCACTCCTGAGGAACTGCGCGGGCTCTTCCTCTTCGAGGACCTGACCGAGGACCAGCTGGCCTGGGTGGCCGACAACGGCGACGTCGTCGAGTGTCCGGCGGGCGCGGAGGTCTCGGTCGAAGGTGAGCCGGCAGAGTGCTTCTTCGTGCTCCTGGAGGGGTCGCTCAGCATGGTCCGCCTGGTCGGGGGCAGCGAGGTGGAGACGGTCCGGACCGACCACCGCGGCGTCTATTCCGGCGCCGTCCAGTTCTACTTCGGCGACCGGCTCGAGCAGCGGTACCCGGCGACGGTCCGGGCCGTCACCGACTGCCGCTTCCTGACCCTGCCGGCGCAGCCGTTCGCCGCCGTCTTCCGGCAGTGGTACCCGATGGCGGTCCACCTGCTCGAGGGCATGTTCGTCGGACAGCGGAACTCCGCCGAGCTCGTCGGTCAGCGCGAGCGGCTGCTCGCACTGGGCAAGCTGACCGCCGGCCTGACCCACGAGCTGAACAACCCTGCGGCGGCCGCGGCGCGCGCCGCCGCCGCGCTGCGCGAGCGCTTCGCCGGGATGCGGCACAAGCTCGCACTGCTGTCGGAGAAGAAGCTCGACGGCGAGGTGCTGCGGGCGCTGACCGGGCTGCAGGAGGAGTTCATCGCCCGGATCCCCGGTACGCCCGACCTGTCGGCGCTGGAACGGTCCGACCGCGAGGACGCCCTGGGTGACTGGCTCGACCGGCGCGGCGTGGCCCAGCCCTGGGAGCTGGCCGGCGTCTTCGTCGCCGCGGGTCTCGGGCCGGAGGACCTCGAGCGCGTCGCCGCGGCCGTGGCGCCGTCCTTCCTGGAACCCGCCTTGCGGTGGCTGAGCTACACCGTCGAATCCGAGACGCTGCTCGCCGAGATCGCCGACAGCACCGGCCGGATCTCCAGCCTGGTGGACGCGGCCAAGCAGTACTCGCAGATGGACCGGATGCCGCACCAGCCGACCGACCTGCGCGCGGGCCTGGACGCCACCCTCGTGATGCTCGGCGCCAAGATCGCCCCCGGCGTCACCGTGGTCAAGGACTACGACGCGGACCTGCCGCCGGTGCCCGCCTACGCCGGCGAGCTGAACCAGGTGTGGACCAACCTGATCCACAACGCCCTCGACGCGATGGCGGGGGAGGGGACGCTCACCCTGCGCACCGCCCGGGACGGCGACTGCGCCCTGGTGGAGATCGTCGACACCGGCCCGGGCATCCCCGCCGAGCTGACCAGCCGCGTCTTCGAGCCGTTCTTCAGCACCAAGCCGGTCGGCCAGGGCACCGGTCTGGGGCTCGACGTCTCCTGGCGCATCGTGGTCAAGCGGCACGGCGGCGACCTGCGGGTGACGTCCCGGCCCGGCGACACCCGGTTCCAGGTCGTGCTCCCGCTCACCGAGCCGACGTCCCCGGCCTGAGATGTTCGACGACGAATGGATGGGGCTGCTCACCCGCGAGGTGCTGCGCGAGCGCACTGCCGAGCTGATCGCCGAGGCGTGCGCGTGGGCCGTCGGGATGTCCGACCAGCCGCACTACCTGCGCGCCGGCGGGCGGATCGTCGGGACGGGACCGACCGTCGGCGGACGGGCCCTCACCGGTCTGGCGCTGAGCGGGGACGAGGACGGCCGGCTCGACCTCGGCGACGCCCGGCCCGGCAGCTTCCGGGATGCGCTCAACGGCGTCGATTCCGCCGGCCGGCTGCAGGCCGACCGCTTCGACGACGAGCTGCTCCATCCGTTCGTCAGCGAGACCTGCCTGCGGGCGGCCGAGCGGGCGCAGCGCACCCGCCCCGGCGACTGGGCCGAGCTGGCCGACGACGTGGGCGAGGAGGAGGCAGACCTCGCCGACGTCGTCCGCGCCGGCGGCTGGGAGGCGCCGCTGCGGATCGACGCCGAGCACCTCGTCCTGGCCGCGCTGGGCGACGTCCCGCTCATCGAGGTGGAGGCGGAGGGACTGCCGTTGTCGCTGGTGCGGGCGGCGGAGGCGGCCACCCGCGCCGCGGTGCCCCTCGACACGGTAGTTCCGGACGACGCCCTCGCCGGTGCCCGTTTCCTCGCCGCGGCCGCCCTGGACGCGGCCGGTCTGCCGGTCCCCGTCCCGCCGGCCGACGCCGGCCGGCTGCTCGACGGGCTCGTCGCGCACGGCCTCGAGGACGACGAGGTCGTCCGGGTGCTGCCCGACCTGCCGCTGGAGACGGCGACCGCGGAGCGGATCAGCGAGCTGCTGCGCCGCCGCTAGAGCTCGGCCGCGACCAGGGTCTCCAGTGTCAGGTCCGGGTGCTTGTCCCTGAACACCCGCAGGCTCCACTTGTCGCTGAACACCGCGACGTACTCGCCGTTGGTGCGCTGCAGCACCTCCGCGCCGCGCGCGGTCGAGACGACCGGGGCGGAGGCCTCGTCGGTGCGCAGGGCGATGCTGTAGGGCAGCCGGTCCAGGTCCACCGCGGCGCCGAACTCGTGCTCCATGCGGTGGGTGGCGACCTCGAACTGCATCGGGCCGACGACGGCCAGCACCGGTGCCTGGTCGCCCCGGCGGTCCGAGCGCAGCACCTGGACGACGCCCTCGGAGTCCAGCTGCTCGATCCCGCGGCGGAACTGCTTGTGCTTGCCGGTGTCCCGGCCGCGGCAGACCGCGAAGTGCTCGGGCGCGAACGTGGTGAGCGGCGGGTAGGTCACCGGACGGTCGGCGTAGAGGGTGTCCCCGACGCCCAGCGCGGCGGCGTTGACCAGCCCGACGACGTCCCCGGGATAGGCGACGTCGATGCTCTCCCGCTCGCGGCCGAACACGTGCTGGGCGTACTTCGTGGCGAACGGGCGGCCGGTGCGGGCATGGGTGACGACCATGCCGCGCTCGAAGACCCCCGAGCAGATCCGGATGAACGCGAGCCGGTCGCGGTGGGCGGTGTCCATGCCGGCCTGCACCTTGAAGACGAACGCGCTGAAGGGGTCGGTCAGCGTCCGCGTGCCGCCATCGGCGTCGGTCTGGTCCGACGGCGCCGGGGCGAGGCCGACCAGGGTGTCCAGCAGCGCGCCGACGCCGAAGTTGGAGACGGCGGAGGCGAACAGCACGGGAGTCGTGACGCCGTCCAGGAAGAGGGACTGCTCGTGGTCGGCACCGGTCGCACCGAGCAGCTCGACCTCCTCCACCGCCTGCTGCCAGGCGTCGCCCTCGCGGGCGAGCGCGGCGTCGGCGGAGAGGGTCTCCTCCGGCGCGATGGTCGCCCCGCCGGCCGTGCGCGTGAACCTGCGGTAGGTGCCGTCGGAGCGGTCCAGCACGCCGCGGAAGTCGCCGGCGATCCCGACCGGCCAGGTCAAGGGCGTGGGGGTGAGACCGGTCCGCTCGCTGATCTCGTCCATCAGCTCGAGGGCGTCCTTGCCCGGACGATCCCACTTGTTGACGACGGTCAGCACGGGGATGCCGCGGTGCCGGCAGACCGCGAACAGCTTCATCGTCTGGGCCTCGAGGCCCTTGGCGGCGCTCCAGTTCGAGTACCAGGACGCGGTCATCAACCTGCTCGACACCCCGGGCCACGCCGACTTCTCGGAGGACACCTACCGCGTCCTCACCGCGGTCGACGCCGCCGTGATGCTGATCGACGCCGCCAAGGGCCTCGAGGCCCAGACGATGAAGCTGTTCGCGGTCTGCCGGCACCGCGGCATCCCCGTGCTGACCGTCGTCAACAAGTGGGATCGTCCGGGCAAGGACGCCCTCGAGCTGATGGACGAGATCAGCGAGCGGACCGGTCTCACCCCCACGCCCTTGACCTGGCCGGTCGGGATCGCCGGCGACTTCCGCGGCGTGCTGGACCGCTCCGACGGCACCTACCGCAGGTTCACGCGCACGGCCGGCGGGGCGACCATCGCGCCGGAGGAGACCCTCTCCGCCGACGCCGCGCTCGCCCGCGAGGGCGACGCCTGGCAGCAGGCGGTGGAGGAGGTCGAGCTGCTCGGTGCGACCGGTGCCGACCACGAGCAGTCCCTCTTCCTGGACGGCGTCACGACTCCCGTGCTGTTCGCCTCCGCCGTCTCCAACTTCGGCGTCGGCGCGCTGCTGGACACCCTGGTCGGCCTCGCCCCGGCGCCGTCGGACCAGACCGACGCCGATGGCGGCACGCGGACGCTGACCGACCCCTTCAGCGCGTTCGTCTTCAAGGTGCAGGCCGGCATGGACACCGCCCACCGCGACCGGCTCGCGTTCATCCGGATCTGCTCGGGGGTCTTCGAGCGCGGCATGGTCGTCACCCATGCCCGCACCGGCCGCCCGTTCGCCACGAAGTACGCCCAGCACGTGTTCGGCCGCGAGCGGGAGAGCATCGACGTCGCCTATCCCGGGGACGTCGTCGGGCTGGTCAACGCCGCCGCGCTGGGCGTCGGGGACACCCTCTACGCCGACCGTCCGGTGACCTACCCGCCGCTCACCACGTTCGCGCCCGAGCACTTCGCGGTCTGCCGCGGCCGGGACACCGGCAAGCACAAGCAGTTCCGCCGCGGGATCGAGCAGCTGGACTCCGAGGGCGTCGTCCAGGTGCTGCGCTCGGACCGCCGGGGCGACCAGGCACCGGTGCTGGCCGTCGTCGGCCCGATGCAGTTCGAGGTCGCCACCCACCGCATGGAGCACGAGTTCGGCGCCGCGGTGGACCTGGACCGGCTGCCCTACAGCATCGCCCTGCGCACCGACGAGGCCTCCGCCCCGGTCGTCTCGACCGCGCGCGGCGCGGAGGTGCTGCAGCGCACCAACGGCGAGTACGTCGCGGTGTTCAGCGACAAGTGGAGCCTGCGGGTGTTCAGGGACAAGCACCCGGACCTGACACTGGAGACCCTGGTCGCGGCCGAGCTCTAGCGGCGGCGCAGCAGCTCGCTGATCCGCTCCGCGGTCGCCGTCTCCAGCGGCAGGTCGGGCAGCACCCGGACGACCTCGTCGTCCTCGAGGCCGTGCGCGACGAGCCCGTCGAGCAGCCGGCCGGCGTCGGCCGGCGGGACGGGGACCGGCAGACCGGCCGCGTCCAGGGCGGCCGCGGCGAGGAAACGGGCACCGGCGAGGGCGTCGTCCGGAACTACCGTGTCGAGGGGCACCGCGGCGCGGGTGGCCGCCTCCGCCGCCCGCACCAGCGACAACGGCAGTCCCTCCGCCTCCACCTCGATGAGCGGGACGTCGCCCAGCGCGGCCAGGACGAGGTGCTCGGCGTCGATCCGCAGCGGCGCCTCCCAGCCGCCGGCGCGGACGACGTCGGCGAGGTCTGCCTCCTCCTCGCCCACGTCGTCGGCCAGCTCGGCCCAGTCGCCGGGGCGGGTGCGCTGCGCCCGCTCGGCCGCCCGCAGGCAGGTCTCGCTGACGAACGGATGGAGCAGCTCGTCGTCGAAGCGGTCGGCCTGCAGCCGGCCGGCGGAATCGACGCCGTTGAGCGCATCCCGGAAGCTGCCGGGCCGGGCGTCGCCGAGGTCGAGCCGGCCGTCCTCGTCCCCGCTCAGCGCCAGACCGGTGAGGGCCCGTCCGCCGACGGTCGGTCCCGTCCCGACGATCCGCCCGCCGGCGCGCAGGTAGTGCGGCTGGTCGGACATCCCGACGGCCCACGCGCACGCCTCGGCGATCAGCTCGGCAGTGCGCTCGCGCAGCACCTCGCGGGTGAGCAGCCCCATCCATTCGTCGTCGAACATCTCAGGCCGGGGACGTCGGCTCGGTGAGCGGGAGCACGACCTGGAACCGGGTGTCGCCGGGCCGGGACGTCACCCGCAGGTCGCCGCCGTGCCGCTTGACCACGATGCGCCAGGAGACGTCGAGCCCCAGACCGGTGCCCTGGCCGACCGGCTTGGTGCTGAAGAACGGCTCGAAGACGCGGCTGGTCAGCTCGGCGGGGATGCCCGGGCCGGTGTCGACGATCTCCACCAGGGCGCAGTCGCCGTCCCGGGCGGTGCGCAGGGTGAGCGTCCCCTCCCCCGCCATCGCGTCGAGGGCGTTGTGGATCAGGTTGGTCCACACCTGGTTCAGCTCGCCGGCGTAGGCGGGCACCGGCGGCAGGTCCGCGTCGTAGTCCTTGACCACGGTGACGCCGGGGGCGATCTTGGCGCCGAGCATCACGAGGGTGGCGTCCAGGCCCGCGCGCAGGTCGGTCGGCTGGTGCGGCATCCGGTCCATCTGCGAGTACTGCTTGGCCGCGTCCACCAGGCTGGAGATCCGGCCGGTGCTGTCGGCGATCTCGGCGAGCAGCGTCTCGGATTCGACGGTGTAGCTCAGCCACCGCAAGGCGGGTTCCAGGAAGGACGGCGCCACGGCCGCGGCGACGCGCTCGAGGTCCTCCGGCCCGAGACCCGCGGCGACGAAGACGCCGGCCAGCTCCCAGGGCTGGGCCACGCCGCGCCGGTCGAGCCAGTCACCCAGGGCGTCCTCGCGGTCGGACCGTTCCAGCGCCGACAGGTCGGGCGTACCGGGGATCCGGGCGATGAACTCCTCCTGCAGCCCGGTCAGCGCCCGCAGCACCTCGCCGTCGAGCTTCTTCTCCGACAGCAGTGCGAGCTTGTGCCGCATCCCGGCGAAGCGCTCGCGCAGCGCGGCGGCGGCGCGCGCCGCGGCCGCCGCAGGGTTGTTCAGCTCGTGGGTCAGGCCGGCGGTCAGCTTGCCCAGTGCGAGCAGCCGCTCGCGCTGACCGACGAGCTCGGCGGAGTTCCGCTGTCCGACGAACATGCCCTCGAGCAGGTGGACCGCCATCGGGTACCACTGCCGGAAGACGGCGGCGAACGGCTGCGCCGGCAGGGTCAGGAAGCGGCAGTCGGTGACGGCCCGGACCGTCGCCGGGTACCGCTGCTCGAGCCGGTCGCCGAAGTAGAACTGGACGGCGCCGGAATAGACGCCGCGGTGGTCGGTCCGGACCGTCTCCACCTCGCTGCCCCCGACCAGGCGGACCATGCTGAGCGACCCCTCCAGGAGCACGAAGAAGCACTCTGCCGGCTCACCTTCGACCGAGACCTCCGCGCCCGCCGGACACTCGACGACGTCGCCGTTGTCGGCCACCCAGGCCAGCTGGTCCTCGGTCAGGTCCTCGAAGAGGAAGAGCCCGCGCAGTTCCTCAGGAGTGAGCTGCTGCGCCCTCGTCATCGGTCCTCCAGGTAGCGGTGCACGAGGGTGACCGCCATCGCACCCTCGCCCACGGCGGACGCGACCCGCTTGACCGAGTCGGCCCGGACGTCACCGGCCACGAACACCCCCGGCAGGCTGGACTCGAGGAAGTACGGATCGCGGTCCAGCGGCCAGTCGGCCGGCCGGCGGCCGTCCTCGAGCAGCTCCGGGCCGGTCGGGATGAAGCCGCGGTCGTCGCGCACCACGGCCCCGTCCAGCCAGTGCGTGCGCGGTTCGCCACCGATGAAGACGAACAGGTGGGTGGTCGGCACGGTCTGGCGTTCACCGGTGCGCGCGTCCTGCAGCGTCAGCTGCTCGAGGTGGTCGGTGCCGTGGGCCTCGGCCACCGTCGTGCAGATGTGCACGTGGACGTTCTCGATGCCGGCGATCTGTTCGATGAGGTAGTGCGACATCGACGCCTCGAGCGACGGCCCGCGCACCAGGATGTGCACCGTGCTGGCGTACCGGGAGAAGAACACGGCCGCCTGGCCGGCGGAGTTCGCGCCGCCCACGATGACGACCTTCTGGTCGGCGCACTCCTGCGCCTCCGTCATGGCCGAGCCGTAGTAGACGCCACGACCGGTCAGCTCGTCGGCGCCGGCCACGCCCAGGCTGCGGTAGGAGACCCCCGTCGCCAGGACGACGGCGTGCGCGGCGATCGTGCTGCCGTCGGCGAACCGCAGCACCCGCTTGGACCCATGGGCCTCCAGTGCGACGCAGTCACGGGTCAGCAGCATCTCGGCGCCGAACTTCGCGGCCTGCCGGCGCGCGCGGTCGGCCAGCTGCCCGCCGGAGACCCCGTCGGGGAACCCGAGGTAGTTCTCGATCCGGCTGCTCTGACCGGCCTGCCCGCCCGTGGCCTCGCGTTCGACGAGGACCGTGCGGAGCCCCTCCGAGGCGCCGTACACAGCGGCGCCGAGGCCGGCGGGACCGCCGCCGACGACGATCAGGTCGTAGAAGTCCGCCTGCGGTTCCACGCTCAGCCCGGCGACACCGGCGAGCTCGACCTCACTGGGTGCGCGCAGCACCGTGCCGTCGGGCGTGATCACGACGGGGACGTCGTCGGGCCCGGCGTCCGCCGCGGCGAGCAGCCGCTGCCCCTCCGGCTCGTCCACGCTGTACCAGCGGTAGGGCACGGCGTTGCGGGCGAGGAAGTCGCGCGCCCGGAACGAGGGCGCCGACCAGCGGTGACCGACGAGCTTCACGTCCTCGACGGCGGTGTCAGGGCTGTGCCGCCAGGACTTGATCATCCCGTCGACGGTGGGATAGAGCTTCTCGTCCGGCGGGTCCCACGGCTTGAGCAGGTAGGCGTCGACGTCGACGACGTTGATCGCCTGGATCGCCGCGTCGGTGTCGGCGTACGCGGTGAGCAGGGCCCGCCGCGCGCGGGGGAACAGGTCCATCGCCTGCTCGAGGAACTCGATTCCGTTCATCCCCGGCATCCGGTAGTCGGCCAGCAGCACCGCCACGACGTCGCCGCGCAGCTTCAGTTCCCGCAGCGCGTCCAGCGCCTCCGCGCCCGAGGACGCCCGCAGGATCCGGAAGTCCTCGCCGTACTTCCGCCGCAGGTCGCGGGCGACGGCGCGGGAGACGCCCGGGTCGTCGTCGACGCTCAGCAGGACCGGCTTGTCCATGGCGACTCCTGTCGGGCGTCCTGCTGTGTCGTGGCCCCCTTGCAGGGGCCCGCCGCGAGCGTGCGAGTGGTGGGGGGCAAGGGGGTCCTCTCACAACGCTAGTCGCGCAGCTCGCGGGGCCGCGGTCGTCGCAGCTCAGTCCTCCAGGTCGCGGTCCCGGACGACGTGGACCGCCGCCTCCTCCGCTGACGCCGCGGCGCCGTCGATGCCCTCGTCCCGGGCGTAGAGCCGGTCATCGCTGTCGTCGGTGCCGCCGTCGTCGGCGTCCACGAGCCGCCCGGCCCGCCGGTCGCCGACCTCGTCGTCGATCAGCTCGCCGTCGGTGTCGGAGGTGTCGCCCAGCCCGTCGCCGTCGTCGTCGAAGCGGTCGGGGAGCTCGCGCCGCAGGCGGCCGTCGAGGCTCTCCCCCGCCTCCTCCTCGGCCTCCGTCGTCCCCCAGTCGTCGACGGCCCACGGCCGTTCCGCCGGGGACCACCCGGTGTCCAGGACGTCGCGGACGCCCCGGGAGTCCTCCAGCGTGTCCTCGGGCTCCAGGACGCCGGAGGCTTCCTCGGGGTCCGTGCCGTCCGTACCGTAGATGCCTGGTTCCATGCCGCTCTCCGATTCCTCTGGTGGTCGCCGTGCCCGAGAGTTCCGTGTCAGCGATCGACGTCAGCGTGCCGCCCAGCGGCACCGGCTGCGCCGAGTGCGAGCAGACCGCCGGCTGGTGGTTCCACCTGCGCCGCTGCGCCCAGTGCGGGCACGTGGGCTGCTGCGACTCCTCGCCGAGCCAGCACGCGCGCGCCCACGCGGAGGAGGCCGGTCACCCGGTCATCCGCAGCTTCGAGCCCGGTGAGACGTGGTTCTGGAACTTCACCACCGAGGAGGCGGTCGACGGGCCGGACCTCGCGCCGCCGCACCACCACCCGGTCGACCAGCCCGCGCCCGGCCCGCGGGAGCGGGTACCGGCCGACTGGCGCGCCAAGCTGCACTGAGGGGGACACGGCCCGAGTCTGGCGGCGACCAGCCGCAGTGGCCAGGGCCTGGCGGCCCGGCAGTCACTCCGACGCGGCGCCCGCGGTGTGCCCGCCGTCGTGCTCGCTGCTGGCCCCGCCGATCCAGACCGTCTTGGCGTTCATGAAGGCGCGCATGCCGACCTCGGTGAGCTCCCGGCCGTAGCCGCTCTGCTTCACGCCGCCGAACGGCAGCTCCGGATAGCTGGTGACCATGCCGTTGACGAACGCCATGCCCGAGGCGATGTCGCGGACGAACCGCGCCCGCTCGTCCTCGTCGTCGCTCCAGAGGTTGGCGCCGAGTCCGTACGGGTGGCCGTTTGCGATCTCGATGGCCTCCTCGAGGCTGTCGACGGTGAACAGCGCCGCCACCGGGCCGAAGACCTCCTCGAAGTAGAGGTCCATCTCCGGCGTGATGCGCGCCAGGAGGGTGGGCTCGTAGAACCAGCCGGGCCCGTCGACGCGCTTCCCCCCGGTGAGGACCGTCGCGCCCTTGGCGACGGCGTCCTGGACGTACTTCTCCACGTCCTCGCGCCCGGACTCCGTCGCCAGCGGCCCGATCTCGGTGTTCGCGTCCATCGGGTCGCCGACGGTCAGGGCCGCGATCTTCTCGGTGAACTGCCGGGTGAACTCCTCGGCGACGTCCCGGTGCACGAAGAACCGCTTGGCCGCGATGCAGCTCTGCCCGTTGTTCTGGTTGCGCGCGGTCACGGCCACCGCCGCGGCCTTCTCCAGGTCGGCCGAGGGCATGACGATGAACGGATCGCTGCCGCCGAGCTCGAGCACCGTCGGCTTCAGGGCGTCGCCGGCGATGGCGGCGACGGACTGCCCGGCGGGCGCACTGCCGGTGAGGGTCGCGGCGACCACCCGGTCGTCGCGCAGGATCTTCTCGACGGCGCCGGAACCGACGAGCAGCGTCTGGAACACGTCGGCCGGGAAGCCGGCCTTGCGGAACAGCTCCTCCAGGTAGAGCGCCGTCTGCGGCACGTTGCTGGCGTGCTTGAGCAGGCCGACGTTGCCGGCCATGAGGGCCGGTGCGGCGAATCGCATCGCCTGCCAGAGCGGGAAGTTCCACGGCATGATCGCCAGGACGACGCCCAGCGGCTGGTAGACGACGTAGGCCTCGGTCGCCCCCACCGCGTCGGCGTCCTTGCGCTCGGGCTCCAGGAGCGTGGGGCCGTGCTCGGCGTACCACCGCAGCGCCTTGCCGCACTTGGCGACCTCGGCCCTGGCCGACGCCAGCGTCTTGCCCATCTCGGTGGTCATCAGCTCCGCCACGGCGTCGGCGTCGGCGTCGAGCACGTCCGCGGCCGACCGCAGCCAGCCGGCGCGCTCCTCCGCCGTCGTCAGCCGGTAGCTCGCCCACGCAGCGGCGGCGCGGGCGATCTTCTCCTCGACCGCGTCGCCGGAGAGCGGCTCGTAGGTCTTCAGCGTCTCGCCGGTGGCCGGGTTGATGGTGGCGATCGCCATGCTGGTCTCCCGTCGACGTGCTCGTTCGCGCCTTCCGTCCTACACCTGCCCGGCGCGGAGTCGCCGAAACGGGTCCCGCGGTCGCGTGCCCGCGGGTCGCGACCCCACCGTCCGAGCACATGCCTCGCTCGCGTCACCTACCGTGGGAGCATGCCTCCGTTCAGCGGTGGCGGTCGACACTGCGAGGGACGGATTCGTGACAGGGCAGTCAGCGGTGGCGCGGACGCGCCCGCCTCACCGCTACCTCCACGACGCCCTCCTCTACGACTCGCCCGCCGAACTCGTCGACATCGCCGCGCCCTGGCTGCTCGAGGGTCTCGCCGCCGGCGATGCAGCGGTGGTCGCCACCAGCGCTGCGACGGCGGACGTCCTGCGGGACGCCGTCGGCGGCGAACCGCGGGTGCACGTCCTCGAGCGAGGCGACGTCTACCGGGCGCGGACGCCCACGGCGATCACGACCTTCCGGTCGCTGGCGGAGCAGCGCGCGGCCGAGGGGATCTCCCGGGTGCGGGTGGTCGGCGAGGTGGACTTCGGCCCGACCGAGCGGGACTGGCTGGAGTGGCAGCGCTACGAGTCGGTGATCAACGAGGCCCTCGGCGGCTGGCCGCTCTGGGGGTTGTGCGTGTTCGACACCCAGCGGCTGCCCGATCCCCTGCTCGAGTCGGCCCTGCGCACCCACTCCCACGTCCTCGACGGCGACGGTGGTCGCGCCCCCAACCCGCAGTTCACCGAGCCCGCTGCCTACCTGCGCTCGCTGCCGGTCCCGCGAGAACCGCTCGAGGAGACGGTGCCGCGGCTGGAGGCCGGCGACGTCGCGGACTTCATCGGTCTGCGCCACGCGGTCGCCGCCGAACTCGGCACCGTCGACGCGCCGCGCGACCTCGTCGAGGACTTCCTGCTCGCCGTCGACGAGATGACGTCGAACGCCGTCCGCCACGGCGGGCCGCCGGTGAGCCTGCGACTGTGGGTCGGCGGCGACCGCGTCGTCTGCACCATCCGCGACCGGGGTCCGGGCTTCGACGACCCGTTCGCCGGTTACGGGCCGGCGCACGGCGACGACCTGTCCCGCGGCGGGATGGGTCTCTGGCTCGCCCGCCAGCTGTGCGACCACGTCGACATCTCCGCCGGTGAGCACGGCGTCGCCGTCCGGCTCACCGTCCGCCTCGGCTGACGGCGCCGCTCAGCCGAAGAGGTCGCCGAGGAAGGACTCCTTCTTCCGCTTCTTGTAGTAGGGGTCCGAGGAGTGCGAGGAGTGCGACTTCGATCCCTGCACCTGGCGCAGCACCTCCCCGACGACGGCGCCGAGGCCCGCGCCGGACGCGGCGGACTGGTGGCCGGACGAGTAGCCGTGGGAGGACTCCTGCTCCCGGCGGTACTCGTCCCCGCGACGCTCCTCGGGACGCTCCTCGTGCCGCTCCGCCGGCTTCGCGCCGCCGCCGTGCCACGCGTTCTCGGCGTCGATGAGCCGGTCGAGCTCGCCCCGGTCCAGGAAGATCCCGCGGCACTCGGTGCACTGGTCGACGTGGACGCCGTTGCGCTCGTAGGTGCGCATCGTCCCCTGGCACTTCGGACAGGTCAGATCCATGTCCGCCGAACGGGGGCGGCGCGTCAGTAGTTCCCGCACCCATTCCACCCAGCGGAGACCGCACGTCGGGTACGCGCGGGAGGACAGGCGATACTGACGGCGGCAGTCCCCGACCCGATGGGAGCACGTGTTGGACAAAGTCGTGGCCACCACCCGGGAGGCCGTCGCCGACATCGCCGACGGCTCCGTCCTCGCGGTCGGCGGGTTCGGGCTGTGCGGCGTCCCTGTCGCGCTCATCGATGCGCTGCTCGAGAAGGGCTCCCGCGGACTCACCACGATCTCGAACAACTGCGGCGTCGACGACCAGGCCCTGGGCGTGCTCCTCTACGCCGGCCGGATCGTCCGCACGATCAGCTCGTTCGTCGGGGGCAACAAGGAGCTGGCCCGGCTCTACCTCACCGGTGAGCTGGAGGTCGAGCTCACGCCGCAGGGCACGCTGGCCGAGCGGCTGCGCGCCGGCGGCGCCGGCATCCCCGCCTTCTACACGCCGACCGGTGTCGGGACGATGGTCGCCGAGGGCGGCATCCCGGTCCGCTACGACGCGGAGGGCAACGTCGTGAAGACCAGCGAGCCCAAGGAGGTGCGGGTCTTCGACGGCGAGCAGTACGTCCTCGAGACCGCGTTGACCGCCGACTTCGCGCTGCTCAGGGCCAAGACCGGCGACCGCCACGGCAACCTGGTGTTCCACGAGTCGGCCGGCAACTTCAACGCCCCCGCGGGCATGGCCGGGCGGATCACCATCGCCGAGGTCGAGGAGCTCGTCGAGCCCGGCGGGATCACCCCCGAGCACGTGCACCTGCCCGGGGTGTTCGTCGACCGCGTGGTGGTGGTCGGCGCCGAGGGCAAGAAGATCGAGAAGCGCACGACCCGCCCGCGCACCGACCGTTCCGACACCCCGGCCGGCGCCGGCGAGGAGATCGCAACCGCTGGAGGCACCGCCTGATGGCACTCACCCGCGAGCAGCTGGCCGCCCGGGTCGCACTCGAGCTGGAGGACGGCCAGTACGTCAACCTCGGCATCGGGATGCCCACCCTGGTCCCGAACTACGTGCCCGACGACATCCACGTCGTCCTGCACTCGGAGAACGGCATCCTCGGTGTCGGCCCCTACCCCTACGAGGGCGAGGAGGACCCCGACCTGATCAACGCCGGCAAGGAGACCGTGACGATCCTGCCCGGCGCCAGCTTCTTCGACTCCGCCATGTCGTTCGGGATGATCCGCGGCAAGCACCTCGACGTCGCGGTCCTGGGTGCGATGCAGGTCAACCCCCGCGGCGACCTGGCCAACTGGCTGATCCCCGGCAAGATGGTCAACGGCATGGGCGGCGCGATGGACCTCGTCCACGGCGCCCGCAAGGTGATCATCATGATGGAGCACGTCGCCCGCGACGGGTCGCCCAAACTGCTCGAGGAGTGCACCCTGCCGCTGACCGGCAAGCACTGCGTCGACCGCGTCATCACCGACCTCGCCGTCATCGACGTCGCGCCCGACGGTTTCGTCCTGCGCGAGATCGCGCCCGGGGTGACCGCCGACGAGGTGGTCGCCGCCACCGGCGCCCCGCTCACGATCGCCGACGACCTCCGCGAGATGCCCCTCCCCGCCACCGTCTGAGAAATGCCCTCGTCGCCGAGTGTCGCGTCGTGGTCGTCATCGAGCTCGGATCGCGACCACGACCCGACACTCAACGGCTCAATGCGGTCGCGATGCGGGTGAGGAAAGCCCTGGGTCGACAGAGGTCCTCGGCGGTGACGAAGACGATCGTCCAGCCGGCGGCGCTCGGCCGGTTGAGCCTCCGCCGATCCTTGGCCACCTGCTGCGGGGTCTCGCCGTGCCACCTCCCCTCGTACTCGACGATCACCTCGGCGTGCGGCCACGCGAACGGAAGGACCTCCCTGCGCCCCACCACTCGCCAGCTCGCAGCGGGCCCCTGCAGGGAGGCCACGGTTCGCGTGCAGCAGCAGGCAACCCTCGTCTCCTGCGGTGAACCGGCCAGCCCGTCGGCCAGTGCGACTGCCTGACGGACCTGGCGGCATCCGCGCCCCGACGCCTGCGCCGCAACCTCGCGAACCCGCTGGAGGCGCGTCAGGTCGTCGTCATTCGGCCCGCATGACGACGACGACCCGACAGCCGACTGGGGAGGTCAGAAGGGATAGGCGGGGAGGTCGCCGCGGAGGGTGACCCACTGCGTCTCGGTGAACGCCTCGATGTTGGCCATCGGCCCGCCGTGCCGCGAGCCCGTGCCGGAGGCGCCCACCCCACCGAAGGGCGCGACCGCCTCGTCGTTCACCGTCTGGTCGTTGATGTGCACCAGGCCGGAGGGGATCCGCTCGGCCAGCTGCAGTCCGGCGTAGACGTCCTTCGTCAGGATGCCCAGCGAGAGCCCGTACTCCGTGCCCGCAGCCAGCTCCACCACCTCGTCGAGCGAGGAGAACGGCGTCACCGGGGCGACGGGGCCGAAGATCTCCTCCTGGTAGGCCGGCGCCTCGACCGGCACGTCGCCCAGCACCGTCGGCCGGTAGAACAGACCGTCGTAGGTGCCGCCCGTCCGCAACTGCGCGCCGCCCTCGACGCTGGCGGTGACCAGGCCGTGCACCCGGTCGCGCTGGCCGGCGTCGATCAGCGGGCCGAGCGCCACGTGGTCGCGGAACGGGTCGCCGACCGGCAGCTTCTCCACCTTCTCGGTGAGCACCTGCGTGTACTCCTCGGCGATCGAGGCGTGCACCAGGTGCCGGGAGGTGGCCATGCAGATCTGGCCGGAATGGGCGAACGTGCCCCAGGCGCCGACCGACGCCGCGGCGGTCACGTCGACGTCGCCCAGGACGATCAGCGCGGAGTTGCCGCCGAGCTCGAGGTGGGCGCGCTTGAGGTGCTGACCGGCCAGCGCCCCGACCGCGCGCCCGGCCCGGGTGGACCCCGTGAAGGCGATGACCCGGACGGCGGGCTCGACGACCAGCGCCTCGCCGACGTCCGCCGCGCCCGGCAGCACCTGCAGCACGCCGGCGGGCAGCCCGGCCTCTTCGAAGACCCTCGCGAACATCGCGCCGCCGGAGATCGCCGTCCGCGGGTCGGGCTTGAGGATGACCGCGTTGCCGAGCGCCAGCGCCGGCGCCACGGCCCGGATGGCGAGGATCGTCGGCACGTTGAACGGCGCGATCACGCCCACGACGCCGGCCGGCACCCGGCGGGCGAAGGAGAGCCGCGGGGAACCGGTGCGCAGCAGCTCGCCGTAGGGGTGCGACGGCAGCGCGGAGGCCTCGTAGCACTCCTGGGCACTGGTGTGGACCTGGAAGTCGCCGAACGGCTGGATCGCTCCGGACTCCCGGGCCAGCCACCCCTTGATCTCCTCGGCGTGAGCGGTCAGGACGTCGCCGGCGCGGCGCAGGACCGCGGCCCGCTCCTCGAACGGCAGCGCGGCCCACGCCTTCTGCGCGTCGACCGCACGCACCGCCGCGACGTGCACGTCCTCCGGCGTCGCCCTGCCGACCGCCCCGAGGGTCTCCCCCGTGGCCGGCTCGACCGCGTCGTAGGTGCCGCCGCTGCCGTCGCTCCACGAACCGGTCCAGAGCTTGCCCTGCCAGGCGCCGTCCTCGAGCAGTGCCATGTCGTCGTCCCCTCGTCCGGACCGCGTCGCCGCGATCGATGGGCCGCTGCCGGCCGTCCCGGACAAGGATGCCCGTCCCCGGCGATCAGCGCGGCGCGACGTCCTCCGTGGCCATGCGGCGCAGCTCCGCGCGCTGCACCTTCGCGGAGGCGGTCATCGGCAGGTCGTCGACCACGCGCCAGAGCCGGGGCACCTTGAACGGCGACAGGCCGCTGCGGCAGAACGCGGTCAGGTCCGCCGCGTCCGGGTCCCGTCCGGCAGCGGGGACGACGAACGCGACGACGAGTTCCCCCCACCGCTCGTCGGGCACCCCGACGACGGCGGCCCGGTCGACGTCCGGGTGCCGGACCAGCAGCTCCTCGACCTCGACCGGCGAGACGTTCTCACCACCGGTCTTGATCATGTCCTTGATGCGCCCGACGACCCGGCAGGCACCGTCACGGTCCATCTCCGCCAGGTCGCCGGTGTGCAGCCACCCGTCGGCGTCGATGGCCTCGGCCGTGGCCGCGGGGTCGTCCAGGTAGCCGCGCGTGATGCGCGCCCCGCGGACCCACAGCTCGCCGGGGGTTCCCGGCGGCACCGCCACGCCGTTCCGGCCGGCGATGCGCACGTCGGTCCCGGCCAGCGGCGCCCCGACGGTCTCCCGGCGGATCCGGTCGGGGTCGGTCGGCGCGGTCTGCAGCACCGCGCCACAGGTCTCGGTCATGCCGAAGGTGATCGACAGCCGGGCGCCGAACAGCGACTCGACGCGGTCGACGAACGCCGGGGTGACGGTCATGCCGCCGGTGAAGAGCACCTCCAGCGCGGACAGGTCGGTTCCCGGCAGGTCGACGTGGGAGGCGAGCAGGTCGAGCAGCGTGGGGGCGGCCGACAGGAGGGTTGCCCGGCGGTCGGCCATCGCCCGCAGCACCGGCCCAGGGGCGAAGGGCAGGACGACGTGCTCCGCCTGCGCCCACAGCGCGCCGACCACACCCAGCACGTTGCCCGCGGTGTGGAACAGCGGCATGGGGTTCACCCACACCCGGCCCGCCCGCGGCCCCAGGCGGTCGGCGAAGGCGCGACCGGTGGTGACCATGCCGGAGTGCGTGATCCGGACGCCCTTGGCCCGGCCCGTCGTACCGGAGGTGAACTGCACCTGCGCGAGGCTCTCCGGATCCACCGAGGGCAGTCCGGCGGGCTCGGCGAGCTCGATCGAGTGCCGCCAGTCGTCGCCGCACCGCCGGACCTCCCGCAGCGCGGGAAGTCGGGCGGCGGCCTCGACCGCGAGGTCGGCGACCCGGTTGCCGCCGACGTCGACGGCGGCGAAGAGACACGCCGCACCGGACAGCCGCAGCGCGTGCTCGAGCTCGGCCGGACGCGAGCGGGGATTGATCGGCACGAGGGTCATCCCGGCCAGCGCGACGCCCAGCTGGAGCAGCACCGGCTCGGGACCGTTGCCCAGGCAGGTGGCGATCCGGGAACCGGGCTGGAGGTCCTGGAGCAGACCGCCGGCGACCGCACGGGCGTCGGCGAGCAGCTGCGCCGCCGTCCAGGTCTCGCCGGAGGCCGGAGTGGTCAGCAGCAGCGCCTCCGGTGACTCCCGGGCGGCCCGGTGGAGGACGTCGCCGAGGACGCCCCCCACCGGGCCCGGGACCGGAGCGGCCAGCAGCTCACTGCGCTCCAGGGCCACGGCGGTCAGCCGAAGGTGTAGCTCTGCGCGCTGGGGCCCTCGTAGGTGTCGAGGAGCTCCAGCCCGGCCTCCGCCGTGTCGCTGACCTTGGAGACGTACACCGTCCGGGTCGGGGACTCGCCCACCGTGGAGTAGTCCAGGCCGTCGGGGAGCAGGCCGTCGGTGTCCACGTCGGAGCCTTCGCGCATCGCGGCGACGACGCCCTCGGGCGTCAGGTCACCGGCCTCGCAGGCACCCTCGAGGGAGGTACGCAGGAGCTGTGCCTGCGCATAGGCCAGCGGCACCTCCCACCCGACGGCGCCGTCGGGGTCGGCCTCGGCGTAGAGCTCGTTGGCCGCCTGGACGCCCGGGGCGTCGGAGGCGTAGGGCGCGACGGCGGTGATGCTGTACGCGTTGGCCAGCAGCGCGTCCGCGGCAGGGGTGTTCAGCAGGGCCGGGTTGAACGTCGGGTTCATCCCCACGATCGGGATGTCCGCGCCCTGGGACCCGAGCACGCCGGCCAGCGACGCCAGCTGCCCCGGAGCGGCGGCGAGGATGACGGCGGACGCACCCTCCTGGACGAGCGAGGACGCCTGCGCCGAGAGGTCGGTCGTCGCCGGAGTGATCTCCTGCGGGATCACCGTCAGTCCACGCTCCTCGGCGGCGTGCTCGGCGCCGGCGAGGGCGTCGTTGCCGTAGTCGCCGACGAAGTACACGACGCCGACCGAGTCACCCTCGGCGATACCGAGCTCGTCGACCAGGTAGTCGATCGCGTTCGCACCCTGGATGCTGTAGCTCGCGCCGGGCAGCTGGTTGGACTCGTACTCCAATGCCGTGCTCGCCCAGCCCACCCCGCCGACGTAGAGGCCCTCCTGGTCGGCCAGCGGCAGCACCGCGGCACTGGTGGGTCCACCGAGGACCTGCTGCAGGGCGACCACGTCGGAGGAGATGCTGCGGAACAGGGAGACCGCCTTCTGCGGGTCGTAGGCATGGTCCTGCACCTGCATCTCGACGTCGCGGTCGCAGATCCCGCCGTCGGCGTTGACCTGGTCCCAGTAGGCCTGGAACTCGGTGACCTGCACGGCGGCGCCGGCGGCGAACGGTCCGGACAGGTCGGTCAGCACGCCGATGTTGATGGCGGAGTCGGTCACTCCGTTCCCGGTCTCGACGTCTCCGGAGTCACCGCCGCCGGCGGCCTCCGGCTCCGTGGTGGAGCAGGCGGTGACCGCGAACAAGCAGGCTGCGGCGGCGGCCAGGGCGGGACGGGTCTTCCTCATCGAGCGGTCTCCTTAGACCTGGAGGGGTGGTCCCCGGCCTCGTGGCCGGGGTCGATCGGTGTGGTGGGGCCAGGGGTGTCGTCCGGGGCGCCGGACGCGGTGCCCCTGCCGGTGAGCCGGCGGAAGGCCCCGGCGAGGCCCCCGCGCAGGAAGATCAGGACGGCGATGATGGCGAGCCCGTAGAGCAGCCGTGACGTGGTCGCCGGATCGAGCCCGCCGGAGCCCGGGGCTGCCATGAAGGGCAGCACGTCGCTGTACTGCGTGAGCACGAGCGGGAGCGCGGTGACGAAGAGGGCGCCGACCATGGCACCGCCGACCGAGCCCAGGCCGCCGATCACGATCATGACCAGGAAGTCGACGGACACCGTGAGCGTGAAGACGTCGGGCGCCAGGCGGCCGTACGCGAGGGCGAGCAGGGCCCCCGCGAGCCCGGCGTAGCCGGAGGAGACGACGAACGCCGAGGCCTTGTGCCGGGCGACGGCGATGCCCATGGCGGCGGCCGCGGTCTCGCTGTCACGGACGTTCGCCCACGCCCGCCCGGTCCGGCTGGTCCGCAGGTTGGCGGCCAGCCAGCAGGCCAGCAGCGTGAGGAGCAGGAACAGGTACCAGAGCCGGTGCAGGCCCTCCAGCTCCACCCCGGCGACGGCGAGGTAGTCGGGATCGCGGTTGCTGAAGCTGAAGTTGCCGAGGGTGAACGGCTCCACCGAGCGCCCGTTGAACCCCCCGGTCCAGGAGTCCAGGTTGAGCAGCAGGTGCCGCACCACGAAGACCAGCCCGAGGGTGGCCAGGCCGAGGTAGATGCCCCGCAGCCGGCTGGCGACCGGGGAGAAGATGAACCCGATGAGGGCCGCCATCGCCACGGCGAGGACGAGCCCCACGATCGCCGGCAGGCCGGCACCGGCGAGCGTGGGCGTGGACTCCGATGTCGCCCAGACGTAGACGTAGGCACCGATGGCGGCGAACGCGGCGTGGCCGAGGGACAGCTGACCGGCCACCCCGACCAGCAGGGTCAGGCCCACCGCCCCGACCATGGTGGCCATCACGAAGAGGCCCAGCTGGAGCCAGAAGTCGTCGAGCACCAGGGGCAGCGCCACGGCCACCAGGAGCAGGAGCACTCCGGCGATCCGACGAGGGAGGTCAGACACGGACGGCCTCCTTGCTGCCGAGGAGGCCCTGGGGGCGCACGAGCAGGACGATGATCATCACGAGGTAGGGCACGACCTCGCCGAAGCCGCTGCCGAGGAAGGCCAGTTCGCTCTCGTAGCCGACGGTCAGCGCGGTGACCAGCCCGATGACCAGGCCGCCCAGCACCGCCCCCGGCACCGAGTCGAAGCCGCCGAGCACCCAGGCGGGGATGGCGAGGAAGGCCGACAGCGCCACCGTGGGAGCCACCCCGGGCGACGGGAACGAGGTCAGGAAGATGCCCGCGAGGGCGGCGAGCACCCCGGCCAGCGCCCACCCGGCGGCGCCGGTGCGGGACAGCCGGATGCCCATGAGCGACGCGGTGGGCCCGTCGGCCGCCGCCGCGCGCATCCCGATCCCCAGGCGGGTGCGGGCGAACAGGAACCAGAGGCCGGCGAAGACCACCACGGCCAGGACCGCAGCCAGGACACGGCCGGTCGGGAGGGAGATGCCGCCGATGCGCACCACGTCGGCTCCCCAGGGAGCTCCGAGCGGCAGCACCCGGTTGCCGATCCGGCGGGTCAGCTCGGTGAGCAGCAGGATGTCCACCCCGAGCATCAGGATGGCCGCCGTGCCAGGGTTGGGATCGGCGAGGTTGCGGACCAGGAGGGCGTTGATCAGCACGCCGACGACGGCCGCACCGACGATCCCGACGAGGACGGCCGGCCAGAAGCCGATCGTGGGCTGGGTGACCGCCACGAGGTAGGCACCGAGCAGGACGATCGCGCCGTGCGCGAAGTTCAGCACCCCGGTCGAGGTGAACACCATGGCGAAGCCCGCGGCGATCAGGCTCAGCACCAGCCCGAAGGACAGGCCGTTGAGCACCTGCGTCAGGAAATAGCTCATACGGCTGCCGCTCCCAGGTAGGCACGGAGGACCTCGGGGTCGCGTTGGACCTCGGCCGGGGTGCCCTCGGCGATCTTCTTGCCGAAGTCGAGGACCGTCACCTGCTCGGCGAGACCCATGACGAAGGGCATGTCGTGTTCGACGAGCAGGATCGACAGTCCGAGGTCGCGGCGGACCTGCCGGATGGTCTCGGCCATCTCCTGCGACTCTCCGTGGGTCATGCCCGCGACCGGCTCGTCCAGCAGGAGCAGCGACGGCCGGGCGGCCAGCGCCCGGCCCATCTCCACGCGCTTGCGGTTGCCGTAGGACAGGCTGTGCACGGGCGTACGCAGCAGCGGGGTCAGGCCGAGCAGCTCCGCGATGTCGCGAACGGTCTCCCGGTGGACGCGCTCCTCGCGCCGCGCCCGCGGCGTCCGCACGGCCCCGGACAGCACGCCGGAGCGCATCAGCCGGTGCCGGCCGACGAGCAGGTTGTCCTCGACCGTGTCCTCGAGGGCCAGCGAGATGTTCTGGAAGGTCCGCGCCACGCCGAGCCCGGCGGTGCGGTGTGCGGGCAGCGCGGTGAGGACGTCGTCGCCGTAGGTGACCCGCCCCTCGGTGGCCCGGTAGGCGCCACCGAGCACGTTGATGCAGGTCGACTTGCCGGCCCCGTTCGGGCCGATGAGCGCGTGGACCGTGCCGGGGTCGATCTGGAAGGACACCCCGGACAGGGCAGCGATGCCGCCGAAGCGCACGGTCAGGTCCTCGACGGCGAGCCGTTTGGGCGCCTCGGCCGTCGGGATCGCCGGCTCGGACACCAGCACGTCGACGGGCCGTACCGGGACGGCGACACCGAGGTACCGCTCGCGCACGTCGTCGCTGGCGGCGAGTTCGTCGGCGCTGCCCGAGGCCGTCACGTGGCCGACCTCCAGGACGTAGGCCCGGTCGGCGACGCGCAGGCCCATGACGGCGTTCTGCTCGATCAGCAGGACGGCCGTTCCCTGCCCGTTGATCTGGGTGACGATCTCGCCGATCTGGTCGACCAGCAGCGGGGCCAGTCCCAGGGACGGCTCGTCGAGGAGCAGCAGCTCGGGCGATGTCATCAGGGCCCGGCCCATCGCCAGCATCTGCTGCTGACCGCCGGAGAGCAGCCCGCCGAGCTGGGTGCGCCGCTCGGCCAGCACCGGGAAGAGCTCGAAGACCCGGTCGCGGGCCTCGTTGCGGCGCTTGGCGTCCCGGACCGTGAACCCGCCGGCCTGGAGGTTCTCCTCGACGGTCAGGTCACGGAACACCCGTCGCCCCTCGGGCACCTGCATCAGGCCCCGCCGGACGACCTCCGATGCGTCCATCCCGGCCAGGTCGACACCCTTGTAGCGGATCGTCCCCCCCGTGACCGAGCCACCGTAGGAGCCCAGCGCGCGGGAGATGGCCCGCAGGAGCGACGTCTTCCCGGCACCGTTGGAGCCCAGGACGGCGACGACCGAACCGGCTCCGACCTCCAGCGAGACGTCCCGAAGGGCCTGGACGGCGCCGTCGTAGGAGACATCGAGGTGCTCCACGCTCAGCAGCGGTGCTGTCATCGGCGTCCTTCCGGCTGGCCGGTCAACCCCAGCGAGGTGGCCCATGGTGTTCCAGGTCACGCAAAAGCTAGAGTGACTACGAACGTCCGTCAAGGAGATGTCTAACTTTTGACGGTGGATCGTGACGTCGATGAGACCGGGAACAGGAGGGAGCGGTAGATGAGCGCGGTACCGGTCGTCGAGGACGATGCGCAGCCCGGGCCGGCCGCCCACCGGCCCCAGTCCCTCCTTCTCAGCTTCCTGGGCGCGGTGGTCCTCGACTCCGAGCTGCCCCCACTGCCCTCGATGACCCTGCTGGACCTGCTGGCCGACCTCGGCGTCACCGAGGCGGCGGCTCGGGCGACCCTCAAGCGCATGACCCAGCGCGGCCTGTTCTCGCGCGGTCAGGTCGGGAGGACGGCGGAGTACGCGCTCACCCCGCTCGCCGAGGAGGTGCTGCGCGAGGCCCGTGAGCGGGTGGCGTCAGCGGCGCCGTTCGAGCACCCCGCGGGCGAGTGGACGCTGCTCAGCTATTCGGTGCCCGAGAGCCGGCGCGACCTGCGGCACCGGGTGCGGGCTCGGCTCACCTGGGCCGGTTTCGGTGGCCTGCGGGACGGCCTGTGGATCGCTCCGGGCACCGTCGACGTCACGGCCGTGCTGGGCCGGTCCGACCTGGTCGAGGTCGCGCAACTGGCCGACGCGTTCGCCGCCCGGGCCCTCCCGGGCACCGACCTCGACCGGCTGGTGCACCGGGCCTGGGACGTGCCGGCCGTCCGCGCGGCGCACACGTGGTTCATCGAGACCTGGAGCCGCCCGCCGCGGGTGTCGGGCTCGCTCGCCCAGCTGACGCTGCTGGGTGCGGACTGGTTGTCCCTGCTGCGGACCGATCCCGGTCTGCCTGCAGCTCAGCTGGGCGCGGACTGGCCGGCGCCCACCAGCAGTGCCGTCTACCGACGGGTGTTCGACGGCCTGGAACCGGCTGCCCGGGCGGCACTCGAGCGCAGCCTCCGCGCGAGCGGCCGCCTCCCCTGAGGCCTCCCCCAGGGGCCCGCCGCTAGGTACGGGTGGTGGGGAGGAGGTGGCCCTTCTTCAGCCGGTAGCGCTCCAGATCCGGGTCAGCATGTCGCGGAGCCTGTCCCTCTCGGTGTCCCCCAGCAGGCTGAGCGGTCCTTCGACGGCGGCGTCGGCGTCCTCACCAGCGGCCTTCCGGACACGGCGCCCCTCGGACGTGGCGACCACCAGCCGGGTCCGCCGGTCGCCCTCCGGGGCCTGGCGCTCGACCAGTCCGGCGGCGGCCAGTTCGTCGACGAGGAGGACCACCTGCGAGGGATCCAACCCGAGCACCGTGGCCAGCTCACGCTGACTCAGCCCGCTCTCGGACTCACAGGCCAGCACCAGGACCGAGTAGTGCCGCACCCGCAGCCCGTGCTCGGCCAGGGCGGCGTTCGTCGCCCGCACGACCTGTCCGCTGGCGCGGGAGAGCAGGAAACCCAAGTCGTCGGCCAGGGGCTGTTCCATGGACACCTCCATCGTTGACAACCTCAACGATACCCGCCTACGTTGCCCGCACCACCCCCGCCTTGATGAGGAGCAGCCGTGGACCTGACCGGCAAGGTCGCCGTCGTCACCGGATCCGGGCGGGGCCTCGGCCTCGCCTACGCCACCGAACTGGCCCGCTCGGGCGCCGCCGTCGTCATCAACGACGTCGACCCCGAGGTCGCCGACGCCGCGGTGAAGACGATCACCGACGCCGGCGGCAGCGCCGTCGCCGAGGTGGTCGCCGTGGGGTCGAGCGAGGCCGCCCAGGCACTGGTCGACCGTGCCGCGAACGAGTTCGGGCGGCTCGACATCCTCGTCAACAACGCCGGCATCCTGCGCGACTCGACCCTCTGGAAGATGACCGACGAGCAGTTCGACGCGGTCGTCGCCACGCACCTGCGCGGCACGTTCACCTGCACCCGGGCCGCCGCGATCAAGCTCCGCGAGCAGGGCGAGGGCGGCCGGATCATCTGCGTCGGCTCCCCCACCGGCCAGGTCGGCAACTTCGGGCAGACCAACTACGCCGCGGCCAAGGCCGGGATCGTCGGCATGGTCCGCACCTGGGCGATGGAGCTGGCCCGGGCCGAGATCACGGTCAACGCGATCGTCCCCGTCGCCGCGACCGGGATGACCGAGACAGTGCCCTTCCTCAAGCCCTACGTGGACGCGCTGCAGGCCGGCGAACCGCTGCCCCCGTACGCCCGCCGGGAACTGGCCTTCGGTCCCCCCGAGGACGCCGCCGGACTGGTCGCCTTCCTCGCCTCCGACGCCGCCGCGGGCATCACCGGCCAGGCCATCGGGATCGGGGGCGACCGCCTCGCCCTGTGGTCCCACCCGACCGAGGCCGTGGTCGAGTTCGCCGACGGCACCGGCTGGTCGGCCGACGCCATCGCCGGCATCTGGCCCGACCGCTTCGCGCCGTCCCAGCAGACCGTCGGCCAGCAGTTCCCGGAGCCGCCGAAATGAGCCTCCGACTGGACCTCGACGCACTCGTGGCCATCGACGTGCACACCCACGTGCACGCCGACACGCACGGGCACATGGCCCTGGACGACGAGCTGTCCGCGGCCGCCTCGAAGTACTTCAAGGGCGACCCGTACGACCCGACGGTGCCCGACATCGCGGCGGACTACCGGGCCAAGAACATGGCCGCCGTGGTGTTCAGCGTCGACACCGAGATGGCCACCGGCCAGCCCGCGCTCTCCAACGAGGAGATCGCCGACCTGGCCGCGGAACACCCCGACGTGCTCATCCCCTTCGGCTCGGTCGACCCCGCTCGCGGCCTGTCCGGCATCCGGCTGGCCCGCAAGCTCGTGGAGTCGCACGGGGTCCGCGGCTTCAAGTTCCACCCGTCGATCCAGGCCTTCGAGCCCAACGACCGGTCGGTCTACCCGCTCTTCGAGGAGATCCAGAGCCTCGGCGTGCCGGCGCTGTTCCACACCGGCCAGACCGGCATCGGCGCGGGCCTCCCGGGGGGGCGCGGCATCAAGCTGCGGTACTCCGACCCGATGCTGCTCGACGACGTCGCCGCCGACTTCCCCGGCCTGACGATCATCATGGCGCACCCCTCGGTGCCCTGGCAGGACGCCGCCATCTCGGTGGCCACCCACAAGGCCAACGTCTACATCGACCTGTCCGGCTGGTCGCCCAAGTACTTCCCGCCGCAGCTGGTCAAGGCCGCCAACGGGCTGCTGAAGCACAAGGTGCTCTTCGGGTCGGACTACCCGCTGCTGCGCCCCGAGCGCTGGATCGCCGACTTCGAGCAGCTGGACATCAAGCCCGAGGTGAAGCCGCTCATCATGAAGGAGAACGCGATCAAGGCACTGGGGCTGCGATGAGGAACGCAGGCCTGGGCTCGTGGCCCGAGCGCCGGCTCCGGATCTCCCCGCACCGGCCGGCCATCTGGTTCGAGGGGACGACGACGACCCACGGTGAGTTCGCCCACCGGGTCCGCCGGGCGGCCGCCGCGCTGAGCGCCCTCGGCGTCCAGCGCGGGGACCGGGTCGCCTGGCTCGGAGCCAACCACCCCGCCGCGCTGGAGACCCTGTACGCGTGCGGTCAGCTCGGTGCGATCTGGGTGCCGGTGAACGCCCGGTTCACTGCTCCCGAGGCGCGGTACGTGCTCGAGCACGCCGGGGCGAGCCTCGTCGTCCACGGGCGGGAGCACGGCACGACGGCCGACGCCCTGCGGGCGGAGCTGCCGGCGGTCCGCGAGTGGATGGCCGCCGAGACCCCGCTCGCCGGCGGCCGCGACTCCCTCGACTGGCAGCAGCTCCTCGCCGAGGCCGAGCCGGTGCTCCGCGACGAGCCGGTCAGCCTCGACGACCCGTGCCTGATCATGTACACGTCGGGCACCACCGGCCGGCCCAAGGGCGCCGTCCTGACCCACGGCAACATGACCTGGTCGTGCCTCAACCAGATCCTCGGGTTCGACTTCACGCCCGACGAGCGCACCCTCGGGCTGGCGCCGCTGTTCCACATCGGCGGGCTGAACGGCACGCTCAACCCGACGCTGCTGCGGGGCGGCTGCGTCGTCCTCGTCCGCGGCTTCGACCCGCCGGCCACGCTCGCGGTCATCGCCGAGCAGCGGGTGACGTCGTTCTTCGCCGTCCCGACCATGCTCGACGCGCTCAGCCGCCAGCCGGACTTCGACAGCCTCGACCTGTCCGCGCTGCGCACCATCGGCGCCGCCGGCGCACCGCTCCCCCTCCCCCTGCTGCACACCTGGCTCAACCGGGGGATCACCGTGCAGCAGGCCTACGGGATGACCGAGTCCGCCCCCGCCGGCACCGCGCTGGACAGCGCCGACGCCGTGGCCAAGGTCGGGTCGGCCGGGAAGTCGCAGTTCTTCGTCGACGTCCGCGTCGTCCGCCCCGACGGCACCGAGTGCGAACCGGGCGAGATCGGCGAGGTCGTCCTGTCCGGGCCCAACATCATGGCCGGCTACTGGAACGCCCCCGAGGCCACCGAGGCGGCGATCGTCGACGGCTGGTACCACTCGGGGGATGCCGGCTCGACCGACGAGGACGGCTACCTCTACATCCGCGACCGCTACAAGGACATGATCATCTCCGGCGGCGAGAACGTGTACCCGGCCGAGATCGAGTCCGCGCTGCTGGAGTTCCCCGAGGTCGTCGAGGTCGCGGTCATCGGCGTGCCCGACCCGACGTGGGGCGAGGTCGGCATGGCCGTGATCGTCCCGGCGCCCGGCCGGGAGCCCGACCCCGAGGCGATCCGGACCCGGCTCCGGACCCGGCTCGCCGGGTTCAAGGTGCCCAAGTACGTGGAGTTCGCCGACGAGCTGCCGAAGACCGCCACCGGCAAGATCCGCAAGCCCGACCTGCGCCACCGCTACGTCCCGACCGAGGAGACCACCGCATGAGCACCACCACGACCATGGCCGAACTGCCTGCCCTCAAGGGCACGGAGCTCGGCACCAGCGAGTGGGTCGAGGTCACCCAGGACCGGGTGAACCTCTTCGCCGACGCCACCGGTGACCACCAGTGGATCCACGTCGACGTCGACCGGGCGAAGGCCGAGAGCCCCTTCGGCGGGCCGATCGGTCACGGGTACCTGACCCTGTCGCTGCTCATCCCGATGTGGTCGGAGGTGCTCGCCGTCAGCGACGCGACGATGGCCGTGAACTACGGGCTGAACAAGGTGCGCTTCCCCTCCCCCGTGCCGGTCGGCTCCAAGCTCCGCCTCACCGCGACGCTCACGGACGTCGAGGAGGTCGCCGGCGGCCTGCAGGTCACGGTGGCCGCCGTGATCGAGGCCGACGGTGCCGCCAAGCCGGTCTGCATCGCCGAGCCGGTGTTCCGCTTCTACGGCTGACGGGCGCGACGTGCCGGTGCCACCTGGGGTTGCGCCGGATCCGGGCCTTCCTCCGTCATCGTGGAGCCGTGTGCCGACTGCTGGGCTGGACCACCCGGACATCCACGACCCTGAGCGACCTCCTCGGCGAGGACGACCTCGCCGACTTCACGGCGCTGTCCGTCAAGCACGGTGACGGCTGGGGAGTCGCCCGCAGCACCCTTCGGCGGGTGGTCGTCCGGAAGCGCGCCGACGCCGCGCGGACCAGCGACGAGTTCGCCCGCTGGGCGCGCCGGCGCCGCACCGACTCGGGCATCGCGCACCTGCGCTGGGCCACGCTCGGGCTGGGCATCGGCCCGGACAACACGCACCCCTTCACCGACGGACGCGTGGCCTTCGCGCACAACGGCTCGATCCGGCCGCCGGCCGCTCTCGACGAGCTGCTGACCCAGCGGTCGCAGCGGCAGCGCCGCGGCACGACCGACAGCGAGCGCTACTTCCTCGCGGTCGCCCAACGGCTGCGCGACGGCGCCGGTCCGGCCGAGGCCCTGCGGACGACGGCGGACGAGATCGCGGCCACGACGCCGTTCACCAGCCTCAACTGCCTGCTGCTGACCCCCGACGAGCTGTACGCCTTCTGCCGGTTCGACCCCGACGGCCCGCTCGAGGACGACGACCCGGAGTACTACACGCTGCGGTACCGGGTGAGCGACGACGCCGTCGTCGTCTCCTCCAGCGGCTGGGGCCGCGACTGGCAGGAGCTCGGCAACGGCGACCTGCTCGTCGTCCGCCGCCGGACGCTGGAGACGACGGTGGCCGCAGCGGCCGAGTTGGGCATGACCGCCTGAACCCGGGGTCGCCCCCCGTTCCCGCCTGCGGGAAGGTGGACGGGTGGGGATCAGCGAGAGCCCGGAGTGGCAGGCACTGTCGGAGCACCACCGCGAGGTGAGCGGGGTCCACCTCCGCGACCTGTTCGCCGAGGACCCGGGCCGCGGCGAGGAGCTGACCTGCCGCGCCGGCGACCTGTACCTCGACTACTCCAAGAACCGGCTGACCCGCGAGACGGTCCGGCTGCTCGTGGCGGTGGCCGAGCGGGCCGGGCTCCGCGAGCGCACCGACGCCATGGTCCGTGGCGAGCACATCAACGTCACCGAGGACCGCGCCGTGCTCCACGTGGCGCTGCGCGATCCCCGCACCGGCGGCCTCGAGGTCGACGGGCAGGAGGTGCGGCGCGACGTCCAGGAGGTACTGCGGCGGATGGCCGACTTCGCCGACCGCGTGCGCGGCGGCGAGTGGACCGGGCACACCGGCGAGCGGATCCGGGCCGTGGTGAACATCGGCATCGGCGGCTCCGACCTCGGGCCGGCCATGGCATACCTGGCGCTGCGCGACTACTCCGACCGCGCACTGACCTTCCGCTTCGTCTCCAACATCGACCCCACCGACCTGGCCGAGGCCACTCGGGACCTCGATCCGGCCAGCACGCTGTTCATCGTCGCGTCGAAGACGTTCACCACGCAGGAGACGCTGACCAACGCCACGGAGGCCCGCCGCTGGCTCGTCGAGGGCCTCGGCGGGGACGAGAAGGCGGTCGCCAGGCACTTCGTCGCGGTCTCGACCAACGCGGAGAAGGTCGCCGCGTTCGGCATCGACACCGACAACATGTTCGGCTTCTGGGACTGGGTCGGCGGCCGGTACTCCTTCACGTCGGCGATCGGGCTGTCGCTCATGGTCGCGATCGGCCCGGCGCACTACCGGGAGCTGCTCGACGGGTTCCACACCATGGACGAGCACTTCCGGACGGCGCCGTACGAGGAGAACCTGCCGGCGCTGCTCGGGCTCATCTCCCTCTGGTACATCGACTTCTTCGGCGCGCAGACCTCCGCCGTCCTGCCGTACGCGCAGTACCTCGCCCGCTTCCCCGCCTACCTGCAGCAGCTGTGCATGGAGTCCAACGGAAAGTCGGTGACCCTGGACGGCGGCCGGGTCGACGTCGCGACCGGCGAGATCGTGTGGGGCGAGCCGGGTACCAACGGCCAGCACGCCTTCTACCAGCTGCTGCACCAGGGCACGGTGCTCGTGCCGGCCGACTTCATCGCCTTCGCGCAGCCCAACCACGACCTGGACGGGATGCACGACCTGTTCATGGCGAACTTCCTCGCCCAGCCGCGGGCGCTGGCCTTCGGCCGCACCGCCGAGGAGGTCGCCGCCGAGGGGACGCCGCCGGACGTCGTCCCGCACAAGGTGATGCCGGGCAACCACCCCTCCAACGCGATCGTCGCGCCGAAGCTGACCCCCGCAGTGCTCGGCCAGCTGGTCGCCGCCTACGAGCACCGCGTCTTCACCCAGGGCGTCGTCTGGGGCATCAACCCGTTCGACCAGTGGGGCGTCGAGCTCGGCAAGGTCATGGCCAACCAGCTCGCCCCGAAGCTGCAGAGCGCGTCCCCGCCGGAGTACGACTCCGACTCCTCGACCAACGCGTTGGTGAAGCTGCTCCGCGAGGGCCGCGGCCGGCCGGCCTGACGGTCGGCCCGGTCCGACGTCACTCGAAGACGACGGTCCGGTTCCCCTTGATGATGACGCGGTTCTCGGTGTGCCAGCGCACCGCGTGCGCGAGGGCCCGGGTCTCCGCCTCGCGGCCCCGGGCGGCGAGCTGCTCGGGGCTCAGCGAGTGGTCGACGCGCAACATCTCCTGCTCGATGATCGGTCCCTCGTCCAGATCCGCGGTGACGTAGTGCGCGGTCGCGCCGATGAACTTGACACCGCGGGCGTGCGCCTGGTGGTACGGGCGGGCCCCCTTGAAGCTCGGCAGCATCGAGTGGTGGATGTTGATCGCCCGGCCCTCGAGCTCCCTGCACAGGCCGTCGGAGAGGATCTGCATGTAGCGGGCCAGCACCACCAGGTCGACCCGCTCCTCCCGCACGATGTCGAGGAGCGCCGCCTCCGCCTCGGGCTTGGTCTCGCGGGTGACCGGGATGTGCCGGAAGGGCACGCCGTAGAAGTCGGCGATGCCCTTCAGGGTCGGGTGGTTGGACACGATGGCGACCACGTCGAGGTTGAGCTCGCCGACCGAGTTGCGGAAGAGCAGGTCGTTGAGGCAGTGCGCGTACTGGCTGACCATGATGAGCACGCGCTGCCGCTCGGCGGCGTCGGCCATCCGCCAGGACATCTGGAACCGCTGGGCGATCGGCTCGAAGGCCTGGCACAGACGGGCGAAGTCCAGCGGGGCACCGTCGGCGTGCGCGAACTCGACACGCATGTAGAACATGCCGCTCACGAGGCTGTCGAACTGGTGGCTCTCCACGATGGTGCACTGCTCCTCGACGAGCAGTCCGGACACCGCGTGCACGATCCCGGGGGCATCCTTGCAGGACAGCACCAGGACCCCGTGCTGAGCGTCGGCGGGCCGCGTCATCGCGCTCCTCCTATCGGTCGGTCGGCGAGGCCGCGTGGCCGGCCGCACCCGGAGTCGTTCCCGCTGGACTCCGTGGAGAACCATGGAGCCGGGCGTCGGGATCGTGCCGAGCCTAGGGATCGGAGCGCCTGCGCGGGATGCCGCAGATGACGCCTCCCGAACGGCACGAGGTGTCGGCCCCGGCCGCGACAATCGACGTAGGCGGGCACCGGTCGCAGGGCCGGGTTTTCGCCACCTCCGGCGGGGGAACCGTCGCGGCAGCACGACGAGAGGAACCCGCGATGACCGTGAGCCCGCAGCAGATCAAGGTCCGCAAGGTCACTCACTGGCAGCCGACGTTCACCCACCGGGAATCCGGCCAGGACGGGCTGTACACCTTCCAGCTCATCCTGGACAACGGTGCTGACGAGCACATCCTGGGGGTGACGGCCGAGGACGCCGACAACCTGTTCGACTGGCTGCACGCGAGCAGCGACGTCTACTACGACCTCGAGCGACGCGTGCTCATGTTCGGCACCCGGGCGGTCGGCGACTAGTCCCGGTTGCCCCTCATCTGCAGGCCGGACAGGCTGTTGTCCGGCCGCGCTGCCGCACGGCACGGGCCGCCCGTGATCACCTGGAGGACGAGTGGCTGCGATGTACGCGAGGTCGACGACGATCCACGGCGAGGCGTCATCGGTCCCCGAGGCGACCTCGTACGTCCGCGACGAGGTCATGCCCACCGTCCGGTCCATGGAGGGCTGCGTCGGCCTGTCGATGCTCG
>NZ_SPQM01000169.1 GCF_004570345.1 Blastococcus sp. CT_GayMR20 | reverse complement strand
CGTCGGTCATCGGCTAACCGCCTCGACGGTGACGATGCGCCGCTCGAGGTGTTCGGCGGCGGTGATGACGTCGTCGGCGCGGTTGACGCTGATGGTCCAGCAGCGGCGGCTGTGGTCGTACTGGCGGGCGTCGACCTGGGCTCGGTCGAGCAGTGCCAGCACGTGGTCGCCGTGGAGCCAGCAGGTGCGCCGGCCCACCTCGACGCGCAGGGTCAGGCCCACCGTGGTTCGACGGCGTCGGCGGGGGCCGCGGCCGAGCATGGTCGGGTCAGCCATGGGTCATCGCCGCCGTCATGCGCTGCTCGTGCTCGACGGCGCGGGCCTCCCGGTCCGGCTCTCCTCGTCGGCGGCAGAGCTCGGCGTATGACGGCCGGCGCGCGGTCCGGTGAACCGCCTCGACGACGTCAGCGGTCCAGTAGCCGGGCGCCTCCTCCTCGACGGCTACGGCCTCGAGCTCGACCTCGAGGCGCAGGGCGATCTCGGCTGGGTCCGTAGACGTTCGCCAGCACTCGGCGGCGACGACCGCGGCGGCCACCTTGATGCGACTGCTGTCTGGAAGTGCGGTCCACTCGGGACTGCCGTAGCGCGGGAGCGGTCCTTCTGCCGCGTCGATGAGCGCGCGGGCCCAGGGCAGTGGCTGTGGGATCGGTATCGCGTGTCGCCCGTCGGCGGTACCCTCGCCGTTGAGGATCGACTGCTTGGCGGCGGCATCTTCTGAACGGCGTCCCGTGGCCCCGGGGCGCCGTTCGTGCATCTGGCTCATGCGGCGGCGCCCCCGCTGTCGCTCGGGGCGGCGCGGAGCAGTGTGGCGAGGCGGTCCCGCTGCTCGAGCGTGAACGGCGGCGCCACGGCGACGACCTGCCGGATGTGCTCTTCGAGGCGGGCAGCGGCGAGGTTGCGGCGAGCCCCTACTAGATCGGGGTCGTCAGCTGGTCGTGAGCGGGTGAGCGAGGCGACGCGGGCGCGTTCCTGCGTCCAGGACATTCGAGGTCCTCCGGGCATGGCGATATGCCCGGGGCTGCCCGGTTGAGCGACGCGGTCTGCCGCCGCGCCTCGCTGGAACTACCGCAGTCTAGCTGCTAGCCCTGCAAGTGAGATCTCTTCTACCCCAGCGGTGGCCAAGGTGTCCAGGACGGGAACGAGGTTCTCGCGGCGGACCGGCACCGTATCGGGGCAGAGTTCGCACTTCAGTCGGTAGCGGTCGCGGCCGTGCGCCGCAGGTGCACTGCGGCCGAACAGTGGCATGAATTCCTGTCTCTCACCGTGCTCGGTGACCGACTGGTACGCCTCCGGCTTGTCGGGGGTCGGAGCCATGGTCAGCGTCTTGCCGCCGGGCACCGGGATCGTCCGGGGTTGCCCTCGACGCCGTGTGCGACTGGACGTGCCGACCTTCTCGGCCCACCCGACCTCGGGGCTGTCGGTGAGGCGTGAGTATCTGGCGACGATGCTCTTCTTCGAGGCGTGAGACGTCTCAAGACCGTCCGGCCCCGTCGTCTGGCCGAGACAGAAGACAGTGATCATTGTCGTCGGGGCCAGCTTGAAGCTCACGTCGTTCTCCAGGTGATCTCGATGCCGCGGGGGTCGAAGTAGGACTCCCCTGCCCGCCATCCGGGTGGCCTACCGCGGCGCGTCCTGTGCACGGTCACCGTCATGATCGTGTCGACGATGGCCCGCCGGCGGGAGAGGTCGAGAGTCGGCCAGACGTCCGCGGCGGCCGACCCTGTGACGCCGTCCAGAGCTGAGGCGCCGGCGGCGGCCGCCAGGCGCTCGTCGAGGTCGTCGAGGTGCGCTCGGAGTGACGACGTCCCGCGCTCGAGTTGCTTGCCGGTGATGTTCCCGGCGGCGAAGTGGTCGATGAGCTCGTCGAGGCGGGCTTGCACGGCGAGGCGCTCGACGTGCACCGACGACGTGTCCTCGATGGCGGTGGTCCGCCCGAGGTCGACTGCGTCCGGACGGGACAGCCGCTCGACGGTGAGCGCCTGGACGAAGTCGTCGAGGGGCTCGCAGCGGCGGACGACGTGGCCGCCCTCCTCGCATCGGTAGGCGGCGACGGTCCCCCGGCCGCCGGTGCCGGCCGTGGTTGCTCGCAGGTGGCTGCCGCAGACGCCGCAGAGGTACAGGCCGCCGCCGAGCCAGCGGCGGGCGTTCCCGGTGGTCGTGCGGCGGCTCTCGTCACCAAGGAGCGCCCGCACGGCTTGCCACAGCGACTCGTCGACGATGGCTGGCCACTGCGCCTGGCCGATGACCTCGCCGCGGTGCTCCATCAGGCCAGCGTTCCGTGGACGGGCGAGGAGTTTCCGGGCCTCCGAGGGCTTCCACGGCCCACCGGTGGAGGTCGTGACTCCTCGCCCGTTCCAGTCGCGGGCGATCGAGTGCAAGCTCATGCCGGCGAGCAGGTCGTTGGTGGCGCGCCGGATCTCGGCCGCCTCCCTCTCGCGGATCGTGACGCCGTCGGCCTCGTAGCCGAAGGGCCGGCGGCCGCCCTTCCATCGCCCGCTGGTGGCGGCCTGGAGCTTCGCGGCCTGTTGCCGCTCGATCATGTGCTCGACCTCGTAGCGGCCGGCGCTGCCCAGCATCCGGGCGACCATGCGCCCGGAGGGGGTGGCGAGGTCGAGGGGGCCGGCCTTCACGGTCTGCGTGATGACGCCGCGGGGGTCGCAGATGTCGATGTACTGCTCAAGTTCCACAGGCCGTCGGTGCAGGCGGTCGGTGTGCCAGACCACCACGGCGTCTGCGCGCCCTTGCTCGAGGTCTGCGAGGAGCGCCCGGTAGCCGGGGCGGGGCTTGCCGGAATAGGCGGACAGGTCGTTGTCACTGTGGTGCGCGAGTACGTTCCATCCGAGCCGGTCGGCCAGATCCGCGCACTCCTGACGCTGTCGGTCGACCCCGAGGCCGGCGCCCTCGCGGTCCTTGCTCATGCGCGTGTAGATCACGGCGCGTCGGCTCACGTCTAACAGTGTTCCACTTGACACACCGCGAGGTCGAAACCGCTCCCCTGCTTCGGCATGGAGGCCGGCGACAGCCCGATGGTGATCCGCCGCTGCGGGAACGTGCCACCCGTGTTCGCCACCGCCGCCTTGACGCGGTCCACCGACTGCCGCACGACGGCGTCCGGCAGCCCGACGAGGACGACACCGGGCAGCCCCTGCGCCATGTCGACCTCGATCTCGACCATCGCGCCCTGGACCCCGGCCAGGCCGACGGACCACGTGCGCGCCAGGGTCACTGGAACGCCGCCCGCAGGTGCGTGACCACGGCCGGGCCGCAGGCCCGCACGAGGACGCCGACCACGTCGAAGCGCAGGTCAGGGGCGTGCTCGTCGTGCGCGGCCAGCCAGCGCTGCGCGAGCACGCGGAGCCTTCGCTGCTTGGCGATGGTGACTGCCTGGACAGGGAGTCCGTATCCGACACCCCGCCGCGCCTTGACCTCGCAGAACACCAGGGCGTCGCCCTCGCGCGCGACGATGTCGAGCTCGCCCTCGCGGCAGCGCCAGTTGCGGTCGAGCACGCGCAGGCCGGCGTCGGTCAGGAAGGCGACCGCGATGCGCTCGCCGAGCGAGCCGAGGTCGAGGGTGGTGGACACGGGACGACCGTGCCGACCCGGGGCCGCGGTGCCCATACCGGCATCGAGGTTGTGGAGGAGCGGTGAGGCTGTGGACGGATCGGCCCGGACGGCGTCCCCTGCCCGCTAGCGTCGCGGCATGTACGTGGAGGCAGTCGTGCAGGTCAACGACCGGGACACCTACAAGGCCACCGTGCGGCTCCGCTCGGCGATGCTCTCCAACCGACCGCCCGTCGACGCCTACGTCCGGTTCTTCCCGCCGGGCTGGCTGACGATGAAGTCCCTCGCCGTCGGTGCGCCGATCTCCGTGGTCTCGGCGACCGAGGTCTTCGACATCACCAACCTGGAGCGCGTCCAGGGCGGTGACGACGAGTAGCGCGGGCTACTGGATGCGCGGGTTGTCCGGCAGTTCGAGGTCGGGCTTGTCCAGCTCCTCCACGTTGACGTCCTTGAACGTCAGCACGCGGACGTTGCGCACGAAGCGCGCGGGCCGGTACATGTCCCAGACCCAGGCGTCGGAGAGCTTCAGCTCGAAGTAGACCTCTCCCCCGGCTTCCCGCACCTGCAGGTCGACGGAGTTGGCGAGGTAGAAGCGCCGCTCGGTCTCCACCACGTAGGTGAACTGCCGGACGATGTCCCGGTACTCGCGATAGAGCTGCAGCTCCATCTCGGTCTCGTACTTCTCGAGGTCCTCGGTGCTCATCGCAGCTCTTCCAGCTCAGGGACCATGTCCCCATCATCGACCATGCCGAGCGGCGCCGTGACCCGGACTCCCCGCGCCATGTGCGCGTCGCGGGCGCTGCGCACGTTGACGAACCGCATGCGGTGCTCGGGGCAGGGCCCGTGCCGCTCCAGGGCGGCGCTGTGCACGTCGGTGATGTAGCCCTTGTGGCCGGCGAAGTCGTACTCCGGCCACTTCTCGTGCAGCTCGAGCATCATCCGGTCGCGGGTCACCTTGGCCAGCACCGACGCGGCGGCGACGCACGCAGCGACCCGGTCGCCCTTCCAGACCGCGAGACCCGGGCGGGCCAGGCCCGGTACCGGGAACCCGTCGGTGAGCACGTAGTCCGGTTCGGGGTCGAGGTTCCAGACCGCCCGGCGCAGTGCCTCGATGTTCGTGACGTGCATGCCGCGGGCGTCGAGGTCCTCGACCGGCATGACCACGACCGACCAGGACACCGCGCGGTCGACGACCTCGGCGTAGACCCGCTCGCGCGCGGCGGCGGTGAGCAGCTTGGAGTCGGCCAGCCCGGGCACGCGGCCCCGCCGGCCCGGGGGAAGGACGCAGGCGGCGGCCACGAGGGGCCCCGCGCAGGCACCGCGCCCGGCCTCGTCGGCACCCGCGACGGCGGAGAAACCGCGGCGGCGCAGGGAGCGCTCCATGTCCCAGAGCGCGTCGGGACGGTCGTCGTTCACGATCGTGCGCCGGCTGCGTGCGGCCGGGCTCGCTTCGGAGTGGATGGATCGGAGCGCCATGGCGCACCGACCCTACGACGTCCCCGTGCGACCCCGACGGCGGCACACCCGACCCCGGACGCACTCCGGGCCGGCCTCCGCGAGGGAGGCCGGCCCGGGGTGCCGGAGCGGTGGTGCAGTCGGTCAGATGTCGGCGTCGACCGGGTCGGTCACCGGCAGCTCGGCTGCGGCGGCCGAGTGGCCGCAGGTGCAGCCGGGCTGGCGGTTGGACAGCACCAGCGAGACCGCGTGCGCCCGGTCGCGGGCACCCAGCTTGCGCAGGATGGCCTTGACGTGGGACTTGACGGTGTCCTCGCTGATGAAGAGGTTGCGGCCGATCTGGCGGTTCGACTGGCCCTGGAGGAGCTCGTCGAGCACGTCGGACTCGCGCCGGGTCAGGGGCACCTCCGGCGTGAACGGCTTGGCCACCGGCACGTCGGACGGCTCGACCCGGCGGATCTGCGGGTCGACGACGGTCCGGCCGGCGCGAGCCGCCAGGATCGCCCAGCCGAGCAGCGTCGGCGACGTGTTGATCATGAGGTAGCCGCGGACACCCGCCGCGATCGCCTCGTTCACGACGGCCGGGTCCTCGGACGTCGCCAGCGCGACGATCGCGACACGGGGGAAGCGGCGCCGCAGGTCGCGGCAGGCGTTGAGGGTCGCGGCGCGGCCGGAGCCGAGCTCGACGACGACCGCGTCGGGGCGGGCCGACTCGACCAGCGTGAGGGCGCGACGCAGTTCGCCGGGCGTACCCACCGACTGCATGCCTGCCGTCTCGTTGATCATGCTGACCAGACCGCGACGCAGGACGGGCGCGTCAGCGAGGAGAAGCACGCGGGTGACCCCGCGGGCATTGCTCGCCATAGGTGCGGACACAACTGACTCCGTTTCGACTCCGGGAACTTGCAATGTCTCCATCGGAAGGGTGAAACGGATACTTGAATACTTTTACGACCTTTTTCAGATTGCTATCGCAGCGCCGAGCAATGGCGGCGGGCAGTCCCACGAGCAACACCGGAATGGAGCGGTCGAGAGCGCGACGGCACCGGGGCCCAGGTCAGCGCCCCGAAGAACGGTGGGGAAAGGCGGGTCAGTCGCCGCGGGAACGGCGCAGGCGCCAGATCGAGATCGGCAGGGCGCCGGCCAGGCCGAGCACCAGGGGCGCCGCCGACGCCGCCGTCACCCGGGACGACGTCAACGACGTCCCCGGGAGGCCGGCCGCCTCCGTGCCCTGGATGTCGGGTGCGTCCAGCAGCCCGAAACGGCTCACGGGCCAGACGATCACAGCCGCCTTCCCGATGACGTCCTCGACGGCGATCGTGCCGCTGTAGCGGTCGCTGGAGTGCGAACGGGAGTCCGCCGAGGCCGAACGGTGGTCGCCCATGACCCAGAGCCGGCCTTCGGGAACGGTGACCTTGCCGAACGTACGCGTCTCGATGGGGGTGTTCTCGAAGATGTAGGGCTCGTCGAGAGCGACGCCGTCCACGATCACGCGGCCCTCGGGGTCGCAGCACTCCACGGTCTGGCCCTCGGTGGCGATCACCCGCTTGACGAAGTCGTCCTCGCTGGGCGGTGCCACCCCGACGGCGCGGCCCAGCCACAGGAGCGCTCCGGAGAACCAGTTGCCGGGCTCGGCGACGGAGACCTCCGGCGTCCAGGTGTCCGGTCCCTTGAAGACGACGATCTCGCCCGGCTCGGGCTCGCCGAACCAGTACGGGACCTTGTTCACCAGGACGCGGTCGCCGGTGCACCCGCCGCACCCGTGGAGGGTCTGCTCCATCGACCCCGAGGGGATGAAGAACGCCTGCACGAAGAACGTCTTGACGATCAGCGCCAGCACGAACGCGATCAGCAGCAGCACGGGCAGCTCGCGCAGGAGCGACCCCTTCTTGGCTGCGCCCTTCCGGCGGCGGGAACCCCGGCCACCTGTGGCGTTCTCGGCTGCGACGTCCGACGTCGCCGACTTCTTGCCCTCGTCGTCCCCGGGATCGACGTCGGCGGGCCCCCCGGGCCGTTCGCTGCTCATCACGGAGCAGCGTACGGCGCGGGAGACCCGCCGCGAGCACAGCCGGTCAAGACCGGCCGTCAGGGCGTGTCAGCGCGTGATGGCGTCGCGCTTCTCCTTGATCTTGGCGGCCTTGCCGCGGAGCTCGCGGAGGTAGTAGAGCTTCGCCCGACGGACGTCACCGCGGGTGACGACCTCGATCTTCTCGACGACCGGCGTGTGCACCGGGAAGGTCCGCTCGACGCCCACGCCGAAGCTCACCTTGCGGACGGTGAAGGTCTCGCGGATGCCGCCGCCCTGCCGGCGGATGACGACCCCCTGGAAGACCTGGATGCGCGAGCGGTTGCCCTCGACCACGCGCACGTGGACCTTGACGGAGTCCCCGGGGCGGAAGTCGGGGATGTCGTCGCGCAACGAGTCGGCGTCGAGTGCGTCCAGGGTGTTCATCTCGGCAGTCCTCATGTTCTGGCCATGTATCAGGCGTCGTCGTTCGGTGCAGACAGCGGAAAGCCCGGCCGTCCGAGTCGGTGGCTGCGGCGCGTCGTGGAGCCATCGTCGACCCGCGCCGACGGTCTGCAGCAGCTCTCTACTGTGCCACATCTTCAGGCGACGATGCGCGGCGGCCCGGTCCAGGGCCCGTCGAGCAGCTCGCGGAGCCGGTCCGCGAGGTCACGCGGCGCGAACTCCACGGTGCCGGCGGCGATCTCGGCGGCGGTCCACCAGCGGTGCGGCTCCTCGCCCAGCACCTCCAGCTCGGTGCGTCCGCTCGCGTCCACCTCGTGGACGACGTCGCGGAGGACGAAGAAGGTCTCGCGGGAGTCGATGTCCACCCCGGCGAACGCGCCCACGTGCCGGCGGAGCCAGACCGGGCCCTCCAGCGCCGCCGGGTCGACGACCAGGCCGATCTCCTCGGCGAGCTCCCGGACGGCGGCGGCGCGCAGGCTCTCGCCGTCCTCCACTCCCCCGCCGGGCGTGTACCAGAACAGGACGTCGCCGGGCGGCACCGCCGGATCGGTCAGCCGCGCCCCGAGCAGGAGCACCCGGCCGGCGGGATCGAGGACGACGACGCGAGCCGTCGCCCGCACCCACGCCTTCTCACTCATCGTCGAGCAGCGCCCGGTCGGCCTCGGGCAGCGACGCAGGGTCCAGCAGATCGGGACGGCGGCTCGACGTACGCCGGAGGGACTCAGCGCGCCGCCAGCGGGCGATGGCCGCGTGGTCGCCGGACAGCAGCACCGGGGGCACCTCGAGGCCGCGCCAGGACGCGGGCCGGGTGTAGGACGGCCCCTCGAGCAGCCCGTCGGCGTGCGAGTCGAACTCCACGGACTCCCGGTTGCCGACGACGCCGGGCAGCAGCCGGGTGACCGCCTCCACCATCACGAGGACGGCGGACTCCCCGCCGGCCAGCACGTAGTCGCCGATCGACACCTCCGACACCGGCCCGGCCTCGGCGGCCCAGTCGGCCACCCGCTGGTCGATGCCCTCGTACCGGCCGCAGGCGAAGACCAGCCCCGGTTCGGCGGACCATGCAGCCGCCATCGCCTGGGTGAACGGCTGCCCGGCCGGGGTCGGCACCACGAGCCGGGTCCCGGGCGGGCGGACGGCGTCCAGGGCCCGTCCCCACGGCTCGGGGCGCATGACCATCCCGGGGCCGCCGCCGTAGGGCGAGTCGTCGACGGTGCGGTGGACGTCGTCCGTCCACTGCCGCAGGTCGTGGACGGCGATCTCGACCACGCCGCGCTCGGCGGCCTTGCCCAGCAGCGACTGCCGCA
>NZ_SPQM01000168.1 GCF_004570345.1 Blastococcus sp. CT_GayMR20 | reverse complement strand
AGAACGCCCACGGCGCCCGTCGCCACGACCGGCAGGAAGGCGAGGAGCAGCTCCGGCCGGCGCACCCGTTCGAACAGGCGGCCCCACGCCACCCGGGCCACCAGTCCGACCGCTCCCATGACGGCGGCGGTCAGTCCGGCCGCACTCACGCTGAGACCGAGGTCCTCGTGCCCGAACAGGGGCAGGTAGACGACGGTCGCCTGCAGCGCACAGCCCAGGAGGAACGAGTACCCGGTCATCCACCACACGTCCACGGGCACCCGCCGCCGGATCCGCGCCGGACCCGCGTCGGCGCGGACGGACGTGCCGGGGACGAAGAAGTAGGACATCAGCAGAGTCGGCGCCAGGAGACCTGCTGCCACCGTGGCGGCGACGCGCCAGCCCGCGAGCACGGCCAGACCGGGTAGCAGCGCACCACCGACGACCTGGCTCAACTGGACGCCGCTCTGCTTGAGCCCGACCAGGGCACCCCGTCGTCCGGGGGGAACGTGCGTGGACACCAGCAGGTTGGTCGCCGGATTGGCGAGGGCCAGCAGGAACCCGGACAGAGCGACCGCGCCGAGCACCAGCCCGTACGTGGGGGCCGCGGCCACCAGGAGGAGGGAAGCACAGGCTCCTCCGCAGACGACCATCGTCGCTGGGCGGCCGCCCACGCGGTCCACCAGCCGACCACCGGCGGCCGAGAACGCGGCGGCCACGGCGAAGGCCACCATCGCGAAGGAGCCGAACTCCGCCCGAGTGAGGTCGAGGTCGTCCACCACCAGGGGCCCGAGCGCGCTCAGCGCGATCACGATGAGCGGCGGACCCGCCATGGTGAAGGTCAGCGTGGCGCCGAAGGCGACTCGTCGCGAACGCGACATCGGCGCGGTCACCGGGTCACCTCCGTGGCGTGCCTCGTCGAGGGCGTGACCGGGCCGACCCCGGCTTGTCAGTTCGCCGCGGTGGGTGGATGCTGCTCACCCCGCTGCGAGAGGAGACCGGTGTACGCGCTCTGCATCGAGATCGACGTGACGTCCATCGACTCCGATGCCGCTCGACGGCTCCCGGAAGAGCTGCTGGCCCGAGCGCCCGGCTTGGACGTCCGGGGTGAGGTCTGGGTCACCGTCGACGGCGACGAGGCAGTCGGGCTCCTGCTCTTCGAGAGCGAGGAGGGCGCCCGGGCCGCCGCCGGCCACTACGTCGTCGGCCAGCAGGTGGCGGCTCCCACGAGCGGCGCGACGATCAGGTCGGTGCGCGTGGGTTCCGTCGTCGCGCAACGCTAGGACGCCGGTCCAGGCGGAGCCCCTGGACCGCGCGAGCGGGACGTGCTCAGACGAGCCGGCTCTCGTGGCCGCAGGAGCAGACGATCGTCGCGCCCCGGGCCAGCACCGGACGTCGACCGGCGGACGATCTGCCCGCGACGGCACGGATCAGCAGGAGCAGCAGCGCGACCGCCGCCGCAGCCCCGGCGGCCCGCTTCGCGACCGGCCCGCCCGCGACGGCGAGAAGGTCGATCGGCTCGTCGCTCTCGCGTGCCGGTCGGACGGGTCGGGGCGGTGGGGTGCGCTCCGCCGACGTGTCGGACGGAACCCCCGGCCCGGCCTCCGGGGCCGCGGCCTTCGGGTCGGTGGACGGGCCACCGCCGTCTGCGGAAGGCGACGGATCCGCGGTGGCGCCGGCCGCGGGCAGTTCCTGCGGAGACACCATCTCCTCCCGCAGCCGCTCGGCGAACTGACCGATGAGCCGCTCGGAGACCTCCGCCATGACTCCGCGCCCGAACTGTGCGGGCTTCCCGGTCACGTGCAGGGAGGTGCGGACCTCGACCTCCGTGCCGTCACCGTCGGGCTGGAGGGTCGCGACGACCGTGGCCTTCGCCGTACCGCTCCCCCGCGCTTCCTTCGCCGATCCCTCGATCACGGCCCGGTGCGCCGCATCGTCCTGCTCGATGATCTTGGCCGTCCCACGGTAGGTGAGCGTCATGGCACCGAGCTTCACCTTGACGGAGCCGTCGAACTCGGCTCCTCTGGAGGCCTCGATCTTCGCACCGGGCATGCACGGTGCGATGCGCTCGATGTCGAGCAGTACCTGCCACGCCTCCTCGATCGGAGCGGGGATGGTGAAGGTGTTCCGGAGCTCGATCATCTCGGATCCTCTCGGTCGGCCGCCTCGAGAAGACGGACGACGGCTTGTGGTGACAGTGGCAGTGACTCGACGACGACGCCGAACGGGCTCAGCGCATCGACGACGGCGTTGGCCACGGCAGCGGGCGTGGCGACCGCCCCCGATTCGGCCATGCCCTTGGCGCCGCCGATGCTGTTGGGAGAAGGCGACTCGATGTGCACGACACCGATGTCGGGGATCTCCGGCGCGGTGGGCAGCAGGTAGTCCATGAACGTGCTCGTCAGGACCTGCCCGTCCGATCCGTAGAGCAGGTGCTCGAAGAGGGCGCCGCCGATGCCCTGGACCACGGCCCCGTGCACCTGTCCGTCCACGATCATCGGGTTGATCACCGTGCCGCAGTCCTCGGCGGCGACGACGTCGCGCAGCCGGACCTGCCCGGTCTCCGGGTCGACCTCCACCGTCACGGCGATGCAGCCGTTGCTGTAGCTGGCCTTCGGGTCGTAGAAGCGCGTGCTCGTGAGCTGTGGCTCGGCGACCGTGCTGCGGAGCTCGGGGTTGAAGTGGGCCGCGTGCGCGACGTCCCGCACGGTGAGGGAGTGCTCGGGCGCTCCGACGACGCTGACCCTGCCGTCCTCGAGCCGCAGGTCACCAGGGTCCACCTCGAGCATGGCGCCGGCGAGGGCGAGGATCGTGTCCTTGACGTCGGACGCGGCCAGGGTGAGGGCGCCACCTGTGACCACGGCCACCCGGCTGGCTCTCGTTCCGGCCATGCTCACCGGGGAGGTGGCGGTGTCGACCGGCAACAACGAGACGTCCTCGATGTCGACCGACAACTGCTCGGCGACCACCTGGCAGAGCGCCGTGGCGTGGCCCTGGCCCTGCGACGGCGTACCCGCGGCGATCAGGACCTTCCCGGTGTGGTCCATCGAGACGCGCGCGGAGTCGTGCGACGGGAAGGAGCTCGATCCCGCCTGACGTGCGCCCTCCGTGCCGAACCCTCCGGGTTCGACGTAGGGGCTCACGGCGATCCCGAGATAGCGCCCCTCCGCTCGCGCGGCCTGCTGTTCCTTGCGGAAATCCTCGTACCCGACGCGTTCCAGCACCGTCCGGAGGCACTCCTGGTAGCTGCCGCTGTCGTACACCATGCCGGTGCACGAGGTGTACGGGAAGGCATCAGCAGGCACGAGGTTCTGCATGCGCAGATCCGCAGGATCCCGCCCGATCAGCGACGCCGCGCGCTCGACGACGAGTTCACGCGCGGTGTGCCCGGCAGTCATGCCCACGCCGCGGTACGGCGCGACCGGCGACTTGTTGGTCACGACCGCGCTCATCTCGTACTCGTAGTTGGCGATCCGGTAGGGGCCGGGCATGAGCCGCGAGGACCAGAGCGGCTCGATGAGAGCGCTCGCGCTGTTGTGCGAGTAGGCACCGGCATCGCCGACGATGCGGCACCGGAGGCCCAGGAACGTGCCGTCTGCAGCCATGGCCAGCTCGACGTCGATGACCTGTTCCTTGCCGTGCGGCGCGGCCACGAGGTTCTCGTAGCGGTCCTCGAGCCACCGCACCGGCCGCCCCAGCCGGATGGCGGCCAGGCACACCGCAGCCTCCTCGACGCGGATCGGGATCTTCTGCCCGAAGGCGCCCCCGACGTCCGGCGCCTGCACGCGCACCCGGTGAGCCGGCAGGCCCGTCGCGTCCACCAGGCGGTTTCGCATGACGTGGGGTGACTGGGTGCCCGCCCAGACCTGCAGCTCCTCGGACCCGGGGTCGTAGCTCGCCACGATGCCGGCGCCCTCCATGGGCGAGGCCACGTAGCGGTTCCCGTGGTACCGGCCCTTGACCACGTGGGCGGCCTCCGCGAAGGCCGCGTCGGGGTCGCCGTTCTGCACGTGCTCGTGGAACACCACGTTCGACCCGAGCTCGGGGAAGAGCAGGTCCTGCTCCGAGACGGCGGCACTGTCCACGTCGACGTGGGCGGTCAACGGCTCGTAGGTCACGTCGACGAGCTCTGCGGCGTCCTCGGCGAGAGCGCGCGTCTCGGCGATCACGATGGCGACGGGCTCGCCGACGAAGCGCACCCGGTCGGACGCGAGGACCGGCTGCGGCGTCTTCTTCAACGTCGGAGCGGTGGCGTAGTCCACGAAGGTCACCGGAGCGAGGTCGGCCGCCGTGAGCACGGCCACGACTCCGTCGGCGACCCGGGCGTCCGCCACGTCGATCGCCGAGATCAGCGCGTGGGCCTGTGACGAGCGGACGAAGGCGGCATGGCACATCCGCGGCACGGTGATGTCGCCGACGTAGCGACCGGCCCCGGTGAGCAGCCGCCGGTCCTCCCGACGTGGGATGCGGGCGCCCACGACGGAGTGGTCGCGTCCGCGCTGGACCCCGAGCAGGGAGTCAGCAGTCGCCCTCGGGGTCATTCCGCGTCACCGTCGACCCGGCGCTCCCAGGTGCGGTCCGCGGTCCGGACCGCCTCCACGATGCCCTGGTACCCGGTACAGCGGCAGACGTTGCCCGAGATGGCGTCGCGGATCTCCTCGTCAGCCAGCCCTCGGCGCTCGCCGAGCACCTCGACGAGGGTCATCAGGAAGCCCGGGGTGCAGAACCCGCACTGCAGACCGTGGTGCTGCTGGAACGCCTCCTGCAGGGGATGCATCCCGTCGTCGCCGGCCAGCCCCTCGACGGTGTCGACGCGCGACCCGTCGGCGCCCACGGCGAGGACGATGCACGAACGGACGCTCCTGCCGTCGAGCAGCACGGTGCAGGCACCGCACACCCCGTGCTCGCACCCCACATGGGTTCCCGTCAGCCCGTGATGCTCTCGCAGGAAGTCCGCGAGGCTCGTGCGCACCGGTACCGAGGACCGGCAGAGCGCTCCGTTGACCTCGATCTGGACGAGTCGTTCACTCTCCATCTGCTTCTCCCTGAGCCCGTCGACCCGCCGCCTGCAGTGCCCGCGGCACCAGCGACCGGATGAGCCGTCGTCGGTACGACGCGTCCGCGAAGACATCCGTCCCGGGTTGGCACGTACGGGCGACGGCGTCGGCCACCGCGGCGCACGCGTCACCGTCCACCGGCGAGCCGACCAGCGTGGCCGCGACCTCGCTCGCGTCGAACGGGACGCTGTCCACTCCGGTGCAGACGACACGCGCCGCGCGACAGCGTCCGTCCTCGTCGAGGGTCACGACGGCACCGACGCCGACGATCGCGAAGTCCCCGTGCCGCTGCGCGAACTCCAGCCAGGCATGGCCGGTGCGCACGGGCCGACGAGGCAGCAGGACCTCGACGACCATCTCCTCGGGCTCGAGGACGGTCGTGAAGTAGGTCTGGAACAGGGCAGCGGCAGGGATCGTCCGGTCCCCGGCCCGGCTCACCGCACGCACCGAACCGCCGAGCACCGTCAGGACGGCCGGCATCTCGGCGGAGGGGTCGGCGTGCGCGATGCTGCCCGCGAGGGTTCCCCGGTTCCGGATCCCGATGTGGCCGACGGAGTGCAGGGCCTCGACGGCCAGGGGCGCTGCACCGCCGAGGACGGCGGACCGCTCGGCGGCGCGCTGGCGGACGAGCGCGCCCACGCGCAGGTGCCCGTCGTCGACCTCGATCCGGTCCAGCCCGGGGACACGGTTGATGTCGACGAGCACCGACGGAGTGGCCAGGCGCAGGTTCAGCAGCGGCCCGAGGCTCTGGCCACCCGCGAGGATCTTCACCTCGTCGCCGTGCGTGTCGAGGACGTCCAGGGCCTCGGCGAGAGTCGTGGGCGCGACGTACTCGAAGGGTGCCGGCTTCATGGACCTCCTCTCAGCTGGCCGGGCGCGGTCCGACCGCCCCGGGTGCCCCTGTCGACTGCTGTCGGCTCAGGCCTGTGCGTGAGCTGCCGCCTGCGAGCCGGCGATCCGGCCGAACACCGACCCCGACGTCAACCCGGTTCCCCCGGGGTAGTTGTTGTAGAAGAGACCGCCGACGAGCTCACCCGCCGCGTACAGCCCCGGGATGGGCGCCTGCTCGACGTCGAGCACCGCCGCGTCGGTGTTCACGTGCAGCCCGCCGAAGGTGAAGGTGACGCCGCACGTGACGGCGTACGCCCGGTACGGCGGCGTGTCCAGCTTGTTCGCCCAGTTGGACTTGGGCAGGTCCAGCCCCCGCGTTCCGCGCCCGTCCTTGACCGTCGGGTCGAAGGGCACGTCGTCCTGCACCGCTGCGTTGAACTCGTGCACGGTGGCCAGGAAACCCTCCGGATCGACGTCCTCCAGCTTGCGGGCCAGCTCCTCGAGGGTGTCGGCCTTCACCCGAGTGACCTCCCGGATGTGGTACTCGTCGCGGAGCAGCGGCACGACCTTCTCGTCGAAGATCTGCCAGGCGAACTTGCCCGGCTGGGCCAGGATGTCGTGGCCGTACTTCGCGTAGGTGTAGTTCCGGAAGTCGGCGCCCTCGTCGACGAAGCGCCGCCCCTCTGCGTTGACCATGATGCCGAACGGGTAGCTGTGCTTCTGGAAGCCGTCCCCGACGGACAGGTCCCCGTACGCGGGGGCGTTCATGTCCCAGCCCACCGCGTGCGCCCCGCTCCAGTTCCCGTAGGGCTCGGCTCCGACGTCCAGCGCCATGCGGATGCCGTCGCCGGTGTTGTAGCGGGTGCCGCGCACCTTGGCGAGGTCGTAGCCCGGGCCCAGGTACCGCGCCCGCCATTCGGCGTTCGACTCGAATCCGCCGCTGGCGAGGACGACGGCCTTCGCGTTGACGATCACGTCACCGTCGGGCCTGCGCACGACGACACCCGTGACGCCGTCGGGCCGCTGGTAGACCAGCTCCACTGCCCGCGACCGGTACCACACCGTGACGCCGCGCTTCTGCACCTCGTCGAAGAGGGACTCGATCAGCCCCGCCCCTCCGCCGTTCGCCTCGATGGTGAGGCCTCCCCAGAAGCGGAAGTGCCCCGCCTCGGTCCGGAAGGCCTGTCGTTGGTACATCGGGATGAACCGGATGCCGTTGCGCGTCATCCACTGCAGCGTGTCGAAGCTGCGGGTGATGAGCAGTTCCGCGAGCGTCGGGTCGGTGCGGTGCTGGGTGATCCGGGCCATGTCGTCGAAGAACTGCGCCTCGGTGTAGGACCCGTAGTCGTTGTTCTCGAGCTCCTCCGGCGTGAGGTCGGGAACCAGTTTGTGCAGGTCGTCGACACCCTCGTACACCACCCGGAACGCGCCGGCCGTGTAGGTGCTGTTGCCACCGCGTTGCGCCTCCTCGGCGCGTTCGACCACCAGCACCTCCGCACCGCTCTCCCGGGCGGCGAGCGCGGCGCACAGTGCGGCATTGCCTGCGCCGACGACGACGACGTCCGTTTCGGTGATCTCGGGCACGCCCCACCTCGCGAGTTCGATCATGACCCGGGGCCACGGCCGGCCCCCAGGCGCTCCCCGGAAATGTATACGGGCGCATACAGACCTGTCCATACTGGTGTCGGACGAGGTGTCCCGCCGCGGTCGACGCCGGTGGGTTGCGCGCCGATGGCGGGGGGCGACGCCGGGGAGCATCGTTCCAGGAAATGGGGCGCGACCGGGCGTCCGGGCGACGAGGGGGTACTGGTGGAGCGGGCACAGTTCGACACGGTGGACGCCGTCCTGGCTGCTCTCCACGAGCGGGGGTACGTCGCCGACAGGGGGCTCGGCATGGCCGTCCACCTGGCGCTGCGTCTGGGGCGCCCGCTCCTGCTCGAAGGGGACGCGGGAGTCGGCAAGACCGAGATGGCGAAGGTGCTCGCGGACCTCCGCGACGTCCCCCTGATCCGACTGCAGTGCTACGAGGGCATCGACGCCAGCCAGGCGCTGTACGAGTGGGACTATCCGCGCCAGCTCCTGCACCTGCGCATGGCCGAGGCGGCCGCCGACGCCGGCGAGTCCGTCACCCCCGACCTGTACACCGAGCACTTCCTCCTGGAGCGCCCGCTGCTGAAGGCCATCCGGGCAGGCTCCCGGGGGGTCCTGCTGATCGACGAGATCGACCGCGCCGACGACGAGTTCGAGGCGTTCCTCCTGGAGATCCTCGCGGACTTCCAGGTCTCCATCCCCGAGTTCGGCACCGTCGCCGCCGAGCAACCACCGGTCGTGATCCTCACGTCCAACCGCACGCGGGAGATCCACGAGGCGCTGCGGCGGCGTTGCCTGTACTACTGGATCGAGCACCCCAGTGTGGAACGGCTCGCCCGGATCATCCGGCTGCGTGCGCCGGAAGTGGACGTGCGACTGGTCCGGGACGTCGCCCATGCCGTCGCCCGGCTGCGCGCTCTCGACCTCTTCAAGCCGCCGGCGGTGGCCGAATCCATCGAGTGGGCACGCGCACTCGACCTGCTCGGCGTCGACCACATCGACGTGGACACCGCGCACGACACGCTGACGACCATCGTGAAGGAGCGCGAGGACGTCCTGAGGGTGCGCTCCTCCTTGCGGGACGTGCTGGGTGAGTGACCTGCCCGACGAGGTCGCCGGCCTCGTCCACCTGCTGCGCGCGGCCGGTCTGGAGGTCGGCACGCACCAGGCGATCACCCTCGTCGCCGCGGCGGGGCAGCTCGGACCGGAGATGACCGCCGCGGACCTGTACTGGGCCGGCCGTACGACTCTCGTCGTCCACCACGAGCAACTGCCCGTCTACGACCGCGTCTTCTCGGCCTGGCTTGCCGTGCGCGACCCCCGTCCGGCCGGCGAGG
>NZ_SPQM01000167.1 GCF_004570345.1 Blastococcus sp. CT_GayMR20 | reverse complement strand
CCGGGCGTGCTCGTCGGCGGCCCGGCGACCGGCCCGGACGGCGAGCCGCAGCACCGCCGCCAGCGTCAGGAACACCACCGACCCGAAGAGGAACTCCGGGGCCCCCGCTGCCTCGTCGACCCGCACCCAGACCGCGTTGGCGGCCACGATCGACGCGGCGGCGAGAGCGCTCAGCACGCGGGTGCGCGGCATGCGCCGACCGTAGCCAGGGACCGGCCGTCATGGCGTCGTCCGAAGGTCGGAGACGACTCGTCCGCAGGTGCCGTCGCAGTCGGTCCGTCAGGCCGACGCCCAGCCGCCCTGCCGTTCCTAGCGTCCTCGGCATCGCGCAGCCACCAGGGAGGCGCTGTCCGGAGGAGGAACTCGTGAAGCAGCTGGAGCGGTCGGCGCTGGGCGCCGCGGTGGTCCTGTCGGTCGTGTCCATCGGCGACGCCGTCCTGCGCGCCACCACCGACGTCGTCCCGCCGTGGGACGACGAGAGCACCACCACCTGGGCGCTGGTCACCACCAACCTGCTGATGATGGTGACCTTCGGGCTGCTCGCGGCGGTGCTGGTCCGCAACGCCCGGCTGATCGACGCCGGCAGCGGTGTCGTCCGCTGGATCCGGCGGGTGTTCGCCGCCGACCTGGCGGTCCTCGCCACCGGCTACCTGCTGGTCTCCGTCGCCGGGTCCGAGGCCTTCGGAGCCGTCGCCGGCATCGCGTTCCTCGTCATGTTCGTCCTCGGCGCCGTGCTGGGCGGAGCGCTCCTGCGCCGTCCGGACGTCCGGGTGCCCGCGGCACTGATGGTCGCCCCGGTCCCGATCATCGGGCTCACCTTCGCCCTCGAGGCGCTGGCGCCGGGCTGGGGGCACCCCGGATACGCCGAGACCGCGTTGTACCTCGGCATCGCCCTGCTGGGCCTCACCACCGCCGCGGCCCCCACGCACACGCCCGCGCGGAGCGTGGCTGCCCGATGAGCCCACGGCGCCGAACGGGACCTCCCGTCCGGCACCGCCGCGTCAGCTGCCGGCGCGCTCGCCGCCGAGCGCGGCGCGGCCGGCCTCCAGCCGGGCAACCGGGACGCGGAACGGCGAGCAGGACACGTAGTCCAGGCCCACCTCGTGGAAGAAGTGCACCGAGTCGGGGTCGCCGCCGTGCTCGCCGCAGACCCCCAGCTTGAGGTCCGGCCGCGCCTCGCGGCCCTGCTGGACGGCGATCTCGACCAGCCGGCCGACGCCCTCGCGGTCCAGCGACTCGAACGGCGAGATGCCGAAGATGCCCTTGTCCAGGTACTGGTGGAAGAACGCCGCCTCGACGTCGTCGCGGGAGAAGCCCCACGTCATCTGGGTGAGGTCGTTGGTGCCGAAGGAGAAGAACTCCGCCGACCCGGCGATCTCGCCGGCGGTCAGGGCCGCGCGCGGCACCTCGATCATCGTGCCGAGCAGGCCGTCCACCTCGCAGCCCTCCTGCTCGAAGACCTCGTTGAGAACCCGCACGGACACCTCCCGGATCGCCTCCAGCTCCTGCACGGCACCGACGAGCGGGATCATGATCTCCGGCCGCGGGTTACCGCCGGCCTTCTTGCGCTCGCAGGCCGCCTCGGCGATCGCGCGCACCTGCATGGCGAACAGACCCGGGACGACCAGGCCCAGGCGGACGCCGCGCAGCCCGAGCATCGGGTTGGACTCGTGCATGCCGCGGACGGCGGCCAGCAGCCGCAGGCTGCCCTCGTCGGGCTCGCCGCGTTCCTCGGCCAGGGCGACGCGGACCGAGAGCTCGGTGAGGTCGGGCAGGAACTCGTGCAGCGGCGGGTCGAGCAGCCGCACGGTGACCGGCAGCCCGTCCATCGCCTCGAAGATCTCCAGGAAGTCCTGCTTCTGCAGGGGCTCCAGGGCGTCGAGCGCCGCCTGCCGCTCGTCGTCGCCGTCGGCCAGGATCAGCTTCTCGACCAGCTTCCGCCGGTCGCCGAGGAACATGTGCTCGGTCCGGCACAGACCGATGCCCTGGGCGCCGAACCGGCGGGCGCGGGCGGAGTCCTCCGGGGTGTCGGCGTTGGTCCGCACCGCCAGCTGCCGCTTTTGGTCGGCGTGGACCAGGATCCGGTGCACACTGCGCACGATGGCCTCGGTGTCCTCGGCCTCGGGGTCGATCTCGCCCTCGAAGTAGCGGACGACGGCTGACGGCTCGACCGGCACCTCGCCGAGCCAGACCCGGCCGGTGGACCCGTCGATGGAGATGACGTCACCCTCGCTGACGACCGTGCCGTCGGGGGCGGTGAACTTCTTCGCCTTGGTGTCGACCTGCAGCTCCTCCGCGCCGCAGACGCACGTCTTGCCCATGCCGCGGGCGACGACGGCCGCGTGCGAGGTCTTGCCGCCGCGGCTGGTCAGCACGCCCTGCGCGGCGATCATCCCGGAGAGGTCGTCAGGGTTGGTCTCGCGCCGCACGAGGACGACGTCCTCACCGCGCTGCGCCCACGTCACGGCCTCCTCGGAGGAGAACACCGCCTTGCCGACGGCGGCGCCCGGCGAGGCGTTCATGCCCTGGGTGAGCTGCGTCGCGTCCCCGCCCGAGATGAACCGCGGGAACATCAGCTGGGCGAGCTGATCACCGGTCACCCGGCGGACGGCCTCGTCCATGTCGATGAGGCCCTCGTCGACCAGCTGGGTGGCGATGACGAACGCCGCGGCGGCGGTGCGCTTGCCGACGCGGGTCTGCAGCATCCAGAGCTTGTTGCGCTCGATGGTGAACTCGATGTCGCAGAGGTCGCGGTAGTGCGACTCCAGCCGCGACATCGTCGCCATGAGCTCGTCGTAGGCCTCGCGGTCGATGTCCTCCAGGTCGCCCAGGGGGACGGTGTTCCGGATGCCGGCGACGACGTCCTCGCCTTGGGCGTTCTGCAGGTAGTCGCCGTACACGCCCTGCGCGCCGCTGCCCGGGTCGCGGGTGAACGCGACACCGGTGCCGGAGTCGGTGCCCAGGTTTCCGAAGACCATCGAGCAGACGTTGACCGCGGTGCCGGCGTCACTGGGGATGCGCTCACGACGGCGGTAGATGATCGCCCGGTCGGAGTTCCACGAGTCGAAGACGGCGTTGATCGCCATGTCCATCTGCTCGCGCGGGTCCTGCGGGAAGTCCTCGCCGGTCGCGTCCTTGACGATCGCCTTGAACCGCCCGACGACGTCCTCGAGGTGCTCGGCGTCGAGATCGAGGTCGAGGTCGGTGCCCTGCTCGGCCTTCACCTCGTCGAGCGCGTGCTCGAACAGGTCGCCGTCGATGTCGAGGACGGTCTTGCCGAACATCTGGATCAGCCGGCGGTAGGAGTCCCAGGCGAACCGCTCGCTGCCGGACTGGGCGGCGAGCCCCTGTACCGACTCGTCGTTGAGGCCCACGTTGAGAACGGTCTCCATCATCCCGGGCATCGAGGCGGCGGCGCCGGAACGCACGGAGACCAGCAGCGGGTCCGCTGGGTCCCCCAGCGTCTTGCCCATGGCCTTCTCCAGCGCCGCCAGGTGCTCGCTCACCTGGGCGTCGAGCTCGGGCGGGGTGCCGCCGTGCTCCAGGTAGTAGCGGCAGGCGTCGGTGGTGATGGTGAAGCCGGGCGGCACGGGCAGGCCCAGGTTCGTCATCTCGGCGAGGTTGGCCCCCTTGCCGCCGAGCAGGTCCTTCTGGTCCTTGCTGCCCTCGCTGAAGTCGTAGACCCACTTCGTGTCAGCCACCGTGCACCTCCGCGCTCGTCTGCTCCGGCGGGCGCATCACCGTGGAACGACGGCGCCGCGTCGACAAGACGTCCTAAACGTCCCGTCAATGATGTGCCGTTGATCGTGGCGGACGAAATCGGGCCGCGCGAGCCCAGGGCGGGTGACTCAGGTCACGCGGGGGAGGCAGGTCAGCGCACTCCGCACACGGAGGCGCCGTCCTCGTTGATGACGCTCAGGACCGCCGTGCCGCCGTCCGACCAGCGGACCGTCACGTCGTAGCCGGCCTCCCCGTCGACGTCGGTCTCCTCGGCTGCGGTCACCGTCGCCGTGCCGGATCCGCCGTACTCGTCCTCGAGGTCCTCGACGGCGACGCGGGCCCGCTCCTCCTCGCAGAGCAGCCCGTACGCGGTCTCGAGGTCACCGTCGGCCAGCGCCGCGACGAAGACGCCGGCCGCCTCGCGCACCTGGTCCTCGGGCGTCCCCTTGACCAGCGGCATGAGGACGACGAGCAGCACGGCCACCAGCACGGTGCCGCCGAAGATCGCCACCAGCAGCTTCCCGCTGCGCCGCGGGGTGCCGGTGTGCAGCGGCGCCGGCTCGTCGTCGTACAGGAACGGCCCCGTCGTCATCCGCCGCTCACCTCCAGCTCGGCACCGGCGGGCGGCCGCGGGTCGTCCCGGTCGTCGAGCCAGCCCTCGGGCAGCGCCACGGGACGCGGCGGGCTGGTCCGCCCCCGCGGAGCCCCGAGGACGGCGGTGGGATAGGGCTGGTCGGGGATGCCGGCCAGCAGCTCGGCGAGCTCGTCGAGGCCGCTGACCATCGCCAGCGCGCGGCGCACGTCGGAGCCGACCGAGAAGCCCTTCAGGTACCAGGCGACGTGCTTGCGGAAGTCCGTGCAGCCGTGCAGCTCGCCCTGCGCCTCCGAGAGCAGGGTGGCGTGGCGGTGCATGATCGCGGCGACCTCGGCCATCGACGGCAGCGCGCGCCGCGGCGTCCCGGCGAAGGCGGCGGCGAGGTCGCCGAACAGCCACGGCCGGCCCAGGCAGCCCCGTCCGATGACGACGCCGGCGCAGCCGGTCTCGGCCACCATGCGCAGCGCGTCGTCGGCCTCCCAGATGTCGCCGTTGCCGAGCACCGGGATGTCGACCGCCTCGACCAACCGGCTGATGGGCGACCAGTCGGCGGTGCCGCTGTAGAGCTGGTCGGCGGTGCGCCCGTGCAGCGTGATCGCCGCGGCGCCCTCGTCCTGTGCCGTCCGGCCGGCGTCGAGGTAGGTGACGTGATCGGCGTCGATGCCGATGCGGGTCTTGACGGTGACCGGCACGTCCCTCGCCGCCCGGACGGCGGAGCGCACGATGTCGCGGAAGAGCACCCGGCGCCAGGGCAGGGCCGAGCCGCCGCCCTTGCGGGTCACCTTCGGAACCGGGCAGCCGAAGTTCAGGTCGATGTGCGCCGGGCGGGTGCCCGCGACGCCCTCGTCGACCAGCATCTCCACCGCGCGGCCGACCGTCGCGGGGTCGACGCCGTAGAGCTGGACGGAGAACGCGTCCTTCTCGTCGGCCGTCGCCCGCACCATCTGCAGCGTCTTGACGTTGCGCTCGACCAGCGCACGCGTCGTGATCATCTCGCAGACGTAGAGGCCGGCGCCGAACTCACGGCACAGCGTCCGGAACGCCGGGTTGGTGATGCCGGCCATCGGCGCCAGCACCACCGCCGGGTCCACCGCGAGCGCGCCGAGCTTCAACGGCGGCAGGGCCGTCGTCGTCCGCTCGAGCGTGCTGGTCATGCCACCCAGCGTAGGCGGAGAGGCACGTCACCCCCCTCGTCCGGTCGAGTGGTGAGTTGTCGTCGTTCCCGCCGGCGCGTCCTCGCGTGTCGGCGACCACAACTCAGCACTCGCGCACCGACCGCGCCTCTGCTGCGCTGCTGCAAGCACGAGCAGTGCCGCCATGGACGATCTGCTCACCTGGTTGAAGGACTACTCCCCCGCCGTCGTCGGACTCGTCGCTCTCGCGGCGGTGTTCCTGTTCGTGGCCAAGACCGTCGTGGAGAAGGCGGTCTCCGCGCGGCTGGACGCCTACGCCGAGGACCTCCGCCTGCGACTGGACCGCAGGTCAGGGTTCGAGGAGAAGATCCTGACCGACCGGTACGTGGCGTTCAGCGATCTGTCCATGCGGCTGCAACGCATCACGACGACGCTGAACCGGACGCGGCACGGGCAGGCGTTGCCGGACGGGTTCCTCGTCGGCTACGACATCGTCCCGCTCACCGAGGTCTACGAGGAGCTCAACGTCCGGGAGCTGCTGCTGGGCCCTCGGCTGCACGCTGCGCTGACCGAGGCCGCGCGCGTCGCCCTCGATCTGGCGAACGCCCGCTCCTCGGACGACTGGCCCGCCCTGGAACCGGTCTGGTTGCGCGCGACGGCACGGCTGAAGGCGGCCGCGGACGAGGAAGAAGGTGGGTACGAAGGCGAGACGCGGCCACAGACCGCCTCTGATGTGGGCGAGGCACCCATCGGAATGGTCGCCGATGGGTGGCCGTGCAGGGATCCCTTGTTGCCCGAATGGAGCGGGAGCACACTCGCCGCGTGGGGGACAACGGGGATCCACCTCAGAGGTGGAAGATCATCGACAAGCCTGACGGGACCGCCAAACCGAGTGCCGGCGCGGAGTTCGAGCGGTTCGGTTCACAAACACGGTCTCGACGTCATGATAAGTCGGAGAGGGAAAGTTTCATCGACGCCGGCAAATTGGGGTCTGCGTCGAAATGGGCAGCGAGCGGCTTCACGGCCTTGCTTGCCCTCCTGCTCTTCTTCGGCGTGAAAGAGGGTGTCCTGGATCAGGCGCTGCGGCAGTATCCACAAGCCGCACTCGCTGTCGTGTTGTTCTTGGGTGGGGGACTGCTGGCTTCCCTGTTCGCCCCCGCACTGCGCGCCGGTGTGCTGATGAGATTCTGGGCTGTTCTCGTGGCGGTCGCGGCCATGATGCTCGTCGCGGCGATGGTGCTTCCTGACATCCTGCGACCACCCCCGCCGGGCCAGACTGAACTCGCATGGTGGCAGATCACCCTCGCACTCCTCTGGGCGTTCGACGTCCTGGCACTCGTCGTGGCGCTCGTATGGATCATCGGGCGGGGCCCGTCTCGGGTGAGGCTGAGCATTTCTACTACGGTTGCTTTGATTGCCGTGCTCATTGCCTGGGTGCTTTGGAGAGGGTTCCCGCATCCGGATGACGACTCCGCGGGGAACCTGGCACTCTCCACACTTTCGTCGCTCAGCATGGTCGCGGCCGCCCTCGCAGTTCCCTTCGCCGTGTCGTCTTTACTCGAGGTCCAGCGAAAGGAGAAGGAAGACGCTGCCGCCAACAGATCCCAAACCGTCAAGGACGCGGATCTGGCCAAGCGGGAATCCGCGAAGCGTAAATCTGCCAAGCGGCAAGCGCAGACGCTGCTGGTCGCGGCTCCGATCGTCATACTTCTCGCAGGTAGTTATCTCCTGCGCGACGTCGAGGCACCAACGGTCATCACGTCTGCGCTTGTCCTGCTCTTCGTGATCGCGATCGCGTGGGCGTATGTCCGCGACGTGACCATCCCGTTCGTCGCCGCCGTGATCATCTTGGGCGTCACAGCCACCGCGCTCGGCCTCTACGGTGCGTCGAAGCTGTCCGTTCAGTCGAAGTTGGCCGCGATCAACCCACGAGTCACGGCCGTCTTCATGACGGTCGACGGCACACCTGTCGTCCAGATCCACGCATTGGCTGGGCGCATGAGCAAGCAGAACCTCGTCGTGAGGGTCCACGGCACACCACGTCCACTCCCGCCTCCACCGGACGACGATCAAGCACAAAGCGGGGAGGACGGAGACGCCTCGCCACCGGCTCGTCAGGACCGCAAGTCCTTCAGCATCTGGACGAGTCTTCTGCAGCCTGACGGCTTGGACAGCATCGATGAGGTCGTCAATGTCCCGCTGCTCATGAGCAGGTGGGAAGAAGTCACCGTGAGCCACTGCGTGGTCGACGTGAGCCAGGGGCGCAAGTGCCCCACCGAGGATGCGCACATCAGCAAGGTGCTCCAGGCGGACAACCCGCGTGGTGGCCTGGAACTGACGGGACACATCACCGCCGAGTCCGCCGGTGCTCTGGAGGTCACCGTCGCCGGGACGGACATCGCACCCGGCACAACCCTTCAGGTCTCGGTGTGCCGACAGGGGGCCGAGGGCAGACCTTCCTATCGGCTGGCCTTTGCGACCTTGTCCGCTGACCCCGATGGAAAGCTCACGTGGAATCCGGAAGTCCCTGCGGGTGAGCAGGGAGACACCCTCGTCCTCCACTACGCGGAGTGCCTGGACGGCAGCTGCGGACCAAACGCCGAGCTCGCCAGGTACACGCTGCCATGACCACGGGTGCGGTTGACCGCCGAGTGCCGAACCGCAGACGAAGGCTCTGAGAGGCGCTGATGGAAGAGTGGATCAGCCTGGTGACCGTTCTAGTCGGCGCAGTCGTGACCGGCATCCTGACGTACGTCAACGTCCGCTCGCGAAAGGCCGCAGAGCTCGAACTGATAGAGGAGAGGCGGCTGAGAGATCTCCGCCTGCCGCACTACCAGCGGCTCTTCGACGCGTCCGGCACCATCGTCGAGGGACCCCCGCCACACTCTGACCACTGGCGATTCCAGCCCGGCGCACCGCTCCTGACTCTTCGTCGGTGGTACTTCGACGAGGCCGCGGGGATGTTCCTGACGCCGGCCGCGCGCGACAGGTTCTTCGACCTCGTCAATGCTCTGCACTCCGGCGTCACGACGCTGCAGGCGGGATCGATTCTCACGGACGACGAAGCAGACGGCATCTGTCTGCACGCCCGGAAACTACGGTTCCAGCTGACCGAAGACGTCGGAGTCGGTCGCGCGCCGGGTCAGCGCGCGACCGATGCGATGACGGCGGAGGCGTCCTAGCCAACCTGTTCAGCAGCCGGGGAGGCGGGCGGCGAGGAACGCCTCGACCGCGTCCAGCGGGTGTTGGTCGCCTGGTCGAAGTACGACAGGTCCGTGCCCGAGTGCTCGGAGTGCGTCGACAGGTCGAAGTCGGTGCGGTTGGCGATGCCCTCGAGCTCGCCCCACTCCGAGCCCTG
>NZ_SPQM01000166.1 GCF_004570345.1 Blastococcus sp. CT_GayMR20 | reverse complement strand
AGCGCGCTGCGCCTGGGCGACGAGCCGCGCCAGCGAGCCGACCGCCGCCGTGCCGAGCTCCAGGTGGCGCGGCGAGCCGGCGAGGGCGCCGTAGGTGACGGCGGCACCCGCGGCGGTGGCGATCCCGGCCGGGGTCGGCCCGTCCCCGGGGTCGAAGGGCCGGTGGATCAGCGCCTCGGCGTCGGCGGCGGTGTCGTGCCAGCCGTCGGCATCGATGAACTGCTCGGCGACGACGTCGAGCAGGTCCCCGGCCAGCTCGAGCCAGCGCCCGTCCGCCGTCGCCTGGTGCAGGGCCAGCAGACCCTCGGCGAGGTCGCCGTAGTCCTCGAGCACGCCGACGTGGCGGCCGGCCACGCCGTCCCGGGACGCCCGGCGCAACCGGCCGTCCACCCAGTGGGTCCCGGCCATGAGCTCCGCGGCCCGACGGGCAGCCACCACCGAGCCCTCGTCCCCGGTCAGCACCCCGTGCTCGGCGAGGGCGGCGACGGCCAGGCCGTTCCAGGCGGTGACGACCTTGTCGTCCCGCGCCGGCTGGGGGCGATCGGCCCGGGCGGCGAGCAGTCGCTCCCGGACGGCGGCCAGCCGGACCGGGTCGTCGGGCTCGTGCAGTCGCTGCAACGTCGAGCTGCCGTCCTCGAAGGTGCCGTGCCGGGTGACCTCGAACTGCGCGGCCGCCCACCGCCCGTCCTCCGGCCCGAGGACGTCGACCAGCTGGGCCGGCGTCCAGACGTACGTGAGCCCCTCGACCCCGTCGGCGTCGGCGTCCAGCGCGGAGGCGAACCCGCCTTCCGGTGTCCCGAGGTCGCGGACGAGGAAGGCGGCGGTCTCGTCGGCGACGCGACGGGCCCACGGCTCGCCCGTCGCCCGCCAGTGGTGCAGGTACACCCGCAGCAGCAGCGCGTTGTCGTACAGCATCTTCTCGAAGTGGGGCACGACCCAGCCGGCGTCGACGGAGTACCGCGTGAAGCCTCCGGCCAGCTGGTCGTAGATGCCGCCGCGCGCCATCGCCTCGAGCGTGCCGGTGGCCATGCGCAGCGTCTCGGCGTCGCCGGTGCGCGCGTGGTTGCGGAGCAGGAACTCCAGCACCATGGACGGCGGGAACTTGGGCGCCGCACCGAAGCCGGCCGACGTCTCGTCGTAGGTCGCGGCCAGCGAACGGACGGCGGCGTCGAGGACGTCGGCCGACAACGGCGTGGGCGCCCCGAGGTCCAGCCGGGTCGACAGGGCACCGACGATCTGCGCGCCCGCGGACTCGAGCTCGGCTCGACGATCGGCCCAGGCGTCGGCGACGGCGGCCAGCACCTGGCGGAAGGCGGGCATGCCGTGCGCGGGCCGGGGCGGGAAGTAGGTTCCGCAGTAGAACGGCTCCCCGTCCGGCGTGGCGAAGACGGTCATCGGCCAGCCCCCGTGGCCGGTCATCGCCTGGGTCGCGGCCATGTAGACGCTGTCGACGTCCGGCCGCTCCTCGCGGTCGACCTTGACGCAGACGAACCCCTCGTTCATCTGCGCCGCCGTCGCCTCGTCCTCGAAGGACTCGTGGGCCATGACGTGGCACCAGTGGCAGGCGGCGTAGCCGACGGAGACCAGCACCGGGACGTCGCGCTCCCGCGCCTCGGCGAAGGCCTCGGGGCCCCACTCCCGCCAGTCGACGGGGTTGTCGGCGTGCTGCAGGAGGTACGGGCTCGTGGCGGTGGCGAGTCGGTTCGGCACGCCTCCTGACTACCCGCTCAGTCGACCTGACGCTCGGGAGCCGGCGGCCCGCTGTCCCCCTCGTCCGGCTCCCGCTCCTTGCGGCGGAGCAGGAACGAGGTCAGGCCCAGGAGCAGCACGAGCACGCCGAGGACGGCGATCTCGGTGATCCGGTCGTCGAACTCCGCCCCGTTGCCCACCTCCTTCGCCGACTCCACCGACAGGACGACGATCTCCTTGATCGAGGCGATGATGCCGACGAGCAGGAAGGGCTCGGCGAGCAGCTCGCGCTTCTCCACGGTCGAACGGACGGCGAAGAGCAGTTCGACGACGATGAAGACCAGCAGCAGGATGTCGAGCAGGTCCAGGATCGGCTGCTCGGAGAAGTCCGACAGCAGCCCCCAGGTCGTCTTGCCGGCGAGCGCCAGGCAGACCAGTGCCGTGCCGACGAGGAAGGCGGCGATCCCCGCGTAGACGACGTTCTCCGACACCTCGAGCAGGCGGGTGCCGAACCGGCCGATCCCCGGGGGGTGGCCGTCGTCCTCGGACCTGGAGGTGCGCTGCTTCGCGGGCATCCGGTGATCGTGCCCGACGGACCGCAAACGGGCAGGTCATCACCGAGCGCACCCGGTCGGGTGCAAGAGCGGCAAGAGGTGGCCCGGACCAACCAGTCCGCAGGTTGCGTCTAGCAGAGTTCGCCAGCCGACACGCCGATATTCGTCCGTCTACGGCATTAGCTGCCCATGGTGGTAGCGGGCGTGTCGGCGGACTCTGACGACTGCACTACCAACGACGGTGGTGTACCTGCCAGGAGGCTCCCATGTCCCGAACCCCGATCCGTCTCCTCCTCCTCACCCTGGCGTCGGTGCTGGTCGCCGTCGCCCTTCCCGCCACGGCGCAGGCGGCGCCGTACTGCGGGATCACCTGGGGCTCGCTCGCCAAGCACGCGGGCCACAACGACCCCGGTTCGCTCGGCGACGAGTTCCGTCAGGCCCGGGTCGGACGACACGACTGCTACGACCGGCTCGTGCTCGACATCGGCGGCACCACGGCCGTCAACTCCTACCGCGTCGAGTACGTCGACAAGGTCAGGTCCGACGGCTCCGGCTTCGTCGTGCCCCTCCGCGGCGGGGCGTTCCTGCAGATCACCGTCGGGGCGCACGACATGACCCGCACCTCGGTCAACCCGGACGTCACCGGCTTCCGGACGTTCCGCCAGGTGGCCGCGGCCGGCTACCACGAGGGACTCACCAGCGTCGGTCTCGGCGTGCGGGCACGCCTGCCGTTCCGCGTACTGACCCTCGCCGGCCCGGGCGACTCGGTGCGCGTCGCGATCGACGTGGCCCACGCCTGGTAGACGCACCCCGGCGGTCGGCCGGTCAGCTCCCTCGGGGGCTGTCCGGCCGGTCGTCGTCGCGGCGCGGCGGCTCGATGGCGAGCGGCGCCTTGCGGAGGTCGTCCAGGAGCTGCTCTCCCGGCTTCGCCTCGAACAGCTCCGACGCGTCGTCGGGGATCTCCTCGACGCGCTCGGCCGGGTCGAAGCTGGCGGGCACCCGCTTCAGGTGCTTGGACATCGAGCGGACCAGGAACACGACGGCGATCAGCAGGACGACGGTCAGCAGAAGGCCCAGCGGGCCGGACTTGCCGACGTCCTCGGGCAGCTGTTCGCCGGCGGCGGCGAGCAGATCGACGGTCATCGGACCCCCACCTCACTGCGGATCCCCGCGAACAGATCGTCCTCCGGAACCGGCACGTCGACCAGCGTCCGGGCCAGCTCGTAGTCCTCCGTCGGCCACACCCGCTGCTGCGTCTCCGGCGGGCAGGCGAACCAGCGCCCCTCGGGGTCGATCTGGGTGGCGTGCGCGATCAGCGCGGCGTCCCGGACGGGGAAGTACTCCGCGCAGGGCACGCGCGTGGTGACCCGGTGGGAGATGTCGTGCGCCGGGTCCCAGTTCTCCAGCCACTCGGTGTAGGGCGACTCCGCACCCGTGGCGAGGATGGCCTCGTGCAGCGCCTTCGTGCGCGGCAGCGTGAAACTCATGTGGTAGTAGAGCTTGCTCGGCTGCCAGGGCTCGCCGAGGCCGGGATAGCGGTCGGGATCGCCCGCGGCCTCGAACGCGTGCACCGAGATCTCGTGGGTCTTGATGTGGTCGGGGTGCGGGTAGCCGCCCCGCTCGTCGTACGTGGTGACGACCTGCGGCTTGAAGCGGCGGATCAGCTCGACCAGCGGGGCCGCCGCCTCCTCGATCGGGACCAGCGCGAAGCAGCCGTCGGGCAGCGGGGGCAGCGGGTCGCCCTCGGGCAGCCCGGAGTCGACGAACCCGAGGAACACCTGCTCGACCCCGAGGATCTCGCGGGCCCGGTTCATCTCCTCGACGCGGATCTGCGGCAGCCGTTCCCAGACCTCGGGCCGGTCCAGCGCGGGGTTCAGCACCGAGCCACGTTCGCCACCCGTGCAGGTCGCCACCAGGACGCGGGCACCCTCGGCGACGTACTTCGCCATCGTGGCTGCACCCTTGCTCGACTCGTCGTCCGGATGGGCGTGGACGGCGAGGAGGCGCAACTGGTCGGGATCGGTCACCGGAACATTGTCCCCCGTCCGGCGCGTGGGTCGACCCGCCCCCGGACCGCCGCCGCCCGTCGGCCCTGTTCAGACACCCGCTCGGGGGAAATGTGCCACTGGTCACCAACACGGTCCGGTACGGTTCCGCATCTCCGGCCCGCGGCCGGGACCGCACGGCGCATCCGTGCAGCGCCGTCGGCGCCGGTGTTAGCTTGGCCGGATCGACCATCGGCCGCCCCGTCCGGGGACGGCCACCCGAGTTCCAGGAGTTCCCCCTCGTGTCCACCCCTACTGACGAGCAGTCCCAGGGCGTCTGGCTGACCCAGGAAGCCCACGACCGGCTGAAGGCCGAGCTCGACCAGTTGGTGGCCGGCCGCCCGGCGATGGCGGCGGAGATCAACGCCCGCCGTGAGGAGGGCGACCTCAAGGAGAACGGCGGGTACCACGCGGCCAAGGACGAGCAGGGCAAGCAGGAGGCCCGCATCCGTCAGCTGACCGACCTCCTCCGCAAGGCCCGGGTCGGCGCCGCGCCCACCGAGGCGACGAACGCCGCGCTCGGCACGGTCATCACCATCCGGTTCGCCGGAGATGACGACACCGAGAAGTTCCTGCTCGGATCGCGGGAGATCGCCGGGACGACGGACCTCACCGTGTACTCGCCGGAGTCCGCGCTGGGCTCGGCGATCATGGGTGCCGCGCCGGGGACGACAGTGACGTACAAGGCTCCCAACGGCCGGGACATCAGCGTCGAGGTCGTCGCGGTCGAGCCCTTCGTCCCCTGACCGCGTCCGTGGGCGGCCGCTCGAGGCGGGCGGAGAACACCGGCTTCGAGTGCGTCCACTGCCACTCCGAGGTGCCGGCGAACACCGACGGGCACTACCGCAACCACTGCCCGTACTGCCTGTGGTCGCTGCACGTCGACGAGCTGCCGGGCGACCGGGCCAGCGAGTGCCGCCGTCCGATGGAGCCGATCGGGCTGGTGGAGAAGTCGGGCAAGGGCTGGCAGGTCGTGCACCGGTGCACGGAGTGCGGGCACCGCCAGCCCAACCGCCTGGTGCGCGAGGGCGAGAGCCCGGACGACCTCGACCTGGTGCTCTCGCTGCCCTGGTTGTGAGTTCGGCACTCGCAACCGACGCGCGCCCTCATGCGGCGGGGGCGAGACCTCTCCGCCGCAGCAAGGGCGCCGGGTCGGCGTCCCGTCCGCGGACGGCGCGGAACGCGGCCAGCGGGTCCACCGAACCGCCGACCGAGAGCAGCCGGCCGCGGAAGGTGTCGCCGTTCTCCCGGCGCAGGCCACCGTTCTCCTTGAACCACTCCACGGTGTCGGCGTCCAGGACCTCCGACCAGATGTAGGAGTAGTACCCGGCGGCGTACCCCCCGGCGAAGATGTGCTGGAAGTAGGTCGTCCGGTACCGCGGCGGCACGAGCGGCGAGGACACCCCGGCCGACTCCAGGGCCTGATGCTCGAAGGCGATCGGATCGCCGATCTCGGTCTCCGGCGTGATCCGGTGCCAGGCCTGGTCGAGCAGGGTGGCGGCCAGGTACTCGAGCGTCCCGAAGCCCTCGCCCCAGAGCCGCGCCTCGTCGATCGCCCGGACGACGTCGGCGGGCAGTGGCTCGCCGGTCTCGACGTGCTTCGCGTAGTTGCCTAGCACCTCCGGCCAGAGCGCCCACATCTCGTTCACCTGGCTCGGGAACTCCACGAAGTCCCGCGGCACCGCGGTGCCCGAGAAGCGCGGGAAGGTGACCGCGGAACTCAGCCCGTGCAGGGCGTGGCCGAACTCGTGGAAGAGGGTGTTGACCTCGTCGAGGGTCAGCAGCGTCGGCTGGCCGTCGGCGGCGCGGGACACGTTGAGGTTGTTCACGACCACCGGCTGGGCGTCGAGGAGCCGTGACTGGCGGACGAACGAGCTCATCCACGCACCGCCGCGCTTGCCGTCGCGGGCGAAGAAGTCGCCGAGGTAGAGGCCGACCGGCGCGCCGTCGGCGTCAATGACCTCCCACACCCGGACGTCGGGGTGGTACCCGGCCAGGTCGGGCCGCGGCGCGAATCGGTAGCCGTAGAGCAGCTCCGCCGCATGGAAGACGCCGTCGACGAGGACCCGGTCCAGCTCGAAGTACGGACGCAGTGCGGTCGTGTCGACCGCGTACCGCTCGGCACGGACCCGCTCGCTGTAGAAGGCCCAGTCCCACGGAGCCAGGTCGTCGATCCCGTCCGCAGCCGCGGCCTCGCGCAGCACGGCGGCCTCCGCCTCGGCGTTGGCCACGGACGCGGGCACCATCGAGGCCAGCATCTCGTCGACCGCCGCGGTCGTACGCGCGGTCGAGTCGGCCAGGACGACGTCGGCGTGGGTGTCGAAGCCGAGCAGGCGTGCGCGGTCGGCGCGGAGGCGGGCGATGCGCTCGGCCACCGGCCGGTTGTCGTGCTCGCCGGCCGAGGCCCGCGTCAGCGAGGCCTCGAACACCCGCCGCCGGAGTTCGCGGTTGCGCAACTTGGTGAGGACGGGCTGACCGGTCGGCAGCAGGAGGGTGATGAGGTAGCCGTCGACCCCGCGGTCGGCCGCTGCGGTCGCGGCCGTCGCGATGGACTCGTCGTCGAGCCCGTCGAGCTCGGCGGCGTCCGCGACACCGACCGCCGCCGCCTCGGTGGCGAGCTGCAGGTTCTGCCCGAAGGCGGTCGACAAGGTCGAGAGCTCCTGGTTCAGCTCCGTGAGCCGTTCGCGGCCGGCCTCGTCGAGGCGGGCTCCGGCCAGCACGAAGTCGAGGTGGTAGCGCTCGGCCAGCCGGACGGACTCGTCGTCCAGGCCCGCCTCGTGCCGGGCCGTGTGGACGGCGTCGATCTTCGCGAACAGGGCCGGGTCAAGCCGGATCGCGTCGTCGTGGGCGGCCTCGACCGGCGCGATCTCCCGCTCGATCTCGCGCATCCGGGGCGTCGACACCGACGAGGTGAGGTTGCCGAAGACGTTCCACGCACGGGTCAGCAGCCCACCCGACCGCTCGAGCGCCACGATCGTGTTCTCGAACGTCGCCGGTCCGGGTGCCGCCACGATCGCGGCCACCTCGGCCCGCTGCTCGGCCATGCCGGCCAGGAGCGCCTCGCGGCAGTGCTCCGGGCTGATGTCACCGAACGGCGGCAGGCCGAACGGCAGCACCGACGGCCGGCTCAGCGGGTTGTCAGAAGCCAGGGGAACGGTGTCGACGCTCATCGCCGTCCATCTTGTCGGTCCGTGTCCGGCCCCGCTGCAGGGGCCCACGCCGAGCGTGCGAGGTGTGGGGGGCAGCGGGGTCCTTTCTCAGCGGCTCGCGGTGTTCTTGTACGCGCGCACCGACAGCGGGACGAAGATCGCCAGGATCACCACGCCCCAGATCGCCGAGTAGAGCACCGGGTTCTGCAGCGACCAGACGTCCGGCGCCCCGAAGGAGTTGCCGAACAGCTCGCGCGCGGCCTGCACGACGGCGGAGACGGGGTTCCACTCCGCGAAGTGCCGCAGCACGGGAGGGAACGTCTCCAGCGGGGCGAAGGTGTTGGCCACGAAGGTGATCGGGAAGATCACGATGAAGCTGGCGTTGTTGACCACCTCGGGCGTGCGGACCAGCAGTCCGACCAGCGCCATCATCCAGGACACGGCGTAGGCGAAACCCAGGAGCACGAGGAACCCGGCGACGGCCTCGCCGACCGACGTGTGGATCCGCCAGCCCACGACCAACCCGGTCACCGCCATCACGACGATGGACAGCGCGTTGAGGAACAGGTCGGCGACGGTCCGCCCGATCAGGACGGCCGACGGCGACATGGGCAGCGACCGGAACCGGTCGATCAGGCCCTTCTGCAGGTCGTCGGCAAGACTCGCGCCGGTGATCGTGCTCCCGAACACCACGGTCTGGGCGAAGATGCCCGGCAGCAGGAACTCCGCGTAGCTGACGTCGCCCGGCACGTTGATGGCGCCGCCGAAGACGTAGCGGAAGAGCAGCACGAACATGATCGGCGAGAGCGTGGCGAAGACGATCAGGTCGGGCACCCGCTTGACCTTGATCATGTTGCGGCGCGTGATGGTGAGGCCGTCGGACACGGCCAGCGACAGCGAGCTCATCGGACGCTCCCCCCGGTCGGGACCGGCTCCCGGTCGGCCGGTGATCGGTCCTGCTCGCCGTGCGCGGCGCCCTTCCCGTCCTCCTCGGCGGCGTGCCCGGTGAGGGTGAGGAAGACGTCGTCGAGATCCGGCCGCCGCAGGCCGACATCCAGGATCTCCACGCCGCTGCCCTCCATCAGTCGCAGCGCCTCGGCGAGCACGTCGGTGCCGCCGGAGACCGGGAGGCTGAGCCGCCGGCTCTGCTCGTCGGACTGCGGCTCGTCGACGGCCAGTGACCGCAGCCGCTTCGCCGCCTCCGCGACGTCGGACGGCCGGGCGACGGTGAGCTCCAGCCGCTGACCGCCGACCTGGGCCTTGAGCTCGTCGCCGGTGCCGCGGGCGATGACCTTGCCCCGGTCGATGACCACCATCCGGTCGGCCAGGCGGTCGGCCTCCTCCAGGTACTGGGTGGTCAGCAGGATCGTCGTCCCGCCGTCGGCGAGTTCGGCGA
>NZ_SPQM01000165.1 GCF_004570345.1 Blastococcus sp. CT_GayMR20 | reverse complement strand
GAGGCCCGCGAGGAGCTCGCCCGGGCCGCCGTCATGGCGCTGTCCTACGTCGCGCAGTCCGCCCGCGGCATCGGCATCCCTGCGGTGCCGCAGCGCCGCATCGACGAGGCCGCCACGATCGTCGAGCGGTTCATGGTCCGCTGGCGCGGCGAGCCCGACCCCCGCCACGTCGCCGCCGTCGACGCCTACTGGACGTCGGCCGCCGAGCACGGCATGAACGCCTCCACCTTCACCGCCCGAGTCATCGCCTCCACCGGCGCCGACGTCGCGGCCTCGCTGTCCGGCGCGATCGGCGCGATGTCCGGCCCGCTGCACGGCGGTGCCCCCTCGCGCGTCCTGCACATGCTCGACGGGGTCGAGGAGAGCGGCAACGCCGAGCAGTACGTCAAGGACCTGCTCGACCGCGGCGACCGCCTGATGGGCTTCGGCCACCGCGTCTACCGCGCCGAGGACCCCCGCGCCCGCGTGCTGCGCCGGGCCGCCGAGGAGCTCGGCGCCCCGCGCTTCGAAGCAGCCCTCGCGCTGGAGAACGCGGCCCTCAAGGAGCTGCGCGAGCGGCGCCCCGACCGGCCGATCGAGACCAACGTGGAGTTCTGGGCGGCGATCGTCCTCGACTTCGCCGAGGTGCCGAGCCACATGTTCACGTCGATGTTCACCTGTGCCCGCACCGCCGGGTGGTGCGCGCACATCCTCGAGCAGAAGAACACCGGACGCCTCGTGCGGCCGTCGGCCCGCTACATCGGTCCCGACCCCCGCAAGCCCGAGGAGGTCGCCGGCTGGGACACCATCCAGACCAAGGCGACGACGCAGGTCGCACCCGCCTGAACCCGGCCCCGTCCCGGGTACCGCCCTGAGCTTGCGAAGGACGGGGAGGACGGGGTCCTGTCCCGAGAGGCACGCCCGGATGAGCATCACCATCCCCGCAGAGCTCCTGCCCGAAGACGGCCGCTTCGGCTGCGGGCCGTCCAAGGTCCGCCCGGAGGCCCTGCGGGCACTTGCCGGCGACGGCGCCGCGATCATGGGCACCTCCCACCGGCAGGCGCCGGTCAAGAACCTGGTCAAGGAGATCCGGGAGGGCCTCGCGCAGCTCTTCGACCTCCCCGACGGGTACGAGGTGGTGCTGGGCAACGGGGGGACGACGGCCTTCTGGGACGCCGCCCTGATCGGCCTGATCCGCCGGCGCAGCGCCCACGGCACGTACGGCGAGTTCTCCGCCAAGTTCGCCTCCGGGGTGTCCGAGGCGCCGTTCCTCGACGACCCGGTCATCGCGAAGGCCGACCCCGGGTCGCTGGCGCTGCCGAAGGGCCAGCCGGGGGTCGACGTCTACGGCTGGGCGCACAACGAGACCTCGACCGGGGTCATGGCGCCGGTGACCCGGCCGGCCGGGGCCGACGACGACGCGCTCGTCCTCATCGACGCCACCAGCGGCGCGGGCGGCCTGCCGGTCGACATCGGGCAGTCCGACGTCTACTACTTCGCCCCGCAGAAGTCCTTCGCCGCCGACGGCGGGCTGTGGGTCGCCCTGATGTCGGCCGAGGCCCTCGCCCGCGTCGCCGAGATCAAGGCGTCCGGTCGCTGGATCCCCGGCTTCCTCGACCTGTCGATCGCCGTCGACAACTCGAGCAAGGACCAGACCTACAACACCCCGGCCGTCGCCACGCTGTTCCTGCTGGCCGACCAGATCCGGTGGCTGCTGTCCCTCGGCGGCCTGTCCGGCGCCGTCGCCCGCACCACCGACTCCTCGAGCCGGCTCTACGGATGGGCGGAGAAGTCGGCGTACGCGACGCCGTTCGTCGCCGATCCGGAGCACCGCTCGCTGGTCGTCGGGACGATCGACTTCACCGACTCGGTGGACGCCGCCGCGCTCGCCAAGACCCTTCGGGCCAACGGCATCGTGGACGTCGAGCCCTACCGCAAGCTGGGCCGCAACCAGCTCCGCGTGGGCATGTTCCCGGCCGTCGACCCGGACGACGTCACGGCGCTGACCGCGTGCATCGACCACGTGGTGGAGCGCCTCTAGCAGAAGCCCCGTCCACGGCGGCCCGCAGTGCCGGGCCGCCGATCAGAGAGCCGGCCGACGTCGTCCGGACCCGCGGTGAGACCTGACCCGGCTGGAGGTGAGCGTGGTTCCCGATTCCCCGTCGGGACCCGGCAGCGGCGACCTGTTCGCCGCCGGCGGCGAGGCAGGGCGGATCATGGCCGCCTTCGACTGGGCCGCCACCGCCGTCGGACCGGTCGAGTCCTGGCCGGCCAGCCTCCGGTACGCCGTCCGCACCGTTCTGGTGTCGAAGTTCCCCATGGTGCTGACGTGGGGCCCGGAGTTCCTTCAGTTCTACAACGACGCCTACGCCCCGCTCATCGGCGCGAAGCACCCCGCCATCGGCGAGGACATCCGCATCACGCTGGCCGAGGGCTGGGGCGCGCTGGGGCCGCCGATCCAGCAGGCGATGGAGACCCTCGACGCGTCCTGGCTGCCTGGACTGCTCCTGCTGCTGGAGCGCTCCGGGTACCGCGAGGAGACCTACTTCACCGTCTCCCACGCCCCCGCCTTCGACGACGACGGCCGCGTGGCCGGCATGCACGCCGTGTGCACCGAGGTGACCAGCCAGCTCCTCGGCGAGCGCCGGCAGCGGCTGCTGCACGACCTGGCCACCGTCGGCGGCCGGTTGGGCGCCGAGCAGGAGACGGTGACCGCGATGTGCGGCGCGCTGGCGGGGAACACCCTCGACGTCCCGTTCGCCGGGCTCTACCTGTCGGTCCCGGGCGAGAGCGGCTTCCGCCGGGTGGCCGCGGTGGGCTGCGACGAGACGCTGCTGCCCGAGGCCACGGGCGCCGCGCTCGACGACCTGTCCGCGCTGGTCGACCGGCTCGGCGTTACCGGCGGCCCCTTCGGCGACCGAGTCACCGAGGCCGTCGTCCTCCCGCTGACCGCGTCGGTGGAGGGCGAGCCGGTGGGCCTGCTCCTCGCGGGGAAGAGCCCCAACCGGGCGCTCGACGCGGCCTACCGCTCCTTCTACGAACTGGTGGCCAGCCAGTTCACCAGTGCCGTGGTCAACATCCGGGCGTTCGACGCGGAGCGGCTGCGCGCGGAGTCGCTGGCCGAGCTCGACCGGGCCAAGACCACGTTCTTCTCCGACGTCAGCCACGAACTGCGCACGCCGCTCACGCTGCTGCTCGGCCCCATCGGCGACGTCCTCGAGAGCTCCGACGAACCCCTCCCGGCGGCCGTGCAGGAGCAGCTCAGCCTGGCCCTGCGCAACGGCCAGCGCCTGCAGCGGCTGGTCAACGACCTGCTCGACTTCGCCAGCATCGAGGCCGGTCGCGCCTCCCCCGTGCGCGTGGAGACCGACGTCGCCACGTTCACCGCCGACCTCGCGGGCATCTTCCGTGCCGCGGCCGAGCGCGCGGGCCTCCGGCTCACCGTGGACTGCCCGCCGCTGGGCCGCCCGGCGTTCGTCGACCCGCGCATGTGGGAGAAGATCGTCGTCAACCTGCTGGCCAACGCGGTCAAGTACACGTTCGTCGGCGGCATCCGCGTCGGACTCCGTCCGGACGGCGACGGTTTCGCGCTCACGATCTCCGACACGGGGGTGGGCATCGTCGCCGCCGAGCTGCCCCACCTGTTCCAGCGGTTCCACCGGGTGGCCGGCGCGACCGCGCGCACCCGCGAGGGCACCGGCATCGGCCTCGCGCTGGTCCACGAGCTGGCCGCCCTGCACGGCGGCAGCGTCTCGGTCGAGAGCGAGCCGGGCACGGGCAGCACCTTCACCGTGACCCTCCCCTTCGGCGAGCCCGACGCCGTCGAGGACGCGACGCGACCGGCCGTCGGACCGTCGGAGGCAGCACGTGTCGAGGCGGCCAGCTGGGAGTGGGACACCTCCCGGCCGGCCGAGGCGGCACCCACGTCGGCCGGCACCGTCCTGGTCGTCGACGACAACGCCGACATGCGCGCGTACCTCACCCGGCTGCTCGGCCCGCACTGGTCGGTGCGGACGACGGCCAACGGGGAGGAGGCGCTCGCCGCGGTGGCCGATGACGCCCCCGACATCGTGCTGACCGACGTGATGATGCCGCGGGTCGACGGCTTCGAACTGCTGCGCGCGCTCCGTGCGGACCCGGCCACCCGCGACATCCCGCTGATCATGCTGACGGCCCGGGCGGGTCAGGAGGCCTCGGTCGAGGGCCTCGAGGCGGGCGCCGACGACTACCTGGCCAAGCCGTTCCGGGCCGACGAGCTGATCGCCCGCGTCCGCGTCGTGCTCGAGCGAGCTGCCGGGCGGCGGACGGCCGCGGCTGCCGAGGCGGCCGAGGCGGCTGCGCGCACCCCCACCCCTCGTCCCGACCCGGCGCCGGCCGTGCGCGTCGCGTCCGGACTCTCCGCCTCCGCTCCCCCGGCCGGGCCGCCGTCCCCGCGGCGCCCCCACGAGGGCATGGCGGTGGCCGGTACGGCCGGCGAGTGGCGCCTGCCGTCGCAGGCCTCGTCCATCCCCGTGCTGCGCCGGGGGCTGCGGAGCTGGCTGGCGACCGCCGGGGTGGGCGACGAGCAGGCCTACGACCTCCTGCTGGCCGCCTGCGAGGCGGCGACCAACGCCGTCGAGCACGCCCAGGACCCCACGGAACCGTTCTTCGACGTGACCGCGGCGGTCGACGCGGAGCAGGTGCGGATCGCCGTGCGCGACTACGGGCAGTGGCGGGAACGGATGCCGTCGATGGACCGAGGCCGTGGCTCGACACTCATGAGCGCGTTCGGGGAGATCACCGCCACGCCGAGCCCGGAGGGGACCACCGTCCTCATCAGCAGCCGCCTCGCCGGCGAGCGGTCCGCCGCCGGCTGAGCGGACCGGGTCAGCCGAGGAGCCAGGTGTCCTTGCTCCCGCCATCGCGGGCGGCACTGGGCGAACTCGGACCCTCGCCGAGGGCGACGCGGGTGAGGGGCGCGGGGAGCGCCGACACGGCGCCGCCGGCCAGGGTCACCGAGAACACCCGCAGGTCCACGTGCCGGGGCCGCAGCCGGCCCTCCACGAAGGTCGGCGCGGTCGTGGGTTCGACCGGCTCCTGCGCGACGAACCGGTAGGGCGCAGCGGCCACCTCCGCCTGAAGCGAGGCCAGCTCGTCCGCCGTCAGGGACGGCCCGAAGACGGCGCCGCGGCCGCCGTACCCGGCGACGGGCCGGAGGACGAGCTCGTGCAGCCGGTCGCGGACCTGCGCCCACTGCCGCTCGTCGGCCAGCACCCAGGTGGGGATCGACCCGAGGAGCGGTTCCTCCCCCAGGTAGAAGCGGATCATCTCCGGCACCCAGGCGTACGCCGCGGCGTCGTCGGCGAGGCCGTTGCCCGGGACGTTGACCAGCCCGAGCCGGCCCGACCGGACGGCCTCGGTCAGCAGGGAGTCCAGCGGCTGCCCGATGGGCGTGCGGTACGCACCGAGCATGCCGTCGTCGAACCGCCGGTAGAGGACGTCGACCGCGTGGCGCTCGCCGCCGACGACGACCTCCACCCCGCCGTCCATGCGCGGCCAGAGGTCGGCCGGGCGGGCCAGCGGGACGCCGAGGGCGTCGGCCAGGAGGCCGTGCTCGAACCACGCGTTGTCGATCGGCCCGGCACTGAGGACGGCGATCCGCGGGACCCCCGGGCACGCCGGCGACGCCGCAGCGCGGAGCCCCGCCCGCAGGAGGCCGACCGCGCCCGCGGGATCGACCGGCGTGGCGCCGGGACGGAAGATGCCGGGGACCGCGGCGCGCATGCTGTCGCGGTTGGCGAGCGCGTACCCGAGCCCGGCCGGCACCCGGAGGTGGTCCTTCGCGACCAGCCAGCCGCCGTCCGCCGTGCGCAGGACGTCGGTCGCGGCGAGGGCGGCGCGGGGCTGACCGGGCCATGCCTGGCCGACGGCGTCCGGGTCGCGGCCGGGACTGTGCGCGACCGCCCACTCCGGCAGCACCCCGGCACGGACCGCCTCGGGCTCCCGGTCGGGATCGCCGCGGCGCCGGCCCGCCGCACGGTAGGCGTCGGCGAGGAACGCGTTGAGCGCGCGGTGCCGCTGCTCGACCCCGGCCTCGACGCCCGACCACTCGGGCACGCGCACGATCCGCGGCACCGGGTCGAGCGGATAGGGCCGCACGGTCTGCCGGCCGTCCGACCACGACGCGACTGTCACGCCGCGCGCCTCGCGCTCGGCCGCCATCGCCGCGGCAGCCGCGGCGAGGCCGGTCGCCCCGAGCGACTCGAGCGCCGGCGCGAGCACGGCGAACCCCTCCCGCAGCCGACCCTCGGGGTCGACCGCCTCGTCGGCGGGGGCTGCGGGATAGTCGGCGAAGAGGGGCCGGCTCACAGCCAGCGATCGAACCAGGTGGCGACGCGCTCGCTGAGCTCGACCAGGTGGTCGCGGCCGACGACGGTGTGCCCTTCCCCTGGCAGGAGCAGCAGATCGCTCGGTGCGCCGAGGGCCTGGAGCTCCTGGTGCGCCTGCACGGACTCCGCGACCGGCACGTTCGTGTCCCGGTCGCCGTGGACGAACAGCACCGGCGAGGTGAGCCGCTCCAGCGCGGTCATCGGCGAGATCGCGGCCAGCATGTCCCGGTCGACCACCGGGTCGCCGTACTCGGTGACCGAGGCGCCGGCCATCCACGGCTCGGTGCCGGCGAAGAAGGTGCGCAGGTCGCTCATGCCCGCGCCAGTGACGCCCGCGGCGAACAGGTCCGGCCAGCGGGTCAGCGCGACGAGGGTGAGGTAGCCGCCGTAGGACCAGCCGTGCGCACCGATCCGCCCGGGTTCGGCGATGCCGGCGGTCACGAGTGCGGCGACCGTCGTCCGGACGTCCTCGAAGGACGCCGCGCGGGCGGGGCCGTCGTCCGAGTTCAGGAAGGCGCGACCGAAGCCGCCGGAGCCGCGCACGTTCGGCGCGAAGACGGTGAGGCCGGCGGCGACGAGGCTCTGGGCGACCGGCGACCAGTCGGGCCGCTCCTGGCCCTCCGGTCCGCCGTGGAAGCTCACGACCGTCCGGTTGGGCCCCCGCACGCCCGGCGGCGTGTAGAGCCAGCCGGACAGCGGCAGACCGTCGGGGGCGACGTAGTCGTAGCGGACCGGGGCGACCAGCCGGGCGGGGTCGGGACGCGGAGGCGCCGACGGGAGGGCCACCGGGGCGCCGGAACCGGTGAGCTGCACCCGCCAGAGACCCCGCGGGGTCCGCGGACCGGTCAGCTCGGCGACCATGGTCTCGCCGTCGACGGCCAGCGACCAGCCGGGGAGGACCGGCTCGGGCAGCGGGATCGAACGCACCAGGGCGCCGTCGGAGAGGGAGTGCACCTGCAGCTGGGAGACCCCGTCGGCGGTCCACACCGCGAGCACGGTGCCGTCCGTGCGCAGGGCGTAGCCGTCGAGGTCGGCGTCGGGCCGGTACAGGACGACGCGCCCCTCGCCGGGGACGCCGTCCCCGGTGAGGGGGATCTTCACCAGCCCGGCCCGGTCCGTGAACGGCTCGCCCGGCAGGGACGCCCGCACGAAGACCGAACGGCCGTCGGGACCGAACCGGCCGTCCTCCGACGCGAGTCCACCCGGGGCATCGGCGGCGAGGACCGGGCGCTGCTCTCCGCTGTCCACGTCGATGAGGACGATGTGCCGGTAGCCGCGGGGGCCCCGGCGGGCCAGCAGGAAGCGCTCGTCGGCCGAGACGGACGTGACGGAGAGGAAGCCGCCGCGGGCGAGGGTGCGGTGTCCCCCGGTGGCCGCGTCCACCAGCACCACGTCGGCGTCGGGGCCGTCGCCCGGGGCGATCGAGCACGCGTAGTGGCCGGGCCCGGTCCAGCCGCCCGCGAAGACGGTGGCGCGCGGGTCCTCACCGGCCAGCACCCGGTGACCGGTGCCGTCGGGGCGGACCACGTGCAGCTCCGCGCAGATCGAGCCGCCGGGGCTGACCAGGTAGGCGAGCCAGTCGCCGTCCGGCGACCACGCGACGGAGACGACCTCCTCGGTGGGTGCCGACAGCACGGCCGGGACCTCGGTACCCGCGAGGGCGGCAACCTCCAGCCGGGGCAGGCCGGACCGGTCGGTGACGTAGGCGACCCGGTTCCCCTCGGGCGACAGCGCCGGGCACCAGGCGCCCGGTGCGGCGGCGATCTCGGTGACCGCGCTGCGCACGTCGGCCGGCAGCAGCGTCGGCGGCGCGGCGAGCGGCTGCCCGGGCGCGACGGAACGACGGTCGGTCAGCGGGCTGACCATCGCACCTCCTCCGCTCGGGCTCGTCGGCTCGCGCCACGAGGGGCCCACTGTGCCGATCGCGTGTTGCGAACACGTGACACTGCACCTCATCGGCGGAGATCGGGGACAACCGCACCCTCCCGGGAAAGGGCACCGGTGAGGCGCTGGCGCGCCACGCCGCGTCGCCTGCGCGCCGCGCACGGGGAGCGCCGATAGCCTCGGGCTCCGGTCCGTCTCTCGACGACCGGGTCCGCGCAGTCAGCAGGAGGTCCGCCCATGCGCACACTGCGCCTCGTGGCGCTCTCCGACGACGGGAAGAGCCTCATCCTGACCGTCGACGGCCCGGACTCCGCCGACACCGGCGAGCGCTTCGAGGTCGCGATCGACGACCGCCTGCGCGCCGCGGCCCGCGGGGACGCCCGCCGCCTGACCCAGATCGACGTCGACCTCGGCACGGAGCTCCCGCCGCGCGTGATCCAGGCCCGCATCCGCGCCGGCGAGACCCCCGAGCAGGTCGCCGCCGCGTCCGGCACCCGGGTCGAGCGGATCATGCGGTTCGCGCACCCCGTCATCCAGGAGCGGCAACGCGTCGCCGAGCAGGCCCGGGAGGCCCGCGTCCGGCTCACCGACGGGTCCCCCACCGTCGCCCTGCACCAGTTCATGGCCGACCGTCTCCGGCTGATCGACCTGCACATCGACGCCGTCACGTGGGACGCCCAC
>NZ_SPQM01000164.1 GCF_004570345.1 Blastococcus sp. CT_GayMR20 | reverse complement strand
GCTGGACGACCTTCCCGGCGTCCACGACCAGCACCTCGTCGGCGCGCTCGGCCGTGGAGAGCCGGTGGGCGATGGTCAGCGTCGTCCGGCCGTTCGTGAGCGTGTCCAGGGCCCGGGTCAGCCGTCGCTCGGTCGCGGGGTCGACCGCGCTGGTGGCCTCGTCGAGAACCAGCAGGTCGGGGTCGGCGACGTAGGCGCGGGCGACCGCCACCAGCTGCCGCTCCCCCGCCGACAGGGACTCGCCGCGCTGCCCGACCGGCGTCGCGACCCCGGCGGCCAGCCCCTCCAGCCAGGTGCCGAGACCCAGTTCCTCGAAGGCCACGGCCACCTGGGCGTCGGTCATCCCCGGCCGGCCGTAGCGCACGTTCTCGGCGATCGTGGCGTCGAACAGGAAGCCGTCCTGCGGCACCATCACCACGCGCGAGCGCAGCGACGCGAAGGCGACCTCGTCCAGGGGAACCCAGCCGTCGCGGTCGTTGCCGAGCAGCACGCGTCCGCCGACCGGGTCCATCAGCCGGGTCACCAGCTTGGCGAACGTCGTCTTCCCCGACCCCGTCTCGCCGACGATCGCGACCCGCTGCCGCGGCTCGATGGTGAGGTCGACGTCGTCGAGGGCCGGCCGGGCGCCGGGCGCGTACCGGAAGGACACCGAGTCGAACCGCACGCCGAGCGGGCCGAGCGGCAGGTCGCGGACCCTGTCCGGGTCGGCCAGCGCCGGGTCGCGGACGTCGGGCTCGGTGTCGATCACGTCGAGCACGCGGCGGAAGCCGGCGACGGCGTTCTGCGCCTCGTTGAGCACCTCGCTCGCGGTCTGCACCGGTGCGACGAACAGGGTGACCAGGAACAGGAAGGCGACGAGGGTGCCGGCCGAGATCTCCCCGGCGACGCCGAGCAGGACGCCGACGACCACGACGGCCGCGTTCGCCAGCGCGGCGACGAACTCGCCGCTGACGAACACCGCGGCGGTGACCTTCTGGGCGTCGACCGAGGCGCGGTAGTGCCGGTCGATGGCGCCGTCGATGCGGTTCGCCGTCCGGGAGCCGACGCCGTAGGCGCGCACCGTCGGAGCGCCGACGACGGACTCGGCCACGGCCCCGAGGACGTCGCCCACCCGCTCGCGGACGACGCCGTAGGCGTCGGCCAGGCGCTTGGCGAACCAGCGGACGGCGACGGCCAGCGGGATGAAGCAGGCCAGCACCAGCAGCGTGAGCTGCCAGCTGTAGACGGCCATGACGACGGTGGCCACGACCAGCTGGCCGACGCTGACCAGCCCGAGGACGCCCCCCCACTGCATGAACACCGAGAGCTGGTCGACGTCGCTGGTGACCCGGGAGACCAGGGAGCCGCGGCGCTCGCCCTGCTGGTGCAGGACCGACAGGTCGTGGACGTGGCGGAAGGCGCGGACCCGCAGGCCGGCCAGGGCGGTCTCGGTGGTGCGGAACAGCCGCACGTTCATCCGGTAGATCGCGACCGCGGTGATCAGGACGACGAGCGCGCAGAGCAGCACGAGCTGTGTGATCAGCCCGAGGTCGGGATCACCGGCGGCCAGCCCCCTGTCGATGACCTGCTGGACGGCGATGGGCACGACGACGCGGCCGGCCGTCGCCACGAGGGCGAGCGCGAAGGTGATCGGCAGGCCCCTGCGGAACTCCGGCATCATCCGCAGGCCGCGCCGCAGGGTGGCGAAGGTGCCTTCCGTGCGGCGGTCGGCGGGGAGGACGACTCGCTCGTCGGCGGTCGCGGTCACGCCGCCACCTCCGTCTGCGAGTAGGCCCGCACGAGGGCGGCGTAGGCGGGGACGTCGGCGAGCAGCTGCTGGTGCGTGCCGCGGGCGAGCACCCGGCCCTGCTCGAGCCACACGACCTCGTCGGCCAGCGAGATCGTCGCCTGGCGGTAGGCCACGACGACGACCGTGGTCGGGGTGTCGCTGGAGCGGAGCGCGTCGAGGATGCGGGCCTCCACGCTGGGGTCGACGGCGCTCGTGGCGTCGTCCAGGACGAGCAGCCGGGGCCGGCGGACGACAGCACGTGCGAGCGCCAGCCGTTGCCGCTGCCCGCCGGACAGGGTCGCGCCCCGCTCGCCGACCCTCGTGTCGAGGCCGTCGGGCAGGTCGGCGACGAACCGGTCCGCGGCGGCCACCCGCAGCGCCGCCCAGACCTCGTCGTCGCTGAACGGGTCGTCGAGGGTGACGTTGCCCCGCACGCTGTCGTCGAAGAGAAAGGTGCCCTGCGCGACGAACGCCGCCTGGGAGCTGACCTCGCCCTCGCGCAGCCGCCGCAGGTCGACGCCGTCGAGCACGACGGAGCCGTCGCTGGGGTCGACCAGTCGCACCAGGAGGCCGGCGAGCGTCGACTTGCCCGATCCGGTGGGGCCGACCACGGCCACGGTGCTGCCGGCGGCGACGTCGAAGGTGATGCCGGAGAGCGTCGGGCGTTCCCCGCCGGCGAAGGTGAAGCCGACATCGGTGAGGTCCACCGCCGCGCCGCCGGTCCCCGCCGCCGCGCCGTCCGGGCCGTACGGCGTCTCCCCGGTGGCGTCGAGCACCGGGGTGACGCGGTCGAAGCCGGCCAGCGCGCGCGGCAGGTCGGCGAGCACCCAGCCGATGGCGCGGATGGGCAGCGCGAGCAGCATGAAGAGGTAGGCGATCGAGACGAGGCTGCCGGCGTCCGTGCTGCCGTCGGCGACCCGGCCGGCCCCGATCAGGAGGACGGCGAGGGTGCCCAGGTTGGGCAGCGCCTCCATGAGCGGGTCGAAGAGTCCGCGCACGCGGCCGACGGCCACCAGCCCGTCGCGGAGTTCCTCGGCGCGCGCGCCGAACCGCTCGGTCTCCGACGCCTCGCGGCCGAGGGTCTTCACGACCAGGGCGGCGTCGAAGCTCTCGTGGGCGATCTCGCTGACCTCGGCACGCAGCTGCTGGGCGCGCTGCATGCGCGGGCTCATCACCTGCGAGTAGACGACGTTGACCGCGAAGACCAGCGGGAAGACGACCAGCCCGACGAGGGCGATCAGCGGGTCGATGAGGAAGAGCGCGACCACGGTGATCGCGATCATCACGATCGCCCCGCAGGCGAAGGGCAGCGGTGCGACGAAGAACCAGGAGGCCTCGACGTCGGAGTTCGCGTTGGACAGCAGCTGACCGGTCGGGTGGCGCTGATGCCAGGACAGCGGCAGGCGGAGGTACTGCCGGGTGACGCGCCGCCGGTAGTCGGCCTGCAGTCGGTAGCTCATGATGCCGGCGAAGAGCCGGCGGCCGAGGATGCCGACGATCTTGAGCAGCGCGACGCCGATGATCGCGGCCGACGCGAGCGCCAGCGCCGACGCGGTGGTGACCCCGTCGGCGAACGACGGCAGCAGCACGCGGTCGGTGACCTCGCCGATCACCCAGGCGCTCGCCACGGTCATCGCGCCGTACAGGCTGCTGGCGAGGACGGCGAGGGTGAACATCCCCGGCTGCTCGGTGATCGCCCGTCCGATGTGTCGGAAACCCCGCCGGACGACGGCGTCTCGGCGGCGGGCCACGGTGCTCCTTCTGATTCTGCGACGGGTCTCGGATGCTACGCGGTCGTTAGAACGGCTAACCGGAAGCGACGCGGGGGCCTCTGGGTAACCTCCGGCGATGACCGCGTCTTCCGTCTCGTTCGCCGCACGCGAACGGGCTGCCCTGGCCGACCTGCTGGCGGGGCTCGGCCCGGACGCGCCGACGTGCTGTGCGGGCTGGACGACGGCACACCTCGCCGCGCACCTCGTGGTCCGCGACCGCCGTCCGGACGCCATGCCCGGCTTCGCGCTGGAAGTGCTGCCGGCGGCGCGGGCGCTGACCGCCCACTCCCACCGGCTCGAGGAGCAGCTCCGGGAGTCCACGCCGTACGGCGACCTGGTCGACCGCGTGCGCCAGGGCCCGCCGCGGTGGCTGCCGGGCGGCTGGCCAGGGATGTCCGCGATCGACATCCACGAGTTCGCGATCCACCACGAGGACGTCCGCCGCGCCCAGCCGGACTGGTCCCCCCGGCCGCTCGACCGGGCGGACCAGGACACGCTGTGGCCGGTCGCCCGCTTCTACGGACGCCGAGCAGCCGGCCGGCGAGGTCTGGTGCTGCGCCGCTCGGACGTCGACGGTGTCGAGAAGCGGATCGGCCCGGGTGGGCGCACGGTCACCGGCGAGCCGATGGAGCTGCTGCTCTGGGCCGCCGGCCGCCGCGACGTCGCCTGGGTGGCGGTCGCCTAGGTGTACTGGTCGGATCCTCCACCTGCCGGTCTGCGGCAGCGGGGACGGCGGCGTCCACTCCACGGCGGCGGACATCCACGGCCTGTGGTCGGCCCTGTACGCCGGACTGATCGTGCCGACGGACCGGTGGGCGGAGATGGTGCGCCCCCGCAGCGACGTGCCATTGGAGTCGATGCGGTACGGGCTGGGCTTCTGGCTGCACCCGACGGGTGACGCGGTGATGCTGCAGGGGGGTGACGCGGGGGTGTCGTTCCGGACCGTCCATTCCGAGGCGGCCGGGGTGACCCACACGGTGCTGTCCAACACGACGGCGGGCGCCTGGCCGGTGACGGCCCGGCTCAGCGAGGTCCTCAGGCTGTGAGCGACGGGCCGCCCTGGCCGGTCACCGGGTGGTCGGCCTCGTGACGGACGGGCACGCCGGCGCGGGCCAGTTCGTCCTTCACGTCGCCGATCCGCATCAGCCCGAAGTGGAACACGCTCGCGGCGAGGACGGCGTCGGCGCCGGCCTCGACCGCGGGCGGGAAGTGCTCAGGGGCACCCGCTCCCCCGCTCGCGATCAGCGGCACGCTCACCTCGCGGCGCGCCGCCCGGATCAGGGCGGTGTCGAATCCGGTGCGGGTCCCGTCGGCGTCCATTGAGTTGAGCAGGATCTCCCCCGCTCCCAGGTCGGCGGCGCGGACCACCCATTCGACGGCGTCCAGCCCGGTGCCCCGCCGTCCCCCGTGGGTCGTGACCTCGAAGCCGGAGTCGGTGGTCGCGCCGTCCTGGCACCGGCGCGCGTCCAGGGACAGGACGAGCACCTGGTTGCCGAACCGGTCGGCGATCTCGGCGATCAGCTCCGGGCGGGCGACCGCCGCGGTGTTCACGGCGACCTTGTCCGCCCCGGCGCGCAGCAGCCGGTTCACGTCCTCGGCGCTGCGCACCCCTCCCCCGACGGTGAGCGGGATGAAGACGGTCTCCGCCGTCCGGCTGACCACGTCGTAGGTGGTGGCGCGGTCGCCGGAGCTGGCGGTGATGTCGAGGAACGTCAGTTCGTCGGCACCCTCGGCGTCGTAGACCCGGGCCATCTCCACCGGGTCGCCGGCGTCGCGCAGGTCGACGAAGTTCACGCCCTTGACCACGCGCCCCGCATCGACGTCGAGGCACGGGATCACCCGCACGGCCAAGCTCATGCGCCCGCCCAGCGCACCGCGTCCGCCTCGATCTCCACCAGCATGTCGGGGTCGATCAGGGCGCTGACCTCCACCATCGTGGTGGCCGGCCGGACGTCGCCGAGCACCTCGCCGTGCGCCCGGCCGATCTCCTCCCACCGCGAGATGTCCGTGACGAACATGCGGGTGCGGACGACGTCGGCGATCGTGAAGCCCGCCTTCTCCAGCGCCACCCGGATGATCGCCAGCGCCTGCCGAGTCTGCGCGGCGGCATCGCCGGGGTGGGCCACCTTGCCGTCGACCAGGGCCGTCGTACCGCTCACCCAGGCGGCGTCCCCTCGGACGACGACGCGGCTGTAGCCGACGATGCCCTCCCACGGCGCGCCGGAGCCGAGCCGGATGACGCTCACCGGACCTCCTCGGTGACGCGGAGCGCCTCCGGCAGCGTGAAGGCGCCGGCGTAGAGCGCCTTGCCGACGATCGCCCCCTCGACCCCCACCGCGGTCAGGCCGGCCAGCGCGCGGATGTCGTCGAGCGAGCTGACCCCGCCGGAGGCGACGACCGGGCGGGGCGTCGCGGCGCACACCTCGCGCAGCAGGTCGAGGTTCGGCCCGCGGAGCGTGCCGTCCTTGGTGATGTCGGTGACCACATAGCGGGCGCAGCCCTCGGCGTCGAGCCGGGCGAGGGTCTCGTAGAGCTCACCGCCCTCCTTGGTCCAGCCGCGTGCGGCCAGCCGCGTGCCGCGCACGTCGAGGCCGACGGCGATCCGGTCGCCGTACTCGGCGATCGCCCGGGCGCACCACTCGGGCGACTCCAGGGCCGCGGTGCCCAGGTTCACCCGTCGGCAGCCGGTGGCGAGCGCCGCGGTGAGCGACTCGTCGTCGCGGATGCCGCCGGAGAGCTCCACGTCGACGTCGAGCTCGCCCACCACGCGGGCCAGCAGCTCCCGGTTGCTGCCCCGGCCGAAGGCGGCGTCGAGGTCGACCAGGTGGACCCATTCCGCGCCGTCCCGTTGCCACTGCACCGCCGCGTCGAGCGGGTCGCCGTAGGACGTCTCGCTCCCGGCCTCCCCCTGCACCAGGCGGACGGCCTGACCGTCGACGAGGGGCTGGGCGCCTGCTTCTTCGGCGTCCCCGGGGAGCGGGTGGCGGGGTTCCGCGAGGCCTTCGGCGTGCCTCCGGAGTACCGGCCGGTCGGCTGCGTGTCCGTCGGCTACCCCGGGTCCGAGGACCGCCGCTCCCCCTCGCTGCGCCGCGGCCGACGCGGGCTCGACGAGGTCGTGCACCGCGGCCGCTGGTGAAGCGCACACTGGCCGGGTGACCGGTGGGTTTCCGCTGCGGCTGCCTCGCCGCGCGGGACGCCGTACCAATCTCGGCCTGCTCGCGCTGCTCCTGGTCGCCGGCGGCACGGGCGTGCTCGCCTACGCGGTGGGCAGCTCGGGGGCGAACGCGGTGGTCGTCGCGCTGCACGGCGCCGCCGGACTGGGTCTGCTGCTGCTCGTGCCGTGGAAGACCGTCGTCGTCCGGCAGGCCCGCAGTCGGCCGTCCGGACGCCGCGACCCGACCGCGGCCGCCGCTCTGGGAGTCCTCGTCGTGCTGACCGTAGGGAGCGGGGTGCTGCACTCGGTCGGTGTCGCCGGGCCGTGGTGGGCGCTGGGCGGCGTGACCGCGCTGCACGTGCACGTCGGTGCGGCGATCGCCGTCCTGCCGGTGCTGGCGATCCACATCTGGGGTGCGCGGCAACGGCCCCGCGCCACCGACCTCCGGCGCCGCACGCTGCTGCGTGCTGCCGGGCTGGGCGTCGGCGCCCTCGCGCTGTGGGCCGGGAACGAGGGGCTGCTCCGGCTGACCGGGGCCCCGGGGGCCGACCGCCGCGGCACCGGCTCGCACGAGCGCGGCACGGACGACCCCACGGCGATGCCGGTCACCCAGTGGATCGGCGACACCGTTCCGGCGACCACCGCGGACACCGTCGACGTCGTCGCCGGGAACCGACGTGTCCGGGTGCCGGTGACCGACCTCGACGCCGGTGACCGCGTCCGCGCCGTCCTCGACTGCACGGGGGGCTGGTTCGCCGAGCAGGAGTGGAGCGGGATCCGCCTGGACCACCTGCTCGCCGCCGTCGTCGGCAGCGACCTACCCGCCGACGGCAGCGTCGACGTCGTCTCCGTGACCGGTTTCCGCCGGAGGCTCCCACTGCGCGACGCCGGCGTCCTGCTGCTCGCCGTCTCCGCCGCCGGAGAGCCCCTGTCGTCCGGGCACGGGGCGCCGGTGCGGCTGGTCGCCCCGGGCCGGCGCGGCTTCTGGTGGGTGAAGTGGGTCCACCGGATCGAAGTCGTCGACGAGCCCTGGTGGCTGCAGTCGCCGTTCCCGCTGCAGTAGCCGGTCAGCCGAGCTCCGTCGTCGCCGCTACGAGCACGAGGTCGGCGCTGTGCGACCCGGCGACATCGAAGCCGGCCGGACGGGGCGTGTACCCGGGCAACCCGGCGAGCCCGGTGCTCCCGTCCATCACCCGCACCGTGACCGGACCGCCCTGCACCGCGAGCTCGACCCGCAGGCCGTTGTCGGGCGGTGCGTGGAAGGTCAGGAGGAGCCGGTCCTCGCCCAGCGCCTCCTCCGGCACCCCGCTCCCCCCGGCGCGCGCGCGGACGACGGTGCCGTCGGCGACCGTGATCGCGAGGGTCACGAACCGGACGCCGGGCCGCTGCGGCGTGACGGTCAGGTCGAACTCGCGGCCGTCCCCGGCGTCGCGCTGGCCGAGCACGTCGATCACCGGGGCGGACAGGTCGGCCGCAGGCGCGGTGCCGGAGGCGGTGCCGTCGGGGAGGTAGGGGTAGGGGTCCGGCAGGTCGCCGCCGTCCTGGAGGTAGGGCGCGGTCCACGAACCGGGGTCGGCCTCGGTGCTCGCCCACCAGGCCTCGCCCTGGTCGGTGTCCAGGACGTAGGCGAGCCGGGTCGGGACCGGGTGGTCCACGTCGAACCGGTCCACCGACAGTCCGATCAGTCCGCACGCGACGGCCACGACGGCCGCCACGCCAGGGACGGCGGCAGTCGTGGGCCAGGGCGCCTGCTCGTGGTCCCGTGGGAAGAGCAGCTCGAGCGCGGGCAGCACGGCGACGAGCAGCAGGGTCGCGACGACGGAGGGCGCCGCGCCGAGGCTCATCCCCATGGCAGGGAAGAAGAGCGCCACGGTCGGCGCGAGCACCACCACGGCGACCGCCCCTCCCAGGGCCGCGGCGGCCGCCCCGACGACCCGCCACGGAGCGAGGACGCCGACGAGCCCGGTGAGACCGCCCGCCAGCGCCGGCAGCGCGGCCAGACAGGACCCACCCGGGGCGACGAACGCCAGCACGGCACCGAGCACCGCGAACCAGACCAGGGCGCCCACGGCCAGCGGCACGGCTCCCACCCGCCGGCGCAGCCCGGCGTACCAGGCGAGCACCACGGTGGCGAGCAGCGCGACGGTGGCCAGCCGGTACCAGCCGGGGCGCCACGGGTCGAGCATCGGGGTGTACCCGGGCCGGATCAGCGCGAGCAGCTCCCACAGCCCCATCGCCGCCAGCGGAGCGAGGACCAGCGGGACGACGGCCAGCGCCGCACCGCCCGCCGTCGTCGGCAGGGAGCTGAGGCCCCCGACCTGGGCCTCCGGCAGGAAGCGCCGCGTCATCCGCCCGGCCCCGAGCGGGAGCGACAGGGCGACGTCAGGGTCCTCGTCGACGCCGCACGCGATCTCCAGCGAGCCGCCGCCGATGTCGAGGA
>NZ_SPQM01000163.1 GCF_004570345.1 Blastococcus sp. CT_GayMR20 | reverse complement strand
GCGCGACCTCCGCGTGCGCGACCTGGGCGGCGGCACCGCGCGGGTGGAGATCGACGCCGGGCGCGTGCCCGAGGTCGCCGCGCGGCCGGACCTGCTGGCCGCAGTGGCCGGGTTCGAGCGCGTGGAGCTCGACCCGCGCGGTTTCCGGTCGGGTTCGATGAACGAACTGCTGCCGGACCCGGTCCGCTACCGCTGAGCCGACCTCGCGATCCGCGCGGCGGCCACACCGGCGCCGAACCCGTTGTCGATGTTGACCACCAGCACGCCCGGCGCGCAGGCGGTGAGCATGGTCAGCAGCGCGGCCAGCCCCTCGAACGCGGCGCCGTAGCCCACGGACGTCGGGACGGCGACGACCAGCCGGTCGGTGAGCCCGGCGACCACGCTGGGCAGCGCGCCGTCCATGCCGGCGACCACGACGACCGCGTCCGCCTCGGCCAGGTCCGGCGCGACGGCGAGCACGCGGTGCACGCCGGCCACGCCCACGTCGTCCACCCGCCGGCAGCCGACGCCGCTCGCGGCCAGGGTCGCGGCCACCTCGGCGGCCACCGGGCCGTCCGACGTCCCGGCGGTGAGCACGAGGACGGTGCCCACCGGGGCAGGGAGCTCCCCGACGAAGGCCGAGCGGGCGTCGGCGTCGACGACGGCGTCCGGCCAGCGCCCGAGGACGGCCGCGGCGGTGGCGTCGTCCACCCGCGTGGCCCAGGCGAGCGGGCTGCCGCCCTCAAGGAGCGCGGCCAGGCAGGCGACGGTCTGCGCCGGCGTCTTGCCGGCGGCGTAGACCACCTCGGGCGTCCCGGTGCGCGTTCCCCGGTCGAGGTCCAGCCGGGCGAAGCCGAGGTCGGCGGTGCGCTGCGCATTCACCCCTCCAGGGTGCCCCATGCGCGATTGCGCACCGGCCGGCGCGGGAACGGGAGCGGCATGAGCATCGTGAAGATCAACGCGATCGTCGTCCCCCCGGACAAGCAGGCCCGGTTCGAGGAGCGCTTCCGCGGCCGGGGCGGCCACGTCGAGAAGACCCCCGGCTTCGAGTGGTTCGAGCTGCTCCGGCCGGTGGAGGGCACCGACCAGTACCTCGTCTACACCCGGTGGAGCAGCGAGGAGGCCTACCGCGAGTGGGAGTCCGGCCAGGACTTCGCCCGCTCCCACGACGGCGGCGGCGACGACCTGGCCCCGGCGGCGAGCGACTCCCACCACCTGTGGTCCTACGAGGTGCTCGAGTCCTCCGGCCCGAAGGCGCACCAGGAGACCTGAGCACCGCAGAGCGAGCCCGGACCGTCGGGTTACTGTGACGGCGCCGGTCTTCCGCCCCGGAGGGCCGGTGCCGTTCCTTCGCACGTGCAGGTGGGAGCCATGACCGACACGCTCGCCGACAGCCGCACCTCCTCCCGGATGTTCACCGAGGGCGTGCCGCTCGTGGTGGAGGACGTGACACGTCGCCCGGCCGCCGAGCGCGCGGGGATGCTGGCCGAACCCGGCTTCGGCCGGTTCTTCACCGACACCATGTTCGTGGCCCGGTACCAGGCCGGGAAGGGCTGGTACGACGCCCGGCTGACCCAGTACGGGCCGCTGCAGCTGGACCCGTCGACCGCGGCGCTGCACTACGCGCAGTCGATCTTCGAGGGCCTCAAGGCCTATGCCCAGCCCGACGGCAGCGTCGCCACCTTCCGCCCGGAGGCCAACGCCGCCCGGTTCGCCCGCGGAGCGAAGCGGCTGGCCATGCCGCCGGTCCCGGAGGACGCCTTCATCGCCGCGGTCGACGCACTCGTCGACGCCGACCGCGACTGGGTGCCCACCGGCCCCGACCAGACGCTGTACATCCGGCCGTACCAGCTCGCCAGCGAGCCCTTCCTGGGTGTGCGGCCGGCGTCGGAATACCTGTTCATGGTCATCGCCAGCCCGGCCGGCGCCTACTTCCCCCGCGGCGTGCACCCGGTCTCGGTGTACCTCTCCGAGGACTACATCAGAGCTGCTCCCGGCGGCACCGGCGACGTGAAGTGCGCCGGCAACTACGCGGCCAGCCTGCTCGCCCAGGAGCAGGCCATCGCCGCCGGCTGCGACCAGGTCGTCTGGCTCGACGCGGTGGAGAAGCGCTACGTCGAGGAGATGGGCGGGATGAACCTGTTCTTCGTCCTCGGCTCCGGCGAGGACGCCGAGCTCGTCACCCCCGAGCTGACCGGCACGCTGCTGCCCGGCATCACCCGCGACTCGCTGATCACGCTGGCCCGCGAGCTCGGCCACACCGTCACCGAACGGAAGTGGACGGTCGACGAGTGGCGCGAGGGCGTCGCCGACGGCACCGTCACCGAGACGTTCGCCTGCGGTACCGCCGCGGTGATCACCCCCGTCGGCGAGGTCAAGGCCCGAACCGGCGACTTCACCGTCGGCGACGGCGCTCCCGGCCCGCTCACCATGCGGCTGCGCGAATCGCTGCTCGACATCCAGCACGGGCGGGTGGCCGACACCCGCGGCTGGCTGCACCGGGTCGCCTGAGCCGGGACGTCGACGGCGTGCTGCGCTGGCGCGGACTGGAGGCGACCCCGGGGGACCTCGGGCGGACCGTGGTCACCATCGGCATGTACGACGGCGTCCACCGGGGGCACCAGAAGCTGATCGGTGCCGCCGTCGCCCGTGCCCGGGCGATGCGCCGCCCATGCCTCCTGCTCACCTTCGACCCGCACCCGGCCGAGGTCGTCCGGCCGGGATCGCACCCGGCGATCCTCACCGCGCTGGACCGCAAGGCCGAGCTGGTGGCCGAGCTGGGGGTGGACGCGATGTGCGTCCTGCCGTTCACGACCGAGTTCATGCGGCTGTCGCCGGAGACCTTCACCCACACGGTGCTGGTCGAGCACCTGCACGCCGCCCAGGTAGTGGTGGGGGAGAACTTCACGTACGGGTTCAAGGCGGCCGGCACGGTGGATTCGTTGACCGTGGAGGGACGCCGCTTCGGCTTCGCCGTCGAGGGGATCTCGCTGGCCGCCGTCGACGACGACGACGTCACCATCTCCTCGACCTACATCCGGGCCTGCGTCGCGGCCGGCGACATGGTGTCCGCCGCCCGCGCGCTGGGCCGGCCGCACCGGGTGGACGGCATCGTCGTCCGCGGCGACCGGCGGGGCCGGGACATGGGCTATCCGACGGCGAACGTCGAGAGCCCGCCGTTCACCGCGATCCCGGCCGACGGCGTGTACGCCGGCCACCTGGTGACCCGTGACCCCCGCAGCGGGGCGAGCAGGGAGCGGTTCCCCGCCGCCATCTCCGTGGGCAGCAACCCCACGTTCCAGGGGAGCCGGCGTACGGTCGAGGCATACGTGCTCGACTACGACGACGACCTCTACGGCGAGCACGTCGGCGTCGAGTTCGTGCACCGCCTGCGGCCGATGGCTGCCTTCCCGGACGTCGACGCGCTGCTGGCAGCGATGGCGAAGGACGTCTCCGACACCCGCCAGATCCTCGGCATGTAACCTGGGCACCGACGTCGGGAGACCGACGTGTGTGCAGGCTGCCCCCGTGATTCAAACCGGGGGCCACACGTGACCCGCCCCGGAGGCGAACAATGGCGCTCGAGAGCGCAGTCAAGAAGCAGATCATGACCGAGTACGCGACGGTCGAGAACGACACCGGTTCGCCCGAGGTCCAGGTCGCGATGCTGACCAAGCGGATCAGCGACCTCACCGAGCACCTCAAGATGCACAAGCACGACCACCACAGCCGGCGGGGCCTGCTCCTGCTGGTCGGTCGTCGTCGCCGCCTGCTGAACTACCTGGCGAAGACCGACATCACCCGCTACCGCTCGCTCATCGAGCGGTTGGGTCTGCGCCGCTAAGCACGACGAGGGGGCCGTTCCGGGGGAATCCCGGGCGGTCCCCTTCCTCGTGCGGCACCCGCCGTACGGGGAACAACCGGCCAGCCGCCGGACGCGCCCCTCGAGGGCCGGTCCTCGGTAGTGGCTCCCGGGCACGCATCGGTTCCCCGCTCCGCGGGAACCTGGACCCGAGGGCTTCGATCGAGCACCGGTCGCCCCGGACGCAGGACGGCACAGCTCGCCGTCAGAGGAGTCGCAGACCGGCACGAGGCCGATGCGACGAAGAAGAGAGAAGGACACATGTCCGCACCCACCACCAGCCCCGTCTCCGCGGAGTTCGACCCCGAGGACGGCGTCACCACCGCCACCGCGGTCATCGACAACGGCAGCTTCGGCAGCCGTTCCATCACCTTCGAGACCGGCCGGCTCGCCCGTCAGGCCGCCGGCTCCGTCGTCATCACCATGGGCGACACCATGCTGCTGTCGGCCACCACGGCCGGCCGTCAGCCCAAGGAGCAGTTCGACTTCTTCCCGCTCACGGTCGACGTCGAAGAGCGGATGTACGCCGCCGGGCGCATCCCCGGCTCGTTCTTCCGTCGTGAGGGCCGGCCGTCGGAGGACGCGATCCTCACCTGCCGCCTGATCGACCGCCCGCTGCGCCCCACCTTCGCCAAGGGGCTGCGCAACGAGGTCCAGGTCGTCATCACCGTCATGGCGCTGGACCCCGAGCACCTCTACGACGTGCTCGCCATCAACGGCGCCTCGGCGTCCACCCAGCTGTCCGGCCTGCCGTTCTCCGGCCCGGTCGGTGGCACCCGCGTCGCCCTGATCAACGGCCAGTGGGTCGGCTTCCCGACCCACGCCGAGCTCGAGGACGCCGTCTTCGACATGGTCGTGGCCGGTCGGGTCCTCCCGGACGGCGACGTCGCGATCATGATGGTCGAGGCCGAGGCCACCGAGAAGACGATCCAGCTCGTCGCCGGTGGCGCCACCGCGCCCACCGAGGAGGTCGTGGCCCAGGGCCTCGAGGCCGCGAAGCCCTTCATCAAGGCGCTGTGCGACGCGCAGGCCGCGCTCGCGGAGAAGGCCGCCAAGCCGGTCGCCGAGTTCCCCCGTTTCCTGGACTACCAGGACGACGTCTACGCCGCCGTCGAGGCGCAGGTCGGCGACAAGCTGGCCCAGGCGCAGCAGATCGCCGGCAAGCACGAGCGCGAGGACGCCACCGACGCGCTCAAGGACGAGGTCAAGGCTGCCCTGGCCGGCCAGTTCGAGGGCCGCGAGAAGGAGATCTCCGGTGCCTTCCGCGCGCTGACCAAGAAGGTCGTCCGCCAGCGGATCCTGCGCGACAAGGTCCGCATCGACGGCCGTGGCCTCACCGACATCCGGCCGCTGTCGGCCGAGGTGGAGGTCATCCCGCGGGTGCACGGCTCGGCCCTGTTCGAGCGCGGCGAGACGCAGATCCTCGGCGTCACCACGCTGAACATGCTCCGCATGGAGCAGCAGCTGGACACGTTGTCGCCGGTCAACCGCAAGCGCTACATGCACAACTACAACTTCCCGCCGTACTCCACCGGTGAGACCGGCCGCGTGGGCTCGCCCAAGCGCCGCGAGATCGGCCACGGCGCGCTCGCCGAGCGGGCGCTCGTCCCGGTCCTGCCCGACCGCGAGGAGTTCCCCTACGCGATCCGGCAGGTCTCCGAGGCGCTGGGCTCCAACGGCTCGACGTCCATGGGTTCGGTGTGCGCCTCGACGCTGGCCCTGCTCAACGCGGGTGTGCCCCTGAAGGCCCCCGTCGCCGGCATCGCCATGGGCCTCGTCTCCGACGAGGTCGACGGCAAGACCGAGTACGTCGCGCTGACCGACATCCTCGGCGCCGAGGACGCGTTCGGTGACATGGACTTCAAGGTCGCCGGCACCAAGGACTTCGTGACGGCCCTCCAGCTGGACACGAAGCTCGACGGGATCCCCTCCGACGTCCTCGCCGGTGCGCTGACCCAGGCCCGCGCGGCGCGGCTGCACATCCTGGACGTCATGGGCGAGGCCATCGACGGCCCCGACGAGATGAGCCCCTACGCCCCGCGGGTGACCACGGTGCGCATCCCGGTCGACAAGATCGGCGCGGTCATCGGCCCCAAGGGTCAGATGATCAACGCGATCCAGGACGAGACCGGCGCCGACATCACCATCGAGGACGACGGCACGATCTACGTCGGCGCGTCCGACGGCCCCTCGGCCCAGGCAGCGGTGGACCGGATCAACGCGATCGCGAACCCGACGCTGCCCAAGGTCGGCGAGCGCTTCCTCGGCACGGTCGTCAAGACCACGCCGTTCGGTGCCTTCGTCTCGTTGCTGCCCGGCCGCGACGGCCTGGTGCACATCAGCAAGCTGGGTGGCGGCAAGCGGATCGGCAAGGTCGAGGACGTGGCCAACGTCGGCGACAAGATGCAGGTGGAGATCACCGACATCGACGCCCGCGGCAAGATCAGCCTCGTGCCGGTCGCCGAGGGTGACGCCGGCGCAGCGGGTGCCGAGGCGCCCGCCGAGGCCGCTGCACCCGCGGGTGAGTGACAACGCCTGACATCACGGGAGCCGGGGCGGGTGCTGATGCGCCCGCCCCGGTTCCCGTCGGGGTGACCGCGCTGCTCGACCTCGACGAGGTCGGCGGCCGGGTGGAGCGCACCGAGCTTCCGGGCGGCCTGCGGGTGCTGACCGAGACGATGCCGGGGGTGCTGTCGGCGACCCTGGGGATCTGGGTCGGCGTCGGCTCGCGGGACGAGAGCCCGGCGGTCGCCGGTTCCTCGCACTTCCTGGAGCACCTGCTGTTCAAGGGGACGGCAACTCGCAGCGCCCTGGAGATCGCGACGGCGATGGACGCCGTCGGCGGTGAGATGAACGCCTTCACCGCCAAGGAGCACACCTGCTACTACGCGAACGTCCTCGCCAGCGACCTCCCCCTGGCGGTGGCCCTGCTGTCGGATCTCGTCACCGAGGCCAGGAACACCGCGGCCGACCTGGAGTCGGAGCGCACGGTGGTCCTCGAGGAGATCGCCATGCGCGACGACGAGCCCTCCGACGCGGTGCACGACCTGTTCGCCGAGACCCTCTTCGGCGACACCCCGCTCGGCCGGTCGGTCCTGGGCACCGTCGACTCCATCGAGGGATTGACCCGGGACGACGTCGACGGCTGGTACCGCGGGCGCTACACCATGCCCTCGATCGTGGTGACCGCCGCCGGCCGGGTCGACCACCAGCAGGTGCTCGACCTCGTCACGGCGGCCTTCGGCGACCGGCTCGCCGGCGACGAGCGCCCGTCGCCGCTGCGGCTCGGCGAGGGCGCCCTCACCAAGCCCGCCCATCCCGCCGGACTCATCGCCCGCCGGACCGAGCAGACCCACCTCCTCCTGGGCACACCCACGATGGGGCGGCTGGACGAGCGGCGCTACGTCGCCGCCGTCCTCGACGCCGCGGTGGGCGGCGGGATGAGCTCACGGCTGTTCCAGGAGATCCGGGAGAAGCGCGGGCTCGTGTACAGCGTCGGGTCGGCGCTCACGCACTACGCGGGAGCGGGAGCGTTCTCCGTGTACGCCGGCTGCTCGAAGAAGCGCGTGCCCGAGGTGCTCCGCCTGGTGCGGGCCGAGCTCGAGCGGGTCGCCGCCGAGGGCATCACCGCCGAGGAGGTGGCCCGCGGTCGCGGCCAGCTCAAGGGTGGTCTGGTGCTCGGGCTCGAGGACACCGGCTCACGCATGAGCCGGCTCGGCAAGAGCGAGCTCTCCTACGGGGAGTACCTGCCCGTGCGGGACGTGCTCGACCGGCTGGACGCCGTCGACGAGGAGCAGGTGCGCGCCGTCGCGGCCGAGCTCTTCACCCAGGAGACGTGCCTCGCCGTCGTCGGGCCCTACCGCGAGTCCGACCTCGACCGGCTCTGACTCCCGTGCGTGACGCCCTGCAGGAGCACGGCCCGCTCGCCCGGGGTGCCTTCGCCGTCGTCGTCCTGGTCTCGCTCGCGGTGCTGTTCGCGCCCGCGGACGACGTGCCGTCCGCCCCGCCCGGGGTGGACAAGCTCGTGCACGCCGCGCTGTTCGCCGTGCTCGCCCTCAGCGGTCGCTGGGCGGGGATCGGCCGGCCCGTGCTTGGCGTGCTCCTGGTGACCTACGCGGCGGTCAGCGAGGTCGTCCAGGGGATGACCGCCCTGAACCGGACGGCGTCCGTCGCCGACTGGGTGGCCGACGTCGCCGGGCTCGTCCTCGGCCTGGTGCTCTGGGACGTGCTGGCCCGCCGGCATCGCCAGACGTGATCTTCCCTGCCTTGCGTGGGAACGCCGGGCCGGGAAGCCTGACCGCGTGACCACCAGCACCTCCGTCCCGAATCCGCAGCGTGCGCCCGTGCCCGACGGTGAGTCGCCCCTCATCAACGTGGGCGTGCTCGGCGCCCGCGGGCGCATGGGCACCGAGGTCGTCAAGGCGGTCAACGAGGCCGACGACCTCGAGCTGGTCGCGATGGTCGACGACGGCGACTGGCTGTTCAACGTGGCCGACGCCGGCGCCCAGGTGGTCGTGGACTTCACCCGCCCGGACGTCGTGATGGACAACATCCGCTTCTGCATCGACCAGAACATCCACTGCGTCGTCGGGACGACGGGCTTCGACGAGGACCGGCTCGCCACGATCTCCGAGTGGCTGGAGCCCAAGCCGGACGTCGGGGTCGTCATCGCGCCCAACTTCGGGATCGGTGCCGTCCTCCTGATGCAGTTCGCGCAGGAGGCTGCCCGCTTCTTCCCGTCGGTGGAGGTGGTCGAGCTGCACCACCCCAACAAGGTCGACGCCCCGTCGGGGACGGCGGTCCGCACGGCCCGCCTGGTCGCTGCCGCGCGCCGGGCCGCGGGGCTCCCACCGTCGCCGGACGCCACGACGGACGAGATGCCGGGCGCCCGTGGCGCCGACGTCGAGGGCGTGCAGGTCCACGCTGTTCGGCTGACCGGACTGGTGGCGCACCAGGAGGTGCTCATGGGCGCGGCGGGGGAGACGCTGACCCTGCGGCACGACTCGTACGACCGCGCCTCGTTCATGCCCGGGGTGCTCCTGGCCGTGCGCGAGATCGGCCGCCGACCGGGGCTGACGGTGGGGATCGAGAGCTTCCTGGGGCTGTAAGGGGACCCCCGTGCACGGCCCCGCAGGGTCGTGTATGGTTCTCCATGCGCCGCGCGGCCCGGGAGGGTCGCCGGACCGGTTGCTCCTGCGGGGGTGCTGGAAACCGGCGTAGTGTTGGACATCCAGCCAGCGAGGAAGCCCGGGAGGGCCGATTTG
>NZ_SPQM01000162.1 GCF_004570345.1 Blastococcus sp. CT_GayMR20 | reverse complement strand
ACGACGTCCGGCTGACCCTCGGCGACGGCGAGGTGCAGCGGCGTCCAGCCGCCCTGCCCGTCCCGCTCGACGGTGCGGGCCAGCAGCCCCGGAGTCGCTTCCACGGCGGTGCGGACGGCGTCCACGTCCCCGTCGGCGAGCAGCCGGCCGAGTCGCTGCACGGTCATCCGAGCGCTCACGAGGGCATCATGTCCGGCGCCTCAGACGACATCGCGCCGGACGGCGAGGAGGGTGCCGAGGAGAGCGGCGAGCAGGCCGTAGCTCACCAGAAGCAGGCCGCCCTGCCAGGCGCCGAGCAGGTCGGGCCCCTCGAACGTGGCGGTCATGGCCTCCGTGGCACCTCCCGGCATCCACTTGTAGGCACCCGACGTCGCGGGGATGGACCGGATCAGTCCCTCGACGACGAACAGGTACACGAGCCCACCGACGATCGCGCCGACCTGGTTCTTCACCAGGGCTCCGATGCCGACGCCGATGAGGGCGTAGATCACCAGCGCCAGGCCCGACGTCGCCAGCACCTCGAGGTTGTCGGCGGTGAAGGACGGCGCCCCGCCCCGGGCGCCGGCGTAGACCACCACGACGAGCACGTTCACGACCAGGACGACGAGCGCCAGGGGCACCGCCACCAGCGCGTAGGCCAGCAGCTTGGCCACCACGACGTGCCAGCGGCGCGGCGTGGTCAGGAACGTCGGCGTCGCCGTGCGGTGCCGGTACTCCTGGGTCATCCCGATGATCCCGAGGATCAGGAACAGCACGTTGGCGCCGGTCGCCTGGGCGAACGCCAGCTGCTCGAACGACGCAGTGCCGACCGGGGGGATCCCGCTCTCGGCGTTGCCGGCGAAGGCCGTGAGCAGCGCGGCGAACCCGCCGACGATGACGCAGGAGCCGAGCAGCAGGCCGAGCCAGACCCGGGTCGTGAACAGCTTGGTCCACTCGCTGCGAACCAGCCGGATCATCGAGAGGCCTCCTGGGTGACGGGAGCGACCGGGGAGGGCGCCGCGAACTGTTCCGACCCGGCGGTCAGCTGGAAGTAGATCTCCTCGAGACCGCTCGTCCGGGACCGCAGCTCGTGCAGCTCGATCCCGGCGGCGAAGGCGCGCCGGCCCACGTCGGCCGGCGTCGTCCCGGTGACGCTCAGGGCGCCGTCCTCGCTGGTGACACCGTTGCCGTCGGCGGCGAGCAGCTCGGCCAGCCGCGCGGCCTCGGGGCTGCGCACGAGGACCGTGCCGGCGCCGTCGGCGCCCGAGCGCAGCTGGTCCATCGACCCCTCGCGGACCAGCCGGCCGGCACCGACGATGACCACCCGGTCGACCGTCTGCTCGACCTCGGACAGGAGGTGGCTGGAGACGAGCACGGTGCGCCCCTGCTCGTGCGCGAGGTGGCGCAGGAAGCCGCGCAGCCACTGGATGCCCTCGGGGTCCAGGCCGTTGGCCGGCTCGTCGAGCACCAGGACGGCGGGGTCGCCGAGCAGCGCGGTGGCCAGGGCGAGGCGCTGGCGCATCCCGAGGGAGTAGCCCCCGGCCCGGCGAGCACCGGCGTCGGCCAGGCCGACCTGCACCAGGACCTCGTCGGCGCGGGACAGGGGCAGCCCGGCGGCGCGGCAGTAGACGCGCAGGTGGTTGCGACCCGAGCGGGCGGGGTGGAACGCGGTCTCCAGGACCGCCCCGACGGTGCGCAGGGGATCGGTCAGCGATGAGTAGGGCGCGCCGTTGAAGGTCGCCGTCCCCGCGTCGGGCTGCATGAGGCCCAGGACCATCCGCAGGGTGGTCGTCTTCCCGGCGCCGTTCGGGCCGAGGAAGCCGGTGACGGTGCCCGGCTCGACGGTGAAGCTCAGGTCGGAGACGGCCTGCACCTGGCCGAAGTGCTTGCTGAGTCCGCGGACCTCGACCCGCACGGGGTCGATCGGCGCGGTGCTTCCGGTGGAAATGGGTGCTCCTCGTCGTCCGCGGCGTGGTGTCGTCCCATCCAAGCGCACGGGCGGCGCCCATCGGGAGGCCATTTGTCTCCGGCGCGCCGTGCCCCCGACCTGCCGGAACGCTCCAGGGAGGCCCCGGGACCGCCGGAATGATCTCGGCGTGACCCTCGGCACACGGTCACATAGAGTCCCCGCCGTGAGCGAGAGCGCGAACGCCTACCGGACGGTCGTCGTCGGCACCGACGGCTCCGAGTCCTCCCTCCGCGCGGTCGCCCGCGCCGGGGCGCTGGCAGGGGCGTGCGGCGCGACGCTCGTCATCGCCTGCGCCTACCTGCCCACCGAGGCCGACGACCGCGAGCTCGCCCGCGCGCAGGACGCGCTGCGCGACGACGCGTACCAGGTCGTCGGGTCGCATCCGGCCGAGGAGACGGTGCGCACCGCGCACGAGCGGGCCAGCGCGGCGGGCGCCAAGGACGTGAAGACCCTGGCCGTCCAGGGGTCCCCCGTGGAGACACTGCTGGACGTCGTCCGTCGCGAGGACGCGGACCTGCTCGTGGTCGGCAACCGCGGGCTGGCCGGCATCAAGGGGCGGCTCCTCGGCTCGGTGCCGGCCGACGCCACCCGCCGCTCGACGTGCGACGTCCTCATCGTGCACACCACGGGCTGAGCCCGGCGGACCCGATGGTCGATCCCGGGGACGGTCCGGGCCCGGATGCCCGCGAGGCGCTCGAGCGCCTGCTGCTCGACGGACCGCGCCGGTACACCCGCCTGCAGGTGGGCGAGCTCTCCGGGATGGCGCCCGAGCGCACCCAGCGGCTCTGGCGGGCGCTCGGCTTCCCGGACGCCGCGGACGACGACCCCGCCTTCACCGACGCCGACGTCCAGGCACTCGGGGTGCTGTCGGAGCTGATCGCCTCCGGCTTCGTCGACGCCGACAGCGAGGCGTCGATCGCGCGGGCCATGGGTCAGGCGCTGTCCCGGCTGGCCGACTGGCAGGCGGACATGATCGCCGACGCGCTGACCAGGGCCGGGCCGGACGGCGAGCGGCGTCCGGCGTCCCCGGAGGAGGCCGTGGCCGTCGCGCGCGCCCTGCTGCCGAAGATGCGGGAGATCCAGAGCTACGTCTGGCGGCGGCACCTCGCCGCCAACGCCGACCGGCTGCTGGCGTCATCGGCCGGCCAGGGGGACCGACGGGAGCTCGCGGTCGGCTTCGCGGACCTCGTGGGCTACACCTCGCGCAGCCGCGGGATGGGCGGTCGTGAGCTCGGGGCGATGATCGAGGACTTCGAGAGCCTCGCGTCCGAGGTGATCGCCCGCCACCGCGGGCGCGTGGTGAAGACGGTCGGTGACGGGATCCTGTTCACGACGGTCTCCGCGGTCGACGCGGTGGAGATCGGGCTGCGGCTGCCGGAGGTCTGGGACTCCGAGGAGCGCCCGCCGCTCCGGGTGGGCGCCGCGTACGGCGCCGTCCTGACCCGGCTCGGCGACGTCTACTCACCGGTGGTCAACCTGGCCAGCCGGCTGACCTCCCTGGCCCGCCCCGGGACGATGCTCGTCGACCGCGATCTCGCCGAGCGGCTGCGGGACCTGCCGGACTACCGCGTGCGCAAGCTCCGCCGGGTGTCCGTGCGGGGCTACGACCACCTGCAGCCGTGGCTCGTCCGCCGTGGCAGGCACGTCGACGACCCGGCCGACGAGCACGAGTACGACGACGCGCCCTCCGACGACCCGGCGGACGACGGCGCCGCGTGAGCCGGATGGCACGCTGTTCACCGTGAGTTCCACCCTGATCGCCCGCGGCCTGGCGGCCGGACACGGCGCCCGCGCCCTGTTCTCCGGCCTCGACCTGGTCGTCGCCCCGGGCGACGTCGTCGGCCTGGTCGGCGTCAACGGCGCCGGGAAGTCGACCCTGCTGCGGACGCTGGCCGGCGAGGTCCCGCCGGAGGCCGGCACCGTCGTCGCGAGCCCGCCCACCGCGACGCTCGGCTACCTGCCGCAGGAGCACGAGCGGCGTCCCGGGGAGACGGTGCTCGATGCGATCGCCCGGCGGACCGGGGTCGCCGCCGCGCAGGCCGCGCTGCACCGCGCGACCGACGACCTCACCGAGGGCCGGCCGGGCGCCGACGACGCCTACGGGGACGCCCTCGAGCAGTGGCTGGCCCTCGGCGGCGCCGACCTCGACGAGCGCGCCGAGGAGGTGGTCACCGACGTGGCCCCCGGGGTCGCGCTCGACGCGCCCATGACCGGGCTGTCGGGCGGGCAGGCGGCCCGCGTGGGGCTGGCCACGCTCCTGCTCTCGCGGTACGACGTCCTGCTGCTCGACGAGCCCACTAACGACCTCGACCTCGCCGGCCTCGACCAGCTGGAGAGCTTCGTCGCCGGCTCCCGGACCGGCATCGTCGTGGTGAGCCACGATCGCGAGTTCCTGTCCCGCACGGTCACGCGGGTGGTCGAGCTGGACCTCGCCCAGCAGCTGGTCCGGGTCACCGACGGCGGGTACGAGGCCTACCTCGCCGAGCGCGAGGTCGCCCGCCGGCACGCCCGCGAGGAGTACGAGGAGTACGCCGACACCAAGGCCGACCTCGAGGGCCGGGCGCGGATGAAGCGCAACTGGATGGCGAAGGGCGTCCGCGACTCGATCAAGAAGTCGAAGGACGGCGACAAGCACATCAAGGCGCACAACCGGGCGTCGGCGGAGAAGCAGGCGGCCAAGGCGAAGCAGACCGACCGGCGGATCGAGCGCCTCGAGGTCGTCGAGGAACCCCGCAAGGAGTGGGAGCTGCGGCTGGAGATCGCCGTCGCCCCGCGGGCGGGCGCGGTCGTCGCCACCCTCCGGGGCGCCGTCGTGCGGCGCGGGGGGTTCCAGCTCGGCCCGGTGGACCTGCAGGTCGACTGGGGCGACCGGCTGGCGATCACCGGCGCGAACGGCTCGGGGAAGTCCACCCTCCTCGCCGCCCTGCTGGGCCGGGTGCCGCTCGACGAGGGGGCGGCGTCGCTCGGGCCGTCGGTGCGGATCGGCGAGATCGACCAGGCCCGCGGCCGCTTCCTGGGCCCCGAGCAGCTGCTGGACGCGTTCGGCCGCGAGGTGCCCGACTGGCCGACGTCGGAGGTGCGCACGTTGCTGGCCAAGTTCGGGCTGACGGCCGACCACGTGCTGCGCCCGGCCGAGACCCTTTCGCCCGGCGAGCGGACCCGTGCGGGGCTCGCGCTCCTGCAGGCGCGGGGGGTGAACGTGCTGGTGCTCGACGAGCCGACGAACCACCTCGACCTGCCGGCCATCGAGCAGCTCGAGGAGGCGCTGGCCGACTACCCCGGCACGCTGCTGCTCGTCACGCACGACCGCCGGATGCTCGACGCGGTCGCGACGACCCGTCGGCTCGAGGTGGCCGACGGCGCCGTCACCGAGGTGTGGAGCTCAGTCGCCGGCTGAGGCCAGCTCGTCGGCGACGCCGACGGTGTCCATGCCCTCCCACGTCTTCGTGACGTGGTGGGCGAGGACCATCAGGTCGCGCAGCTGGCCGCTGCGGTCGCGGATGTGGTCGACCAGGAGCGCCTCGCCGGTGAACCCGAGGTCGGTGAACAGGGCCAGGGCGGCGCCCTGCTCGGCCACGACCTCCACCACGAGCTTCGACAGGCCCGACCCGACCGCCTCGACCAGGGCGCGGCGCGCCAGCTCACGCCCGAGCCCGGTGCCGCGGCTGGCCGGCGAGACGACCAGCCGCACCTCGCCCACGTGGTCGGACCACCCGGGCAGCGGCCGGACGGCGACGTAGCCGTTCACCTCGCCGTCCTGCACGGAGACCCATCGCCCACCGGCTCCCTCGCCCCCGGCCCAGGACCGGACCGTCTCGGGGTCGGTGACCTCCTCCTTGATGAAGGTCAGGTCGCCCTCGGGCAGCCCCTCGAAGAAGCGGAGCAGGGCGTCGCACTGCTCGGCCCGGAGTTCCTCGACGGCCATTCAGGCTCCCTTGCTCACGGCGGCGTCGTCCTGGAGGGCGTCGCTGCGCCGGCGGATGAACTCGATGATCGTGGGGACGGTCGTCTTCGCCGCCGTGCGGCCGACGACGAGGCCCATGTGCCCGGCGTCGAGCACCAGCTCCTGCTTGTCGTCGGAGCCGACCAGGTCGATCAGCGCCGCCGTCGCGTCGGCCGGCACGATGTGGTCGCGCGTGCCGCGCACCGTGAGGAACGGAACGGTGATGTCGCTCAGGTGGACGGGGTCACCGCCGACGGTCAGCCGGTCGTCGATCATCCCGTTGTTGCGCACGAGCATCTGCGCCGTCTCCCGCGCTGCCGCTCCCGGGAAGGGAACGTGGTCGTCCGACCAGCCGGTCATGGCCTGGTAGGACGCGACGTACTCGTCGTTCCAGAGCCGCTCCCAGAGGCTCACGTAGCGCGTCACCTCCGCGGTGGGGGTCAGGGTCCGGAACCCCTGGACGACGATCGACGGCGGCACGTTGCCGTCGCGGTCGAGCACCGAGCCGACGTCCATGCCGCCGACGGAGAAGATGTCGGAGAGCGGGCCCATGTGCCGGAAGTCGACCGGGGTGGCCAGCACCGTGAGGCTGCGCAGCGGGGCGTCGGGGTGGTGCGCCGCGTAGAGCAGCGTGAGGTCACCGCCGAAGCAGTAGCCGAACAGGTTGACCTCGTCGGCTCCCGACAGCTCGAGCACGCGGTCGATCCCCGCGGGGATGTAGTCGTCGACGTAGTCCTCGAGCTTGTTCCCCGCGTCCCGCTCGTCGGGTGTGCCCCAGTCGAGCAGGTAGACGTCGAACCCGGCGTCCAGCAGCTGCTCGACGAAGCTGTTGCCCGGCGTCAGGTCGAGGATGTAGCTCTTGCTGATCAGGCTGAAGACGATGAGCAGTGGCGGCCCGTACCGCACGCCGCCGTTCTTCTCCGGGTCGTTGCGGTAGTGCCAGAGCTGGGTGCGGCCGCTCTCCCAGACGACGTCCTTCGGCGTCAGCCCGACGCCGGGTCGGTCGACCCCGGCGACCAGCTTGATCCCGTTACGTGCCCGGAGGGCGTTTCGCTCCACGTCGCGCCGGACGCGGTCGAGGACCGTCTGCGGACTCGGCACCTGCGGCATCGCGCTCCTCTGTCGTCGGGTCGGTGTTCGCGGTGGCGGCCCGCGCGGACCGGCGCCGCTCGGCCTCCAGTTGCAGTCCCAGCCGGCGGACCTCCCGGTCGAGGGCGCCGATCTGTGCGCGCAACCGGCTGACGTCGCTTCCCGCAGGCAGGTTCACCAGGTGCCAGGCGCGGGCCGACGCGCCGCGCACGGAGCCCCGCACCAGACTCTCCGCCCGGCGGAGCAGCGTCACGCCGACGGAGAACGTCGGCGTCCGCACGAACGTCTCCGCGCGGGGCGAGACCGCCCGCTCGGCGGCGTCGAACGCCTGCCGCCACAGGGGCGGAGCAGGCGGAGCGGGCTTGCCCTGCGCCGGGCCCGAGGGGGACGTCACCGGGAGCCCACCTGCTCGGGGACCTCCACCGAGCGGCGGAGGATCTTCCCCGTCGGGCCCTTCGGCAGGCTGTCGACGAGCCAGACGTGGCGCGGGTACTTGTAGGCGGCGACCCGCTCCTTGACGAAGTCCCGCAGCTCGTCGGGCTCGGCGCTCGCCCCGGGCTTGAGGGCGACCGCGGCGGCCACCTCCTCGCCGAGCTCGGGGTGGGCGATGCCGATGCAGGCCGCCTCCGCGACCGCGGGGTGCTCGTAGAGGGCTTCCTCGACCTCTCGCGGGTACACGTTGTAGCCGCCGCGGATGATCATCTCCTTCTTGCGGTCCACGATGAAGAAGTAGCCGTCGTCGTCCTGCCGTGCGAGGTCGCCGGTGCGGAACCACCCGTCCGGGATCGCCGTGGCCGTCTCCTCCTCGCGCTGCCAGTAGCCCTTCATGACGTTCTCGCCCCGGATCGCGATCTCGCCGACCTCTCCGGCGGCGACGTCCTTGCCGTCGTCGTCGACCAGGCGCATCTCGACTCCGGCGATGGGCGTGCCGATCGAGCCGGGCTTGCGCTCGGCGTTCGGGTGGTTGAACGAGGCCACCGGCGACGTCTCGCTCAGGCCGTAGCCCTCGAGGATCATGCAGCCGAACTTCTCCTCGAACGCCCGCATGACCTCCACCGGCATGGCCGAGCCGCCGGAGACGCACAGCCGGAGACTGGAGACGTCGTGGTCGCCGGCACCCTCGGAGTGCAGCATCCCGGCGAACATCGTCGGCACGCCCTCGAAGATCGTGACCTTGTCGCGCTCGACCACCGACAGGGCCTTCGCGCCGTCGAAGCGGGGGATGAGCGTCAGCAGCGAGCCGCGCAGCACCGATGCGTTCAGTCCGCACGTGAGGCCGAAGACGTGGAACAGGGGGAGGCATCCCATGATCACGTCGTCGGTGCCGCTCTCGAGCAGGGTCTCGGCGGTCGTGCGGGCGTTGCGGCTCAGATTGGCGTGCGTGAGCTCGGCGCCCTTCGGCTGGCCCGTCGTCCCGGAGGTGTAGAGGATGACCGCCAGGTCGTCGTCCGTGCGGTCCACCGCACGCTCGATCGGTTCGGCGTCGAGGAGCTCCTCCGGCATCGCCGGGCCCACGGACACGGCCTCGATGCCGACCGTGCCCGCCGCCTCGATCACCGGTTCCGCGGACGGGGTGAGCGCCACGACGACCTTCGCCCCGGAGTCGCGCAGGTAGTACTCCACCTCGCGCGCCTTGAGCAGCGGGTTCATCGGGACCACCGCCGCCCCGGCCAGCAGGGCGCCGTAGAACACGACCGGGAACGAGATGACGTTCGGCAGGACCAGGCCGACGCGGTCCCCGGGGGAGACGCCCCGCACCTGCAGCGAGGCGGCGACCTTGAGCGCGGCGTCGCGGAACTCCCCGTAGGTCAGGACGGTGTCGTCCATGCGGAGCGCCTCGCGGCTCTCGTCCTCGGCCGCGGTGTCGAGCAGGTTCTGCGCCAGGTTGCTCACGTTCGGGTCCCTCCCCGTCGAGGTGCGGACGACCGACCTACCCGCCCGAGAGGTGAGCTACCCAACATCCCAACTACCGTCCGGAGGAACGACCGACCGACGACAGGAGCTGACCGACGTGGCAGACCGCACGATCCTTGACATGTTCCGGCTCGACGGCCGGGTGGCGATCGTGACGGGAGCGTCCTCCGGCCTCGGCGCCGTCTTCGCGCGCACCCTCGCCGAGGCGGGGGCCGACGTCGCGCTCGGCGCACGGCGGGTGGACCGGCTGAGCGAGACGCAGGAGGCGGTGGAGGCGGCCGGCCGCCGCGCGATCGCCGTGCGCACCGACGTCGCCGTCCCGGAGGACTGCCAGGCGCTGGTCGACGCGACGATGGCGGAGTTCGGCAAGGTCGACATCCTGGTCAACAACGCCGGCGTCGGGACCGCCTACCCGGCGACCCGCGAGACGCCTGAGCAGTTCCGCCAGGTCATCGA
>NZ_SPQM01000161.1 GCF_004570345.1 Blastococcus sp. CT_GayMR20 | reverse complement strand
CCCAGGAGTTCTGGGCGGTCTCCCGGACAAAAACGGTGAGGGGGTCCACCGGTGGCCTGCCGAGCTGGTTGCGGATGCCCTCCGATGCGATGGCGCCGGTCGGCGGGAACGGCTGGGACCACCACCGCGGCGTGATCACGGGGCATCCACGAGGAAGTCCGCCGGATCCAAATCGACCCGGCGCGCGTCCGCCTCGGGCACGCTCAGATCAAGTGTGTAGTCGATGGGGCCCACGCCGGCGATCGAGGCGTCGTCGATCAGACACGACGGGGTGACGCGGGGAAAGCCGGGGCTCACCTCGTACGTCTGCTCCTCAAGGACGTCGAACCTCGTGCGCTCGTAGATGTGGCGGTCGGCCTCGTGGTACCCCACCTTTTGGAGCAGCAGCCGGAACGCCGTTCTGTCGTCAGTTCGCTCGAGGATCTCGTCAACAAGATTGGGCACGGAGATGCCCTGGTCGGAACGGACGCGTAGCCAGCGAAGCTGTAGTCGTCCCGGGGGCTGCACATCGAGCTGGTCGGCGCCATGAATCCGGACCGATCGACCCTCGGGAGCCGTCGTCGTCTTGACCTCCACGGCGTGGAGCCCGTGATGGAAGTCCTGTGCGGAGCCATTGGGACCGGTCCAGAAGGCGACAGCACCCGGGTCCCGACGCAGTGCGGAGAGGAGCAGGTGGAGCTCGCCGAAGAGGCCGGCTAGGGCTGAGGCGCTGAGGAGTCGACCGCTGCCGGCCAGGAGAGAGCGCCAGTCCTTCAGCACTTCGCGAAGGGCGGCGACGGCTCGCTCAGGCGTTGCGGCGATCCGGTCGACGACCTCCACGCAGAGCGCCGTGAAGAGGTCTCCGAGATCATCGTCGACCAGCTCGAGGGAGGCGTACTCCTGATAACTAGTCTCGTCCTCCAGAGCCCGTCGCCGGAGGACGACCGCTTCGCCGTCGACGACCTCCTTGAGGGTGTGCCTCGGGGCCAGCGGCACCAGCAGGTGTCGGTGTCCCTGTGCATCCAGCCCTGCCTGGACCGGCCCCTGCGGCGTGTCCACACCCACGGGGGCGGTCCGGAAGGTGGTGACGATCGGACGACCGGCAGCGGCGTTCCAGATGAGATCGAGGTTCCGGGCGTTGAGGGTCACGCGGCCTCGTCGTCGTAGTCGAGGACGGACGTGTCCTCCTCCTCCACGATCACCCCGGACAGGTCGGCGCTGTAGTACTCGACCTCGGAATCGGTGCTGCCTGGACGAGGAGTCGGGAAGAGGAGAGCCACGCCGATGACGACGTCGCCCGTGGGAGCCCGAAGAGGCAGTCGGCCCCCCTTCCCGGTGTCCGACTCTGGCTCGATGGGGTAGACGAGGAGGAGTCCCTCCTCTGCCCGCTGGGCCCGACGGAGGTCCAGGACCTGCTGCCGTGAACTGAGGTCATGCCCCTTCGTGTCGAGGTCGATCGCCTCGTCCCTGCGGCTGGACAACGTCTTGATGTCGGCGACGGGGTCCACGGTCGTCTCGGACTCCTGCCCGAGCCGAGCACGCTTGACCATCCGGATGTCGACACCGTCCCCGAGGTTGCGCCGGGGTGTGGTCGCGCCGGGCTGAGAGTTCCCGATGACCGCCACGCTCCAGCGCTGGAGGGCGCCCTGCCGGAGGCGCTTGCCGATGTAGTCGATCAGGCGCCGGCGATCGCCGTCCTCCGACCGTTCATGGAACGAGTAGCGCTCCAGGAAGGCGACGACGTCGTCGTGGGGCACCTGCGTGAAGAGCGCCGTCTCTGGACGCGACTCTTCATCGGTGCCGTGCTCGCGCGCGGCGCCGATGAGTTCCCTCGCAGCAGCGGCGTTCTCGGCGAGAACGGTTCGGCCGCTCTCGCTCACGTCGAAGAAGCGGGATTCGACCAGGGTTCCGCCGTATGCGGCGTGCGCGAGCACGGCGGACTTCATCTTGGCCTTGGACGTGATGCTCATCTTGGGGTGGGACCGGAGACGTACGGCGAACGTCATCGGCGTCTCGGCGGGGTTGTGCATGTAGCGGTCGATGTCACGGCGCATGTCCGCCTCGACCGTCGCCAGGTGGCTGAACCACATCTGAAGCTCGTCGGTCATCCAGATCCGCGGAAGGTCCGCGTACCCGTTGCGATATCCGAACCACCGCCCCATCTGCAGGAGCGTGTCGTAGGCCGAGACTGCCCGGACGAACAGGCTGGAGACCAGACCCTCCAGCGTCAATCCGCGGGACAGGGTGTTCCCGCCGACGGCAATCGCGGTGACGGGCCCGCGTTCGTAGTTGAGCCGGTCGCTGCTCCGGTAGTTGTCGATCACGATCCGCGTCTGGCGCACGACCTCGGGCAAGTGCTCCAGCACCGTTTCGAACTCGACCTTCTCCTCGCCGAACTCCGCGGCGGCGACGAGGGCTGTCTCCCGCTCCCAGGTTGCTCGCAGGAGCTCGATGGTCTGGTCGTCAGCGGATCCGACGCGCTCCAGCATGAAAGAGCGGAACTGCAGCAGGGGCTCCTTGAAGGCCTCGTGCACACGCGTCTCGGTCGTTGTGTGGACGAGCATCGTCGAGTGGGGGTTGCCACCGCCCCTGGCACGTCGAGCGGCGGTCGCCAACCAGAACCACTCGACGGCCGCCCGTAGGGAGTGGGTGAGAGCCGGCTGGAAGTCGGCAGCCTCCTTCTTGTTGCGAGGCTTGAGGTCGTCCACCTCGTCGTCAGGCACGCGCCTGACCATGTCGTAGCCGCCAGGCAGATCCGCAGGGTCCTCGCCGTCGAGAAGGTCGCGGCCGAAGAGGACCTCCGTGCCGTGGTATCCGTTCGGTCGGGGCAGGTTGACGATGAAGTCGCGCGGATAAAAGTCCTCGTCCGCTGAGGGGTCGATCAGCAGGTTCGCGAAGGGCGTGGCCGTGTAGCCGACGTAGCCGACCTTGGGGAACTTGTTCAGGACGTCGTACAGGAGCGGATTGATCTTCGCGGTTGCGACGGTCGACTGATCGGCCTCGTCATCGATGATCAGCGTGGGGCATTCGTCGAGGTACTCGCCGGCCTTACCGAGCCAGGTGCGGAGCTTACGAAGGACGGCGGCGTTCTTCTTCACCACAAGGAGAAGGCATTGATCCGTGGCCGCGAAGAAAGCCTTGGGGTTCGGTGGAGGGACGAAGTCGTGCGTTTCGCTGGTGACCTGGTGCCATTGGCTGGGGTTGGACTCGACCAGGTCCTTCACCAGGCGGATCTGGGTCTGCCGACGTAGGACGTTGTGGATGCCGGACAGCACGATGAAGAGCTTGTAGCCCTTGTCCGCTGCCTTGGCCATGACGGCGGTGAAATTCGTTGTCTTGCCCGACTGCACATAGCCGACGACGAGACCGCGCGTGCGGAACTCGTTCTGCTTGGGATGGTCCAGCAAGGCGACGATCTTGGTCGAGGACTTGTCGATGGAGGCGATGTTGTCGTCGCCGAAATCCTTGCGTCGCATCGATGCGAGGAGGGCTGGCCAGTTGCGATCGTTCTCCATGTCCGGGCCGGTGTACCAGGTCTGGCGGCCGTCCAGGAACACCGAGGCGGGCTCGTCCAGATTCCGGATGCGCAGACTTTCCGCATCGTGGCGTTCCCTGACCGCGCGAATGATCGCGTCGTCCGCGCCGAACAACTGGAGGTTCTTGACCGCATCGTGCGGGGTCATCGACTTCGTGAACTGCTGGAAGACCAAGTAGAGCTGGTCGACCTGCTCCTCTGTGACTCCTGCGGCTGACATCCCCAGCCCCCTCCCGTAGCGGTGTCCACGCGAGGGTAGTCACACAGCGCAACGATCCGTTGACGACAAGCCATGTGCTCAGCCCGCGGCATGAACGGCTTCGTCCATCTTGGGGACCCCCGCCACGATCCTCGCTGCGCCTGGCGGACATGGGCGCGGCGGTCTCACCGAATGAGGATCTCCTCCGGTCGGCGGTGTGTCACCGAATCGGAATAGGTCTCCACGGCTCGGGCCAGAACGACGTCGACATCCCCGTTGCTCGTTCGTTCCGCGAGGGCGCGGACGTGCTTGACCACGTCGATCCCTGGGATCAGCACGATCGGGTACTCGTCGTCGATGATCTCCACTTGAGCCTGCCTGGTGAACCAGCCCGTCGTCACGTAAACCCCGACCCATCCCCGGCGCAATCGGGCGACGACTCGCGCGACCTGGTCCGCGTTGACCGACGAGTCCGGGGCGACGCACTTGGCCTGGCCGAGGACCACCAGGGGTGCGCTGGTTCCTGGCGCTCCGATGTCAAGACGTCCGACGAAGTCGAGGCCGCCGTCGCCTCCGGCTCGCGTGAGCCAGCCCTCGCGGTAGGTACCTCCCTGGCCGCCCAGAGCATCGGCTGCGATCTGGGAGGCGAGCATCTCGAAGGCGTGCTTCCGGGCATCGAAGAACCGGTAGATCTTCTGGAGCAGTTCGGCATCGGCGCTGGCCGGCGAGGGAAGTTGCTGTTCACGCGCTCGGAGTCGAGGAGCATGGACCCGTCGGCGAACCCGAGGCAACGCGGGCGGTCCCTCGGCGACCCACCGTCGCCAGCTGGCCGGGGCGTGTCTCATCGCTTCGTCGCCAGTCAGTGCCGGGTTTCGCCGATCGTCGATCCACCGGAGGTCAAGAGTGTCACCGGAATCAGCGAGGCTTATCACCGCGAGATCGAGCGCAATATTGGGGAAGCCGCGCTGGGTTTCCGGGTCCCGCTGAATGATGTTCTCCAAGCGGTCGATGACGGCAACGCCGCAGAACTCGATGTGCCCCTTGACCAGTGTGCGACCTTCGCGTCTCACAGTGATCGATCGGAAGAGCAGTAGCGGCGGAGCAAGTCTGCGAAGCGCTGGGTCCGGGGAGGCGTGAGACGCCAGGGCCTCGAAAAGCGTTCTGTTGCCTGTCGTCGTACCCGGTAGTCCCGGCGAGTTCGGCTTGTGGTCGCCGAAGTAACGGACATACCCGTGGTCCAGATCGAACTCGTCGTGCCATGGGTTGGTGGCATGGCCAGCCTTCCAGGGGCTCGAGCGAATTCCGATGACGGCGCGGCGCTGGCCGTCCGGAGCCACGGTCAGCGCCGGAGCGTTGATGCCTGCATCCAGGAGGAGGCGAGGGAGCCCAGCCTCAAATGAGGAAGTGAGGAAGTGATAGTTCGGGTAGCCGTCGAGCTCGGGGGAGGTCGCATCGCCATCGTTGCTGTAGCGGAGAACGTCATGGATGGCTATCCGGCGATGTGACACGTCGCGATTCTGCCGGGCGCCTGCGCGGTCTTCGGGAACCAGGCTTAAAAACACCCCGTTCAGCGAAGGGCACCCCATCTCGGTTCACCGTTGTGGCACTGATCAGCGTTCTGAGCTCAGTCGATCGAGCGCAGTGATAAAGCTGGCGTTCCAGAGGCCGAGGTGAGGCCAGCGCTCCGCGACATGCGCGGTCGCCTCGTCCGGCGTCATGCCCTCCTCACGGACCAGCCAGCCGCGCAGCACCAGGCCGGTGCGCGAGGCGCCGCCGTGGCAGTGGACGAGCACCTTTCGGCCCTCGGCCCGTAGCGCGGCCAGGTCATCCAGGACGTCGGCCAGCACGGTGTCCAGGTCGTGGTTGTAGTCGTTGTCGGCGACATAGGCCATGCGGTGCACCTCGTGCGGGAACGGGTCGCCGAGCCGGCACAGCGAGATGACCGCGAAGTCGTTCTCGCTGTGCCGGGCGCCGTCGAGATTCCCGGCCCAGATGCCTGGCAGCGCCTCCTGCGGACCGATCCGCGGAATCACGCCCGGGTCGTAGTGCTGGAGCGGCTTGCCGTCGAGTGCCGCAGCCAACTCCTGCAGGTCCGCCAGGCCCCACCGCCGGTCGCCGAACCCGGGCACTCGCCCGCGTACCGCCGACGACCAGCGCATCGGGATCCCGCCCATGCCGTACACCGCACCGGCCAGCCCTCCGGCGACCGCTGCCACCGTGTCGGTATCTCCGCCCAGGTCGATCACCTGCCGCATCACTTCGGCGAAGTCCCGCCCGTGCCGCAGCGCCCACACCGCCTGCCCCAGCGTCGGCCAGACCGCGCCGTTCGACTCCGTCGCGTCCGACGGCGTCCAGTCCGGAGCCAGCACCGTCGCCCACCGCTCCCGGTGCTCCGGCAGCACCAGCTCCAGCGCTGTGCCGACAGCCGCCAAAGGATCCCCGCCGTCCAGCGCCACCCGCATCAGCTCGTGGAAGATCGCGCAACCCTCGCCGGCCGCCGGGTCGCCGTGCGTCAACGCCGAGATCCGGCGGGCGGCGTCCATCGTCGCCTCGGTCCCGAACCGGGAGAACCAGATCGCGGCCGGCGTCGTCCGCATCAGTGAGCCGTTGCCGGCCGCATGGCCGGTCTCCTCGAAGTGCTCGGCCGCGGCGACGTCCCACGGGCGCCCGGACCCGAGAACCGCCCCGGTCTGGTTGCCGATGTCCGGCGGGCCCGCCTCCGCCCACCTGCGGAACCGGTCGAACAGATGCCCCTCGTCCAGGCCGTCGTTCTCGATCAGCGACTCGGCGACGAGCAGTGCCATCTGGGTGTCGTCGGTGAACTCGCCCGGCTCCCAGCCCAGCGATCCACCGCCGCACATCTCCGGCTTCGAGCCGCGAGCGGGCACCGGAAAGCGGGCGGAGAACTGCCCCGGAGGCCCGAACTCGAACGGGGCCCCCAGCGCGTCGCCGGCAGCGGAGCCGACCAGCGCGCCGGCGACGCGGTTGGAGCGGTGCACGTCCTCCACAGTGCCAGGCGATCCCGGCCGACAAGCGTCAGGCGGTGCCCTCGGCCGCCATGAGCTCGGCGACCTCCTCGGGCCGCGTCGTGCAGTCCTCGTCCGAAGGCTCCTGTTCGGACGCGAGCCCCTCGACGCCGGCATCTTCGACGGGCTGGAAGCCGAGCCGGTCGAGGTGGGCGGGCACCCGGTTCTGCGCGTTGAGCACGTGCGAGCGGGACAGCCAGCCCAGGCCGTCGTCCACGTCGAAGTCCATGCCGCCGCCGGGCGCGCGCTGGACGTGCCCGGGCGAGGGGAGCAGCCCGACCAGCTGCACGGCCTGCGCTTGCGACAGCTCTCCTGGCGCGGAGTCGAAGTAGTACCAGCTCGCCGCGCAGACGCCGTAGATCGTCGGGCCCAGCTGCGCGTAGTTGACGTAGAGCTCGAGCATCCGGCGATCGTCGATGAACGCGGCCATCTCCATGGCGATGCCCGCCTCGAGCGTCTTGCGCACGGCGCTCATCTCCTGGTTGAGGAACAGGTTCTTCGCCACCTGCTGCGGGATCGTCGAACCCGACGGGTCCTCCTCGTCCCTCAGGTGAGCCGTCGCGCGGCCCCACAGCTCGTCCCACGTGAAGGCGCCGGAGCGGTAGGGGAGCGCGGAGTCCTCGTGCGCGATCACCGCGGCCAGAAAGTTGCGGGAGACGTGCTCCACCGGCACCGACTGCTGGATCGAGCCGTCCGGATTGGCCAGCATGAAGGCCGTCGTCGGCGGGTCGATCCAGCGCAGCGAGAGCACGGCCAGCGCCTGGACGACGGCCAGCGCGCCCAGCACGGTGAGGATCCGGCGGAACAGCCGCCGACGGGGCCGCCGACCGTCGCCATCACGACGGCGGAGGCGACCGCGGCCTCGTCGACGCGGAGGAACGGGCTGCTCGGGCGGAGCCGGCGGGAAGGGGTCCCGCGGTGGAGCCCACGGCTGGTACGGCCCCTGTCCCGGCGGCGGGCCCCAGGCGCCCGGCGGGGCGCCGTACCAGTCGTTGCCCGCAGGCGGCGGACGGTCGAACCGCGGACGGTCGAACTGCGGCTCATCGATCCCGGGACCACGGAACGGCTCGGCCTGCGGCCGGGTGTCGGCCGGCCGGCGGCGGAACCGGCGGGTCGACCGGGTGTCTGGCTCGAAGGAGGCCATGCGGGCGTTCTCCGGGATCGGGGTCGGAGCGTCACGGTAGGGGGGCTTCCTGTGAATTCCATGGACGCCGGAATCAGCCGGGGTAGTCGAGCCAGGCCTCGACCCGGTCCAGCTCCTCGTGGGTCAGACCGACGAAGAAGTCCGGCGACACGACGAGCACCTGCTCGTTCGCGGCCAGCCACTCGCTGGTGTCCGCGGCCTGGTCGGCGAGGTCGTCGTCGATCCACACGATCCGCCGTCCGGGCTCGGCTTCGGCGACCGCCCGCGCGGCGGCCAGCTTCCACCAGCCGGAGAGGCCTCCCAGCCGGCCTTCGAAACCGGTCGGCAGCACGTCGTCCCGGCCGTGCGTCCGCAGGCCGCGGGGAAGGCCCATGGGTTCGGCCAGCAGTTGGTCGGCCCGCTCCGTCCACGTCGTCAGCCACTGGAGCTCCACCCGGCCGGACTCGTGCAGTTCGCGCAGCCGGGCGACCACGGTCGGGTCCCACCTCAGCACGTAGCCGTTGAAGATCCCGCGCCGCCAGCCCTCCGGCAGGTCGGGGCGCACGGCGTTGAGCACGCCGTCGACGTCCAGGAGCAACACCGGTGGGGGAGCGGTCATGGCGTCCCTCCTACCCGCCCGGCGAGATCGGGACCGGGAGCTCAGGACGCCGGGACATGTCCCCGGAGAACGTGATCACCGCTTCGGCCGGACGGTCCGACCGGGCGATGGAGGAGAGACCACCGTGACCGCACAGCCCCTGCCCGCCACCCGGCCCCTGGACGACGCCGCCGCCCTGACCCCGCGGCCCGCCGTCCTCGGCCGGCGCACCGCCGTCGCCGCACTGCTCGTCGGAGCCACCCTCAACCTGGCCGAGGCCCTGATCGGTCGCATCGTCGGCCAGGGCGCGTCCGTCGAGGGCAGTCTCGAGGCCTGGGCGGCCAGGCCGACGCTGGCCGCCGTCGGCCTCGCCGTCGGCACGGTCGCCGTCCCGTTCCTGCTGCTGGCCCTCGTCGCCATGGCGCAGCTGGTCCGCCCGCGCATGCCGCGGCTCGGCACCATGGCCACGGTCCTCGGCTACGTGGGTTCGCTCGGCTTCCTCGGCATCCACGCCGTCTCGATCATCGACTACGCCGCCGTCGACCAGCCCGACCGCGCGGCCATGGTGGCGCTGCTGGAGGCGGCGCAGAACAGCACGCTCGCCCTGCTGATCGTCGTTCCCTTCATGCTCGGCATGGCCGGCTCGGTCCTGCTGTCCAGCATCGGTTTCCTCCGCACCCGCGTCGTGCCGATCTGGATCCCCGTCACTCTGCTGCTGTTCCTGGTGCTCGACTTCGGCCCCTTCTCCACGGGACCGATCGACCCACACTGGCTCTTCGTCGCGGCCTCCGTGGGCCTGGCGTACGGAATCGCCAAGCGGACCGACCGGCAGTGGTGGACCGGCCGTACCCCGGACGAGGCAACCTCCTGACCAGCGGAGCTGCGTTCGGTTAGCGTCGCCCGCGAGGTGGACGAGCCGGTGTTCAAGGAGCGCGCAGCACGGAGGAGCCGGGCCGCCACCATGGCGGCCCGGCTCTCCGCCGCGGCCGCGATCAGCTACCTGGCGGTCGGGCTGGTCGCGCACCTCGCCACCCCGGCGGCCGACCGGGTGAACGTCTTCTCGTCGCCCGAGCCGGTGGTCGGCCCGGCCATGGCGATCGTCGGCGCCGTCCTGCTCGGCCGGGTCCCTGGACACCGGGTC
>NZ_SPQM01000160.1 GCF_004570345.1 Blastococcus sp. CT_GayMR20 | reverse complement strand
GATCTGCCCTCCTCGCGTCCCCGCTCGGTGGCGCGACGGTCCTCGACCTTCGGCGGCTGCGGCGCGCGGTCCGGATCGCGCTGGCCAGGCAGGGCATCGACGCCGCCGAGCGGGGCGCGCCCCTGGCGACGGCACTCACCGACGAGACGCTCCTGGAGGCCCTGCCCGACCACGTGGCCCGCCCGGCCCGGCGCGTCGCCGCCGTCCTTGATGCCGGCCGGTTCGCGCTGGCGCAGGACGGCACCGCCGAGGACGTCCTGTGGGCGATGTGGCAGCGCAGCGGCCTGGCCCTGCGCTGGGCGCGGGCGAGCGCGGCCGGCGGTCCGTCCGGCGCGGTGGCCGACCGTGACCTCGACGCCGTCGTCGCGCTGTTCGACGCCGCGGCCGGGTTCGTCGACCGCCTCCCGTCGGCCGACGTGCGGGCGTTCGTCGCCCACCTGTCGGCCCAGGAACTGCCGGGCGACAGCGGCGCGGCGCGGGCAGTGGCGGGGGAGACCGTCCGGCTGCTCACCGCCCACGCGTCCAAGGGCCTGGAGTGGGAGCTCGTGTGCGTGGCCGGCGTGCAGGAGGGCGTGTGGCCCGACCTCCGGGAGCGGACGACACTGCTCGGCACCGAGGAACTCGTGGAGCGCGTGTCCGGCATCGACGGGACCGCGGTCGACCGCCGGACCCTCGCCCTGGCCGAGGAGCGGCGGCTGTTCTACGTCGCGTGCACCCGCGCCCGGCGGCGGCTGGTGGTGACGGCGGTGGAGGGCGCCCTCGACGGGGCGGATGCCGGCGCGACCGCCTCCCGCTTCCTCGACCTGGTCGCGCCGCCGCCGGAGGACGGCCGGCCGCTGACGGAGCTGCCGCGCTCCCTGACCCTGCCGGCCCTGGTCGCCGACCTGCGCCGTGCGCTGACCGATCCCCACACTTCGGCACACCGCCGGTCAGCGGCAGCGTCGGTGCTCCGCCGCCTGGCCGACGAGGGGGTCCCCGGCGCGTCGCCCTCGCACTGGTGGGGTCTGGCCCCGCTGTCCGACCACGCCCCGCTGGTGCCGGAGAAGGACGCCGTCCGGGTCCGCCCCTCGGCGATCGAGACCTTCCAGCGGTGCCCGCTGCGGTGGGTCCTGGGCGCGGTCGGGGCGGAGGCGTCGCCGGACACCACCCGGACCGTGGGCTCGGCCGTGCACGCCGTGGCCCAGCAGGTGGCCGACGGGCTCCCGCCGGCGGACGCGCCGGCTGTGCTCGCCGCCGAACTGGACCAGCTCGATCTCGGCCCAGGTTGGTCCGACCAGCGACAGCGGCAGTCGGCGCAGGACATGCTGGAGCGCTTCCTGTGCTGGCACACCGCCGAGGGCCGGGAGCTGATCGCCGCCGAGGTGGACTTCGACGTCACGGTCGGCCGCGCCCGCCTGCGGGGGCAGGTCGACCGGCTGGAGCGCGACGGCGACGGACGCCTGGTCGTCGTCGACATCAAGACGGGGAAGACCGCGGCCCGGAACACCGAGGAGCACGGGCAGCTGGCGGCCTATCAGGTGGCGGTGGCGGCCGGCGCCTTCGCCGACCACGGCACCGTGCCCGGCGGCGCGGCGCTGCTGCAGGTCGGCACTGGCGCCAAGGCCAAGGAGCAGCACCAGGAGCCGTTGCCCGTCGACGTACCGCTCGGCGAGACGTGGGCCGGCGACCTGATCGCGGAGGTGGGTGCGGGCATGGGCGGGGCGACCTTCGAGGTGCGCACCGGATCGCACTGCTCCCGGTGCCCCGCACGGCGCAGCTGCCCGTTGCAGGAGCCCGGCCGGCAGGTGACCGGGTGAAGCCGGCGTCCCGGTTGGCCAGGCCCCGTTCAGGGTTCCCTCGCGAGCCTGCGAGCGGAGGGGAGGACGGGGTCCTTCAACAGCTCTCGTTCGACGACCTGTTCGGCGACGGGCCCGCCGAGGCACCGGCACCGCGCCGGTTGCTCGATCCGGCCGAGGTGGCCAGCCGCTGCGGGCTGCCCTACGCGCCCTCCGCGGAGCAGGCGCGGGTGGTCTCCGCGCCGCCCGACCGGCCGCTCGTCGTCGTGGCCGGTGCCGGCTCCGGCAAGACCGAGACCATGGCGGCCCGGGTGTCGTGGCTGGTGGCCAACCAGATCGTGGCGCCCGAGGAGATCCTCGGCCTGACCTTCACCCGCAAGGCGGCCAGCGAGCTCAACGAACGGGTACGGCTGCGGCTGGGCGCGTTGGCCCGCCACCCGGAGACCGACGACGATCTCCGCCGCCGGCTCGATCTCGCCCAGCCCACCGTCTCGACGTACCACGGCTACGCGGCCGCGCTGGTCGCCGAGCACGGGTTGCGCATCGGCGTCGAGCCCGGGGCCGGGGTCCTGGGCCCGGCGATGTGCTGGGGGCAGGCGGCCACCGTGGTCGCGGCCTACACCGGCGACATGGACGACGTCCCGCTCACCCTCCTCACGACGGTCGAGGACGTGCTGGCACTCGCCGCCGACCTGGGCGAGCACGACATCAGCCCGGGCGCGCTGCGGGCCTGGACCGCCCGCCTGGAGGCGCAGATCCACGCGTACGCGGACGCACCGCGCAAGAAGGGGCCGTACGCGCCGGTGCTGGAGATGCTCGCCCGGCAGAAGGCCCGCGTGGCGCTGCTGCCGCTCGTCGAGGCGTTCGAGGCGCGCAAGCGGTCCGCCGGGGCGATCGACTACGCCGACCAGGTGGCCTACGCGGCGCGCATCGCCGTCGCCTCCGCCGAGGTCGGGCGCCGCGAGCGCGCCCGCTGGAAGGTCGTGCTCCTCGACGAGTACCAGGACACCAGCGTCGGCCAGCTGCGGATGCTCGAGGCGCTGTTCGGCCGGGACGCCGGCCACCCGGTGCTGGCGGTCGGTGATCCGCGGCAGTCGATCTACGGCTGGCGCGGCGCCTCGGCCGGCACCATCGAGCGCTTCGCGCGCACCTTCCCCGGTGTTCCCGGGCGACCGGCCGAGCGGCTCACGCTGGCCACGAGCTGGCGCAACGACGACGCCGTCCTCGCCGTGGCCAACGCCGTCTCGGGGATGCTGCCGCCGCCGGCCCAGCCGCTGCCCGACCTGGCGCCGTCCCCGACGGCCGGCCGTGGAGCGGTCACCGTGGGGCTCTACGAGACCGTGGCCGAGGAGACCGAGGCGCTCGCCGACCGGCTGGCCGCGTGCTGGCATGCCGACGACCAGGCGCGCCGCCCGACCGTCGCCGTCCTCGCGCGAGCCCGCAAGCAGCTGCCCGGCATCGCGGCGGCGCTGCGCGAGCGCGGCCTCCCCGTGGAGGTCGTGGGGCTCGGTGGGCTGCTCGAGGTGCCCGAGGTCTCCGACGTCGTGGCGACCCTGACCGTCCTCGTCGACCCGACCGCCGGCGACGCGCTCGGCCGGCTGGTCACCGGCGCCCGCTGGCGGATCGGGCCCCGCGACCTCGCGGCGCTCGAGTCGCGGGCCCGCACCCTCGTGCACTCCCGGCGGCCCGCTCCGGCCACCGGGTCCGCCGCCGTGGAGGCGCCGCAGGAGCGGGGCAGCATCGTCGAGGCGCTCGACGACCTCGGCGGTCCGGAGGCGTACTCGCCGGAGGGCTACCGCCGGCTGCGGCGGCTCGGCGCTGAGCTCGCGCACCTGCGCGGGCGGCTCAGCGAGTCGCTTCCCGACCTGGTCGACGAGGTCGCCCGCACCCTGGGGCTGGAGACCGAGCTGGCCAGCGCCCCGGGCGCGAGCCCCGCGGGAGCGCGGGCCCACCTCGACGCGCTGCACGGCGTCGCCGCCGAGTTCACGGAGCTGGCCGAGCTGCCCTCCCTGCCCGCCTTCCTCGGCTACCTGAAGGACGCCGAGGAACGGGAACGGGGCCTGGAACCGGGCGAGGTCGCGGTCAATCCCGAGGCGGTGCAGCTGCTGACCGGGCACTCCGCCAAGGGGCTGGAGTGGGACGTCGTCGCCGTGCCCGGGCTGACCATGGACCAGTTCCCGTCGAAGGCCGACACGAGCGATTCCTGGATCCGGGACCCCGGCGCCGTGCCCGCCGATCTGCGGCTCACCGACCGGGAGGAACTGCCCCGCCTCCGGCTGCCGGTGCCCGGCTCCGGCGACCAGGCCGCGGTCAGGGCAGCCCTGGAGGACTACGTCCAGGCGTGGAAGGACTTCGGGACGGCGGAGGAGATCCGCCTCGGCTACGTCGCGGTCACCCGCGCCCGGCACCTCCTGATCTGCTCCGGGAGCTGGTGGCGGGACGGCGTGAAGCCGTGCGGGCCGTCGTCGCTGCTGCACACCGTCCGCCAGGCGTGCGAGGACGGCGCCGGCACGGTCGTGCACTGGGCCGAGGCACCGGAGGACGGCGCGACGAACCCGGCGCTGGAGGAGTGGCCGGTCGGCGTGTGGCCGGCGGATCCGCTGTCGTCCGGACGGCGGCGTGCCCTGGGCGCCGCGGCCGAGCAGGTGGCGGCTGCCGCGCCGCACCCGCTCGACCCGGAGCTGCTGCTCGACGGCGACGACCCGCAGCTCGGGCAGTGGGTGCGGGACGCGGACCTGCTGCTGCGCGAGCGCGCCCGGCACGCCAGCCCGACCGTCGACGTCCCGCTGCCCTCGCACCTCTCGGTCTCGGCGCTGGTGACGCTGCGCCGCGACCCCGCCGAACTGGCCCGCCGGCTGCGCCGGCCGATGCCGGCCGCACCCGCGCCCCAGGCCCGGCGCGGCACCGCCTTCCACGCCTGGCTGGAGGAGCGGTTCGGGGCGGCGAAGCTCGTGGACCTCGACGAGCTGCCCGGTTCGGGCGACGAGTTCGCCGCCCCCGACGACCGGCTCACCGAGCTGCAGGAGGCGTTCCTCGCCAGCGAGTGGGCCGACCGCCAGCCGGTCGAGGTCGAGGTGCCGTTCGAGACGCCGCTCGGCCCACTGACGCTGCGCGGCCGGATCGACGCGGTCTACGCCGACGCCGACGCCGACGGCAGCTTCGAGGTGATCGACTGGAAGACCGGGCCACCGCCGTCCGGTGCCGATCTGGTGGCGGCCGGTGTGCAGCTGGCCGCCTACCGGCTGGGCTGGTCGCGGCTGACCGGCGTCCCGGTCGAGCGGGTGAGTGCCGGCTTCCACCACGTCGCCGCCGGTGTCACGCTGCGCCCCGTCGACCTGCTCGACGAGACGGGGCTGCTGAACCTGGTCGCAGGCGCATGACGCTGACCCTGACGGCGATGAGCGGGCTGCTCGTCGTCCGGTGTGTCCCAAGCGGCCCGCACATCCCACACGGCGGGTTCGGGAGCGGCCGCGTAGACCCTAGGGAGTAGCGGGAGAAGGGCCTTCGACTCTGGAGACGGGAGGTCGAAAGACGTAGCGTTCCTCATGGCCAAGAAGCCTGTGGTATGCCGACTCGGCGTCCATTCTTACGTGTACGCGCATCCTCGCGACGAGCACCAGGGGCCGGATCAACATCGAGATCAGGTATGCCGCCGCTGCGGAAAGGGTCGCGACGACCACTTGATCGGCCTTCCGGCTAACCCTCCGCCTGGCCTTGGGCCCACCATCTTCGGGTGACGTTGCTGAGGCTCTGAGACAGCAGTGAGCCCCGCCGTCGTGGTGAACAGGCGGGGCCAGTCCGACGCCCCACAGGGGTCGCCGCGCCCGTGGGGACGGCGATGACCTGGCTGGGCAGCTGGAAGCCGCCTCGCAGAACGCACCCGTCCAACTGATGTTCTCCGGGGACAGAGCGGCCATGGTGCAGACCGGCGGGTGAGGCGTCCGGAGCGCCCGGTCCCGTCCGTCGAACGCGAGACCGTGGTCTCAGGTGGAGGAGATGCGATCCAGGATCGCGGACGCCAGTTCCTCGGGCGCCTGCTCCGGGATCCAGTGCGTCACCCCGGACAGCTCGACGTACCGGTAGTCGCCGGTGACGTGGTTCGAGCACGCCTCCGCCGCCGTCCGTCCGATGGCGACGTCTCCGTTGCTCCAGACGTACGTGGTCGGCACCTCGATGGCATCCACCCGGGTGTCCGAGCTCATCGCCCGGTACCAGTTGAGCGCCGCCGTCAGCGCGCCCGGCGCCGACAGCACCGCGACGTACTCGTCGATCGCCTCGGCCGGCACCCCCGTCTCGCCGTCGCTGCCGGACAGCATCCGGCGCAGCCGCCGGGCGTCGTCGCCTAGCAGCACCTCCTCGGCCTTGCCCGCCTGCCAGAAGAGCCGGATGTAGCCCGAGCGCTCCTTCTGCTCCGGGTCGGCCCGGAACGCGGCCGTGTAGGCCGCCGGGTGCGGCACCGACACCGCCGTCAGCGACCGCACCCGGTCCGGGTGCCACGCGGCCAGGGTCCACGCGACGTTCGCGCCCCAGTCGTGCCCGACGACGTCGGCCCGCGGCACGTCCATCGCCGTCATCAGGTCGGCGGTCACCTGCGCCAGGTTCTGCGCCGAGTAGGCGGCCACCTCGTCGGGGCGCGCACCGGGGGAGTAGCCCAGCTGGTCGGGGGCGTACGTCCGCAACCCGGCCTGCGTCAGGATCGGCGTGACCGCGGCCCACGACGCCGAGGTCTGCGGGAAGCCGTGCAGCAGCAGGACCGGCCGCCCGTCCTCGGGGCCGTCGGCCCGGACGTCGAAGGTCAGGTCACCGACGTCGATGCGCAGCAGCTCTCCGGGCATGCCCCGGACGCTATCCGGGCGGCGGGCCGGCCGCTGGCGGCACTACCGTCCAGACCCGTGCCCAGCAGTGCCGAACGCGACTTCGTCCACGCCCACATCGACGACCTGCACGCCGACCTCGACGCGTGGGTGCGGATCCCGTCGATCTCCGCCGACCCGTCCTTCGCCCCCGAGGTCGAGCGCAGCGCCACCTGGCTGGCCGAGGCGCTCCGTCGCACGGGCTTCCCGACCGTCGAGATCTGGCCGACGCCGGGTGCACCCGCCGTCTTCGCCGAGTGGCCGTCCGCGGACGACGGGGCACCCGTCGCCCTCGTGTACGGCCACCACGACGTGCAGCCGGTCGACCCCGTGGAACTCTGGGTGCACCCGCCGTTCGAGCCCACCCGGGTGGACGGCCCCGACGGCCCCGAGCTGCACGGCCGCGGCGCCAGCGACGACAAGGGCGTCCTCGTCGTCCACCTGCTCGGTCTCCGGGCCCACCTGGCGGCGACCGGCCGCGACACCCCCGCCGTGACGGTCAAGGTGCTCATCGAGGGCGAGGAGGAGTCCGGCTCGCCGCACTTCGCCGCGCTCCTCGAGGAGCACCAGGACCGACTCGCCTGCGACGTCGTCGTGGTCAGCGACACCGGCATGGCCGCACCCGACATCCCCAGCGCCGTGACCGCCATGCGCGGGCTGGCCGATGCCGAGATCACCCTGCGCGGCCCGGCGGTCGACCTGCACTCGGGCTCCTTCGGCGGCGCCGTGCCGAATCCGCTGCACGCCATGGCGTCCCTGCTCGCCGCCCTGCACGACGACCAGGGCCGGGTGACCCTCCCGGGCTTCTACGACAAGGTCCGTCCCCTCGGCGAGCGCGAGCGTGAGCTCATGGGCCGCGTGCCCTTCGACGAGCAGGCGTGGCTCGCCGGCCCGGCCGCGTCCCGCGTCGCCACCGGTGAGCAGGGCTTCACCACTCTCGAGCGCACCGGCGCCCGCCCGACCGCGGAGGTCAACGGCATGTGGGGCGGCTACACCGGCCCCGGCCACAAGACGATCATCCCGGCCGAGGCGCACGCGAAGGTCACCTTCCGGCTGGTGGCAGACCAGCGTCCCGAGGACGTCGCCGAGCAGGTGCGGGCCTGGGTGGACGCGCACCTGCCGGAGGGCATCGAGGCCGAGGTGCACGCCCCGCCCGGAGGGGTCGCCCCCTGCGCCAGCGACCTCGGCTCGCCGTGGATGGACGCGCTGCTGAACTCGATCGCGCAGGCCTTCGACACCGATCCGGGGTCGGTCCTGTTCACCCGCGAGGGCGGCAGCGGCCCTGAGGCCGACCTGGCCGAGATCCTGCGTGCGCCCCTGCTGTTCCTCGGCGTCGGGCTGCCCAACGACCGCATCCACTCGCCGAACGAGCGGGTGCTGCTGCCGATGCTCACCCGCGGCGCGGAGGCAGCGGCGCACCTCTGGCGCGAGCTCGCGGCGCTGCGGCCCCGGGACCGGGTCGATGCCGCCGGCCACTGATCCGCCCGGAGGGGACCCTCCGACCGAGGAGCGGTTCGGGCCGTACCGGATCCTCGGCGTCCTCGGGGACGGCGGCATGGGACGCGTCCTCCGGGCCCACGACGCCGAGCACGAGCGCGACGTGGCGCTCAAGGTCCTCCATCCGCAGTGGGCGCGGGACGAGGGCTACCGCAGCCGGTTCCGCCGCGAGGCGCGGATCGCCGCCCGCCTGAGCGAACCGCACGTCATCCCCATCCACCGGTACGGGGAGATCGACGGGCAGTTGTTCCTCGACATGCGGCTGGTCGAGGGGGAGGACCTCGACTCGCTGCTGCGCCGGGGCGGTCCGATGGAGCCGGCGCGGGCCGTCGACGTCGTGGGTCAGATCGGGCGGGCGCTGGACGCCGCCCACGCCGGTGGGCTCGTGCACCGAGACGTCAAGCCGTCCAACGTGCTGCTGGTCGCCCGCGGCGACGACCGCGACCTGACCACCTCGGCGGCCGGCGAGGACTTCGCCTACCTCGCCGACTTCGGCATCGCCCGCGGCGCCGATCCGGGAACCGGCCCGACCCTGACCGCCAGCGGGACGGCGATCGGCAGCACCGACTACATGGCGCCGGAGCGCTTCGGTTCGGCGACGGCCGACGCCCGCTCCGACGTCTACTCCCTGGCGTGCGTGCTCTTCGAGCTGCTCACCGGCCGGCGTCCCTTCGCGCCGGGCGACCCGGTGGCCCTCATGCACGCCCACCTGCACCAGCAGCCCCCGGCGCCCTCGCAGGTCCGGCCGTCCGTGCCGGCCGCTCTGGACGCCGTCGTGCTGCGCGGGCTGGCGAAGAACCCCGACCACCGCTGGCAGTCGGCCGGGGAGCTGGCGACGGCGGCCCGGTCGGTGCTCGCCGCCAGCGGCGTCCCCGTTCCCGACCCCGGCGTCCGTCGAGCACCGGACAACGGGGAGCCGCGGCCGGCCGGCGGGCCCGCCGGGACAGGTGCGGCGAAGCAGCTATGGATCACCCGCCTGGCCTGGGCGGTCGCCGCGCTCACCGTGCTGGCGGTGCTGCTCCTCACGGCCCTGCTCGTGGTCACCGACCGGCGGGCCGACGACGCCGTCGACGACGCGGCGGACGCCGCCCAGCGCCTGCTGCGGCTCTCCCTGCCGCGGGACGTGGACCCGGGCGGCTGCACCGTCGAGGCGCCGGCCGGCGACGAGCTGCGCAGCCTCAGCTGCCCCGCGGAGGGACAGGCCGACGACGTGCCGACCGGCACCTACAGCGTGCTCGCGGGGGACGGCGCCGCCGAGGCCTTCGACTCGGCCGTCGAGGACAGCGGGGCGGAGGAACTGGAGGATCTCTTCGAGTGCGGGAGCGGCGAGCAGCCGCAGGGCTGGGTGGTGCTCCGGAACGTCGACGACGAGCCGCTCGGCCGGCTGTCCTGCACCGTGGACGACGAGGGCGACTCGGAGCTGCGGTGGATCTGGGACGACCTCGGCACCCTGGGCTTCGTCGAGCTGCGGGGCGGTGGGGAGGACGGACTCGGTTCATTGCGCTCGTGGTGGTCCGACGGCGCCGACCGCGGTCTGCTCTGAGCCCGGGACCTACCCGTTGCGGCCGATCACGACCGTCGCCCCGAGCTCGTCGTCGGTGGCGACGCGCGGGAGGAGGCCGCCGGCTGCGACGGCTGCCACGGCCGCGGCCACCTGGGCCTCCCCGGTCTCGAAGAGCAGCGACCCACCCGGTGCCAGCCAGGACGACGCGCCGTCGATGACCCGCCGGGCGACGGCAAGCCCGTCCGTTCCGCCGTCCAGCGCCTCCCGCGGCTCGTGCAGCCGTGCCTCCGGGGGCATCAGCGCGAGGGCGTCGCTCGGCACGTAGGGCACGT